>NZ_JBJIEP010000004.1:0-335267 GCF_046557955.1 Shinella agrisoli | reverse complement strand
GGGCCTCCCGCTTCGAAACTCAAAGCGACAAGGAATCAGTCAATAAAGACAATTCTTTGATCAGGTCCCCATCCTAGAGCGGCCCGAGAAGCAGGGCGACGGGATCGTCCTCGAAGATGTGCGAAAGCGCCAGCGCGCTGCCGAGCGTGAAGACGCGGCCGTCGAGCAGCGACCGTACGGTCCGCCCCTCGAAATCGGGCGGAACCGAGAGGGTGATGCCGCGTATGGCGTCATCCGTCAGGCGGAGGGCGTCCGGCCGGGTTTTCCCGTATGCGAGGCGCGGGGCGGCCGTTATGGCGAAGGATTGCGGCGTTCCGCGCAGGAAGGCCAATGCCTGGCGGCCGCCATCGGACGGTTCCCATGGGATATATGGTCCGGCGAACGGCTCGGGCTGCCTGTTCCGCGCCGCGAGCACCGTCGCGGTCAGCCACTGCTTGTAGTCGGGGAAATGCGTTCGGGAAGCGGGCGGCCGCCGTGGCACGTCGAGGGATGCCACGTCCAGCGGCACCCGGTTGTCGGGGTCGACCAGGGAGAAATCGCAGCGCTCGCTGCCCTGGTAGATGTCTGGAATGCCCGGCGCCGTCAGCTTGATCAGCGTTTGCGCCAGTGAGTTCATCAGGCCGGCATCCACGAAGGAGGAAATCGTTTCGGCGAAATCAAAGAGGAAGGCTTCGTGCCCGAGCAGGTCCCCGACGAAACCCGCGACCTTCTGCTCGTAGCCGGAATCCGGCAGGTTCCAGTTCGAGCCGGTCTTCGCCTCGCGCAGCGCCTTCTCGATATAGAGCTTCATGCGCTTTTCGAGCGCCTCCACGGCTTTGCGGCCATCGAGGCCCTCGGTCGGCCAGACGCCGGCCAATGACTGGTAGATCAGCCATTCCACGTCCGGTTCGGGAACCGTACGGCCGGCATGCATCCGGCGGAAACGCGCATTGAGGTCAGTCCAGCGCCGCGTTGCCGCGATCCATGCGTCCGGCGCCTCGCTCAGCGTATAGAGCCGCGCCCGCGCATCCTCGCCGCGTTTCGTGTCGTGCGTCGAGGTGGCCGACAGGCCGTGCGGCAGTGTTTTCGCGCGCGCCTGCATGGCCGCGTGGAAGGCGGCGGGGCCGCCCGTCGGCTTTCCGGGGTCGCCGCCCACCTCGTTCAGGGCTATGAAGGCATTCTCCCGGTAGAAGAGCGTGTCTTCCAGCGCCTTCGCCATGATCGGCCCGCTGAGCTGCTGAAAGCGGATGCGAAGTTCGGGGCAGCCCGGTTGGGCGCCGCATGCCTTGTCGTCGACGAACAGTTCCCAGATGAAGTCGATCGCCTCGCGCACCTGCGGCCTCGCGCCGTCCTGCGCCCGCTGCCGCGCGGCGGCGAGCAACTGCCGGTCGCGTGCATCCGCGCCGGCGGTCGCCGTCATATAGGTCCGGTAGACGGGCAAAGCGGCGATCATGGCGCAGATCGCCTCCGCAAGAGCGTCGCGGGAGAGATGGGCATGGGATCGATCGGCCATGTCCTTCGCCAACGTCGTGAGGCGGCGGACCTCGCCCTCGAAATTTTCCGCAAGCATCTGCTGCTTGCTCGCCTGCCTTTCCTGCGCGTAGGTGCCCTGGTGCTCCTTGCTCCTGAGGGGATGGAACGCCTGCAGGAGACGGCCGCCTTCGTGCTCGTCGACAAGCGCATCGGCGAGGGAAGCGATGAATTCGTAGCCCGTCGTGCCCTCGACCGGCCAATGGGCGGCGAAGGGCTCTTCCTTCTCCAGGATCTTCTCGACGACGATATAGGTATCCGGCGCAGCGGCGCGCAGGCGCTCGAGATAGGCCTGCGGGTCGGCAAGGCCGTCGACATGGTCTATGCGCAGGCCGTCCACCGTTCCCTCGCGCACAAGGTCCAGCACCAGACGGTGGCTGTCGTCGAAGACGGGCGGGGACTCGACGCGCAGGCCCACGAGGCCGGCGATCTCGAAGAAACGGCGATAGCTGAGGTGCCGGCTCGCCGTCTTCCAATCCGTCAGCTGCCAGGGCTGCGCCGCATGGATGGCGGCGATCCGCGCGAAATCCACGGAGATGCCGTCGAGGAACGCTTCCAGTGCCGCGCGGGCACCTTCGGAAGCAAGCGCGCGGAACAGGACCGCCGTGCCTTGCGGGTCATCCCGCGGGCTTGCCTTTATTTCCAGTTCCTCATGCCCGTCGAGCACCTGCCGGTAGGTACCGGGGTGCAAGGGGTAGAAGCTGTCGTAGTAGCGGAGCGCGAGGGCATCGTGCTTCGGGTCGAGCGCGAGGCGGATGGCGCCGTCCGACAGTTCCTCGGCAAAGTCCTTTCCAAGAAAGGGCAGGGTCAGCCTCTCCGACCAGTCGATATCGAAATAGGTGGAGAACGGGCTTTCCGCGCCCCAGGCGATGACGCTTCGCCACCACGGGTTTTCGAGGCTCGCGGCCATATGGTTCGGCACGATGTCGAGGATGAGGCCCATGCCTCGCGCGTGGAGATCGCCCGCCAGCCGGCGCAAGCCTTCGAGGCCGCCGAGGGATGGGTCGATTTCGTCCGTGCGGGTGACATCGTATCCGTGCGTCGATCCGCCGACCGCCGTCATGACCGGCGAGGCATAGAGGTGGCTGATACTCAGCCGTTCCAGATAGGGCAGAAGCCGGCGCGCGCCCTCGAAGTCCATGCCGTTGCGGAATTGAAGGCGATAGGTCGAGCGGGGAAGTTTCATGGGGCCCTGGAAGGTACGATGACGGCGGTGCGCAACGTGCCCTCCCCACGATTTGTTCCAGCGGCGGCCTCAGATTCGGTGGCGGGCGAAATCGGTTCGCGAAACGACGCCCGACAGGCGGTTCTGCCGGTCGAGCACGGCAAGGCGGCGAAGGTGCAGCGACTGCATGTTGGCAAGCACGCCGGCGGCCTCCTCGTCGTCGTAGCAATAGGTGATGTTGGTCGTCATGATGTCGGCGACCTTGGTCGTCTCCGCGTCCAGTCCGGGCGCCACCGCGCGCAGGATGATGTCCCGGTCCGTCAGCGTCCCCACGAGGCCGCTCGCATCCGCCACAGGCAGGAAGGCGATGTCCCATTCCGCCATCAGGCTCGCAGCATATTGCAAGGTCTCCTCCGGTCGGACGAGGTGGACATTGCGGGTCATGATCTCACCGATATGCATTGGGGGGACCTCTCGCTCAACCTTTCGTCTAAGAACAGATGAGGGGCATGTTGGTTCCCGCCCTATCGCGGCGACCGGTCGACGGCGGCGACGAACGACGGACCGGCCGTGCCCCCCGTGGAAAGCTCGAAGATCGCATCGCCCGCGATCGCCGGCCAGGGCTTGCGCTCGTTCGTCAGGTTGGCGCGGATGCCGAGCGTTGCGTCCCGAAAGCGCCAGTCGATGGCGAGGACGCCGTCTTCGGAAGGCAGGACATGCGGTTCGGCCGTTCCGGGGCCGGCCAGCAGCGGCGCGACATGCGCCTGCCGCAGCCGGATCAGTTCACGCACGAAGCCCATCTGCCGCCGGCCGTCGGGAGAATCGGCGCGCGGCCAGTCGAGCTTCGAGCGGCGGAACGTCTCTTCGGCAATGGGATCGGGAAGGTCCGCCACCGTCTTTCCCTCGGGCATGCCGCCGAAGTTCTCCGCTTCCGCCTCGCGGCCCTTTCGTATCGCCTGGGCGAGTTCGCCCCCGAAATCGGCGAAGAACAGGAAAGGCCGCTGCTCGCCGTATTCCTCGCCCATGAAGAGCATGGGCACCGCCGGGGCGAGGAGCAGGAGCGCCGTCATGACGTTGAGGAGCGCGGGATCGACGAGGGTCGACAGCCTTTCGCCGAAAGCGCGATTGCCGACCTGGTCGTGGTTATGCAGGAAGTTGACGTTGACCTGCGGCGGCAGGGGATCCTGCGGCGGCGGGCCGACCCGGTCCTTCGTGCGGTCCGTATGGACGAAGCCCTTGGCCGTCGCCTCCCGAAGGATTTCGTCGGTGTTTTGCGCGAAAGGCGCGTAGTGGCCCCGGCTTTCTCCCGTCGCAATGACGTGGAGCGCATGATGGAATTCGTCGTTCCAGCCGGCGGTGTAGTGGTGCACGATGCCACCGTCGCGGTTCAGCAGGCTTTTGCGGCTCGTCTGGTCCTCGACGACGAGGTGGACCTGGCGGTCCGGCACGGCCTGCCGGATCGTTTCCGCCATTTCGATCAGGGCATGCCTTTCGCTTTCATCCTCGATCTCCTCGGTCGCGTCGAAGCGCAGGCCGTCGAAGCGGTAGTCGACGATCCAGTGAAGCGCGTTCTCGATGAAGTACCGCCGCACCGCCTCCTGCTCGAAGGCCAGCGCCGCGCCCCAGGGCGTATGGCGCTCCGGATGGAAGAAAGGCGGCGCGATGCGGGGAAGGACATTCCCGACCGGGCCGAAGTGATTGTAGACGACATCGAGCAGCACCATGATGCCATGGCCGTGCGCCGCATCGATGAGCGCCTTCAAATCGTCCGGCGTGCCGTAGGCGGGATGCGGGGCATAGTGCAGGACGCCGTCGTAACCCCAGCCGCGGCTTCCGGCGAACTGGGCGACGGGCATGATCTCGATGGCCGTGATGCCGACATGGCGCAGATGCGGCAAGCGGCCGATGGCGGCGCGGAACGTGCCCTCGGACGTGAATGTGCCGATATGCAGCTCGTAAACGACCGCCTCTTCCCAGGCCCGTCCCCTCCAGCCAAGGTTCTGCCACTCGTAACCGGTGTGGTCGACGATGACGGAAGGCCCCTCGACGCCGCCCACCTGGGCGTGGGAGGCAGGGTCGGGTATGATGGAGCCGTCGGCGAGCAGGAAAGCGTAGGTTTCTGCGGGGCGGGCAAGGTCCGTCTCGACCTCATGCCAGCCGTCATCCGCGCGGTGCATGGCGATCTCCCGCCCGCCGGAAAGAAGCGTGACGGCCTTTTCGGCGGGAGCCCAGAGACGGAACCGCACCCTGCCATCCTTCAATACGCTCGGTCCCCAGGTTCTCGGCGTCGTCGATGGCTGTGTCATCCCCGTCCTCTCCTGCTGTTCAACCGAGGGTCGGAACCGGGCGGCGGCTAAAAAGTTCCGGAACAATCCGTGTCTTTTCGCGTTGCACCATCGCATTTTCGTGCTCTGGCAAGCGGCCTTCATTCCAGGAGGCCGCTTCTCATGTTCATTCTGGGGAGGCCACTTGCTCGACCGAAGGGGACCGATCGCATGAGCTACTCATTTTCCGAACTCGACTTCATGAAGCCGGAGCTCGGCGCCGAATTCACCGGCGAGGGCACGCATTTCGCCGTCTTCTCCGCCCATGCCGAACAGGTGGAGCTCTGCCTCTTCAGCGAGGACGGCAAGGAAGAGACCGCGCGCCTGCCGCTGCCCAAGCGCGAAGGCGACGTCTGGTCCGGCTATATCTCGGGGCTGAAGCCCGGCACCGTCTACGGCTACCGGGCACACGGACCCTACGACCCGAAGGCCGGCCACCGCTTCAATCCGAACAAGCTGCTGCTCGATCCCTATGCAAAGCAGGTCCTCGGCGAGATCACCTGGGACGATGCGCTCTACGGTTATCGCATCGGCGATCCGGACGGCGACCTTTCCTTCGATGAGCGGGACAGCGCGTCCTTCATGGTCAAGGGCGTGGTGCAGGACCCGGATTTCGACTGGGCGGGCGATGCCGCCATCCGCCGGCCCTGGACGGAGACGATCATCTACGAGGCGCACGTGCGCGGCATGACGATGCGCCATCCCGGCGTGCCGGAGGAGCTTCGCGGCACCTTCATGGGCATGGCGAGCGACCCGATCATCGAACATCTCGTGGACCTCGGCATTTCCGCCGTCGAGCTCCTGCCGATCCAGTATTTCCCCGACGACCGCCATCTCCTGGAAAAGGGCCTGCGCAACTATTGGGGCTACCAGACGCTCGGCTTCTTCGCGCCGCAGCCGCGCTTCCTTTCCGGCCGCGCCATCACAGAGTTCAAGACCATGGTCAAACGCTTCCATGCCGCCGGCATCGAGGTGATCATGGACGTCGTCTACAATCACACGGCCGAAGGTTCGGAACGTGGCCCGACCTTGAGTTTCAGGGGCCTCGACAACCTCAGCTACTATCGCCTCTCGCCGGACGATCCGCGCCATACCTACGATACGACCGGCACCGGCAACACGGTGAACATCGCCCATCCCATGGTGCTGCGCATGGTGCTCGACAGCCTGCGCTACTGGGTCGGCGTCATGCATGTCGACGGCTTCCGCTTCGACCTTGCCAGCACGCTCGGCCGCACGCGGCACATCGAGTTCGACCGCGCGGGCACGTTCTTCGATGCGATCCGCCAGGATCCGATCCTGTCCGGGGTGAAGCTGATCGCCGAGCCGTGGGACGTCGGCGACGGCGGCTATCAGGTCGGCGGCTTTCCCCATCCGTTCCGCGAGTGGAACGACAAGTACCGCGACGACGTGCGCCGCTTCTGGAAGGGCGACGGCGGGCTGGTATCCCGGCTTGCGGCGCGCCTCACGGGCTCCGCGCCGCAGTTCAACCATTCCGATCGCGGCGCGACGTCCTCGGTCAACCTGCTCAGCGCCCATGACGGGTTCACCCTCATGGACACCGTCTCCTACGACGGCAAGCACAACGAGGCGAACGGCGAGGACAATCGCGACGGCCATTCCGACAACCATTCGCACAATATGGGCGTCGAAGGACCGACGGACGACCAGGGCATCCTTTCCGCCCGCGACCGCCGCCGGCGCAACATGATCGCGACGCTGATGCTCAGCCAGGGCGTGCCCATGCTGCTCGGCGGCGACGAGCTCGGCAACAGCCAGAACGGCAACAACAACGCCTACTGCCAGGACAACGAGATCGGCTGGACGGACTGGAGCGGTCTTGACGATCCGTTCCTGAATTTCTGCAAGGGCGCCATCGCTTTCCGCAAGGCCCATCCGGCGCTGAGGCAGGAACGCTTCCTGACGGGCGAGGCGGCGGAGGACGGCACGATCGAGATCGCCTGGTATCGGCCCGACGGCGCCTTCATGGACGATGCCGCCTGGAAGGACGGCGATCTGAGGGCGCTCGGCCTCTTCCTCTGCAAGCCGGCGAACGGAGAGGGGCTGGACCAGCTCTTCCTCGTCTGCAACGCCGGCGGCGACTGCGAGGTGACGCTGCCGGAGGTGAATGGCATCACGGCCTGGAAGCGGGTGCTCGATACGGGCGCGCAGGACGGCGCCTTTACCGACCACCCCGCGGAAAGCCCGGCCATCGTCTATGGCGCCAGCGTCGCGGTTTTCGAGCCGGCGGTCTAGCATCCGACATGGCGCCGGAGGATCTCAAGGAGACCGGTCTCGTCTATGTCTCCGACAGCGAGCCCGGAATCCGGCGCCGTCGCACGGGCCGCAGCTTCTGTTATCGCCTGCCGGACGGTTCGCTCGTGCGGGATGCCGCGGTGAAGGCGCGCATCGCCGCCCTCGGCCTGCCGCCGGCCTACGAGAATGTCTGGATATGCATCGAGGACAACGGCCATCTCCAGGCAACCGGTTACGATGCGCGGGGCCGCAAGCAGTATCGCTATCACGCCGACTGGCAGGCGCTCAAGAGCGGCGACAAGTTCGACCAGCTCATCGCCTTCGCCCGGGTGCTGCCGAGAATCCGGCGCGCGGTGCGGCGCGACCTCGACGGCCCGCCCGGCACGGCCGACGCGATGCTGGCGGCGATCACGGTCCTGCTGGACGAGGCGCAGCTTCGCGTCGGCAACCGGGCCTATGCCGAGGAGAACAAGACCTATGGCGCGACGACGCTTCTGAAGCGCCATGTTTCGCTCGCCGATGGCCGCATAGAGCTGCGTTTCACCGCCAAGGGCGGCAAGCGGGTGCGCCGCACGCTGAAGCATCCGCGCCTGCAGCGCCTGCTGGAGGACTGCGCCGACCTGCCGGGCCGCCAGCTTTTCGTCTGGAAGGACGAGGCGAACCTGGTGCGGTCGATCGATTCCGGCCGGCTCAACGCCTACCTTGCCGATATTTCCGGCACCGTCGTTTCCGCAAAGACCTTCCGCACCTGGGCCGGCAGCCTTGCCGCCTTCTCCACCGCCCGCCATGCGGTCGAGGAAGGCAGGCGGCCCGTCATCAAGGACATGGCGGCGGCCGCCGCGGAGATCCTGCACAATACGCCGGCCATCGCGCGCTCGAGTTACATCCATCCGGAAATCATCGCGCTTGCCGACGCGCCGGAGGCCCTGCGCCTTGCGCTTCGCCGCCCTGCGCTCAACATTGCGGGGCTGCGGGCGGAGGAGGAGCGCTTGCTGCGTTTCCTCGAAAGCCGGAAGAACGCAGCGCGTCGACCTGCGCGCAGGAAGACGCCGGCTGCGCGCAAGGCGCAGCCGGCGTCGCAGTAGCGTGGAAAAGGATGGTCAGGCCGCGCGGCGTTCGTGGCGGCCTTCCTCGATTTCCTCGACGATCTTGGCCACGAAGGCATCGAGGTCTTCCGGCGAGCGCGACGTGATGATGCCCTTGTCGGTCACGACCTTTTCATCGCGCCAGTCGGCGCCGGCATTCTTCAGGTCGGTGCGGATCGACGCATAGGACGTCGCCTTGCGGCCGCGCAGCGCATCGGCCTCGACGAGCAGCCACGGCGCATGGCAGATGGCGGCCACGACCTTGCCGGAGTCGAGAAAATCCTTCACGACGCGCATCGCCTTTTCGTCCTTGCGCAGAACGTCGGGATTGATCTGCCCGCCGGGGAGCACCAGGGCGTCGAAATCCTTGGACGACGCTTCCTCGGCAGTGAGGTCCACATCGACCGTGTCGCCCCAGTCCTTCTCGTCCCAACTCTTGATGGGACGCTTTTCCAGCGAGGCGATCTTCACCGCCGCGCCGCGTTTCTTCAGTTCGTCGAGCGGCACGCGCAGTTCGGAACGCTCGTAGCCGTCGGTGGCAAGAATGAGTATGCGTGCTTCCTTGATGGAGGGCATGACTTTTCCTTTCTCATGATAGGGCGGGCCTCGGGGGCACCGCAGATGCCTTCGACGGACCGGCTGCTCGGCGGACGGAAGGCTTTTCGACGCTGCCCTCGGACAGCGTGTCGCGGGTCAGGTCGACAGCTCTGCGCGTGGCGGCGTCGGCCTCATCCGAATTGCGTTTCTTCCTGAAATGTTCCGGGAGGGCGACCCTTTCGAGTTCGGCGCGTTCGCGCTCGGCCTGTTCCCAATGTTCGCGGTCCTTGCCTTGCGGGCGGCCTTCCGCCTCCCACAGGACGTAGGCGCGCTTGCTGATCCATTCCTGGCGTTCGTCGTCCACGATGATGTCCCTTCGAGAGTGGCAGCGGTCTACGCCGCCGTCCAGGTGTTCACGCGGAAGCCGGCTTCCTTCGCCGCTTCGATGAAGGCCCGGCGGGCGAATGCCGGGTCGTCGTCACTCGTCAGCCCCTGCTCGCAGACGCTTTTCGCCGTCAATGCCGCAGGTCCGTCTTCGATCGGCCAATGATTCTTGAGACACAGCAGGGCATCGCGTGTGCTTTGCACGCGGATGACCTGCCTGTCGCCCTCGAGCACGACGGCTTCGTCCCAGAGCCGGTCGGTTGCAAAGATCGTCATTGCAGGCCCTCCTCGGCGGCTTTCTCGGCGGGAATGTCGACAAGGCTGACGATGCCGACGACGCGCCGGTCGTCGTTCACGACCACCAGGCGGCGCACCGCAAGCTCGTGCATGCGGGCCGCCACCGCTGCCGTGTCGTCGTTCTCGTTACAGACTTCGGGCGACACGGTCATGAATTCGGCGATGGCCGTGGAGGTGGAAAGTCCCCGCGCCAGCACCGACACCACGATGTCGCGGTCCGTGATGATGCCGACGATGGCGCCGACGCCCGGAACTTCGACCGGGAGGGCGCCGACTTCGGTTTCGAGCATCAGCCGGGCGGCCGATTGGGCGGTGTCATTGGGCGAGACCGTAACGATTTGAGCGGACATCACGTCCTTCACACGCATCTCGTGCCCCTCAGAAGCGCCCGTTGATAAGGCTGCGGCCGTTCGGGGCGGCGGGAACGACCACCTCATCCCGGTCCGGCTGGTTGAGCGGCAGGTCGACCTGTTGCGGCACGATCACCTGCGGCTCCCAGGAATTGCGGCGTTTGCGGGTGTTGCGGAGGTCGGCGTCCGGGTTGACGGCGGGTTTGCGTGGTAGCGGCTTCTTCTTCTGGCGCACGTTATCCTCCTGCGAGCTGGCTTCCTCATTGACGCAAACGCGAGGGGTCCCGCTTGGTTCCGAAAAAATCGGGGAACCGACGCGCGGTCCGGGCATTTCTGTCGAGCCGAACCCTCACGTCGCACGACACACGAATGGAGTCGCCCATGCTGTTTGCCGGAAAGGTCGCCCTCGTCACCGGTGCCGGATCGGGGATCGGCAAGGCCACGGCGCTGGCGCTGGCCCGCCATGGCGCCAGCGTCGGCGTGCTGAGCCGCACCGGGAACGAAATAGAGGCCGTCGCGACGGAAATCCGCTCGCTTGGCGGGGAGGCGCGCGTGCTTGAGGCGGACGTGGCGGACGAGGCGTCCATGCGCGCCGCAGTCAAGGAGCTTGCCGACACTTTCGGCGGTCTCGACATCGTGGTCGCCAATGCGGGCATCAACGGCGTCTGGGCGCCCATCGACGACCTGAAACCGGATGAGTGGGACGAGACGATCGCCATCAACCTGCGCGGCACCTATCTCACGCTGCATCTGACGGTGCCGTATCTCAGAAAGGCAGGCGAGGGCGCCATCATCGTCGTCTCCTCGATCAACGGCACCCGAACCTTCTCCACGCCCGGCGCGACCGCCTATTCCGCCACCAAGGCCGCGCAGGTCGCGATGGTGCAGCAGCTGGCGCTGGAACTCGGCAAGGCCCGCATCCGCGTCAACGCCGTCTGTCCCGGCGCCATCGAGACGAACATCGACGAAAACACCGAGCAGCGCGGCGCCGGCGAGGCCGGCATTCCCGTCGTCTGGCCGGAAGGCGACATTCCCGTTTCGCACGGCAAGCCCGGAACGGCCGACGAGGTGGCCGACGCGATCCTGTTCCTCGCCTCCTCCAAGGCCAGGCACATTACCGGCATTCCCCTGTGGATCGATGGCGGGCAGGGCCTGCTTCGCTGATCGTATTGTCCCGGCCGCCGCCTCACGCTGAAGGCTGGCGCCGTTCCCGCGCAAAATGCCGCTTGAGGATGTCGAGCACCTCGCCAGCAAGCTCGCCGACGATGCCGTTCCGCTCCCAGGAGTAAAGCGAGGCGACAACCGGCGGCTCCGCGCCGAAATCGGCGAACGGCTTCACCCGCCATCCTTTCGTGGCGTCGACGGGAAGCAGCGAGAGGCCAAGGCCCGCCTCGACGGCCATCAGGACGTTGCGCAGGCTTGCCGAGGTGAAGGCGACGTACCAGCGCCGGCGCTCACGCTCCAGCCGCTCGAACATGGCGTCGCGATAGAGACCGCCCGGAGGGAAGGTGACGAGGGGGACCGGATCGGGCAGGTCGCCGGTCCCATCCATGGCCGCGAACCAGGCGATCGGCTCCTCGAAGCTCGCCCAGCTGTCGGCGCTCGGCGTGTCTTCTTTCAGCACCACGATGTCGAGCTCCCCGGAGCGGTAGCGGCGCGTGAGATCCGAGCGCAGCCCCGTCGTCACGTCGAGACGGGCCTCCTTGTGGCGCTTGGTGAAGGCGGCGAAGGCGCGGGCCATTTCGGGCGTCGCGATATCGTCCGGCATGCCGATCCGGACGGAGGTCGTGCCGGAGGTTTCCGCCACCAGCGCCATCGCCTCGTTTTGCAGCGCAAGGATGCGCCGCGCGTGGCCGAGCAGCCGCTCGCCCGTCACAGTCAGGCGTACGGGGCGGGCAGCGCGGTCGACCAGCTCGCGCCCGACCGCCTCTTCCAGGCGCGCGATCTGCTGGCTCATGGTGGACTGGGTCATGTGGAGCCGGTCGGCCGCGGTTGTGAAGCTGCCGGCGTCGGCGATCGCCACGAAGGCCCGGAGCAGGCGCGGGTCGAGCATGACACCTCCATCGAAACTCGGAATACCGTCTATCTCAACATCCAATTTGCGCATGATTCAAGCCGATGATGGCGATAGGGCATGACGGGCCGATGCGCTGCGGGCAGGTGATGCCCTCTGCGGCTGAACGAAAAACCCGCGCCGGCCGGGCGCGGGTTCGTTGAGGGGCCGGCCGATGCCTAGCGGCGCGAGCCGAAGGGTTTCAGCGCCATGTGGCGGTTGACGTCCTTGTAGAGCAGGTAGCGGAACGGCTCGGGGCCGCCGGCATAACAGGCCTGCGGGCAGAAGGCGCGCAGCCACATGAAGTCTCCCGCTTCCACCTCCACCCAGTCCTGGTTGAGGCGATAGACGGCCTTGCCTTGCAGCACATAGAGGCCGTGCTCCATGACGTGGGTTTCCGCGAACGGAATGACCGCGCCAGGCTGGAGCGTGACGATCGTCACATGCATGTCATGGCGCAGATCCGACGGGTCGACGAAACGCGTCGTCGCCCAGCGCCCTTCCGTGCCGGGCATGGCGGCCGGGGCGACGTCCTTTTCGTTGAGGACCAGCGGCTCGGGATGATCGAGGCCGTCGACCGCCTCGTAGGCCTTGCGGATCCAGTGGAAGCGGGCATGGGCGCCCGAGCGGTTGTGCAGCGACCATTGCAGGCCGGGCGGCAGGAAGGCATAGCCGCCCGGTTGCAGGGTATGCCTGCCGCTTGGCAGCGTCAGCTCCACGTCGCCGTCGACGACGAAGAGCACGCCTTCGGCTTGCGGATCCTGCTCGGGCCGGTCGCTGCCGCCGCCCGGCGCGACCTCCATGACGTATTGCGAGAAGGTCTCGGCAAAACCGGAAAGGGGGCGGGCGATCACCCAGCAACGCGTGTCGGTCCAGAAGGGCAGGTAGCTGGTGACGATGTCCTGCATCACCCCCTTCGGGATCACGGCGTAGGCCTGCGTGAAGACGGCGCGGCCGGTCAGGAGGTCGCTCTGCGGCGGATGGCCGCCGAGAGAGGAATAGTAGCTTCGTTGCATCGTCTCAGGCCCTTTGTCTTGAGTGTTTCCGGTGTTTTCGGCGGATTTGGCCTCCGCCTTGTTCCTGGGAGCGGCGTTACTTCGCCCCCGCATCCTCCAGCAGCGCCACGATCCCGCCATAGCCGCGTCCCCGGGCATGCTGGAGCGGCGTCACGCCGTCATTGTCGGCAAGGTCGACGTTCGCGCCGGCCTTGATCAGCAGTTCGACGATCTTCACGTGGCGCGGCCCGCCGTCGCCGAGGAGGATCGCCTCCAGGAGCGCCGTCCATCCGAGGCGGTTGACGTGGTCCACGTCGACGCCAGCCTCGATCAGCGTGTCGACCGTCTCGACGTGGCCGCGCTCGGCGGCCGGGATGAGGGCGGTGCCGCCGTAGCGATTGACGCTTCTGAGATCGGCGCCATGGGAAAGCGTGAGCTTGAGGATCTCGAGATGGCCGCGTGCGCCGGCGTAGAGATAGGGACTGTCGTCGATGCCGTCCTTGGCGTTGACGTCGGCGCCGGCCTCGATCAGCGCGCGGGCCGCGTTCACCTTGTTGCCGTGCGCGGCGACGAGGAGCGCGGTTGCGCCGCTGGCGTCCCGGGCGTCGATCTCGGCGCCCCCGGCGAGCAGTGCCCGGATGGCCGTGACGTCGTCGGCCGCGGCCGCTTTGTGTAGTCGAATATCCATGGCGTCATCGGCGGCAAGAAGGGGAGGGCAGAGCGCCGCGAGGAAGAGCCAGGCCGAGAGCAAAGCGAGTTTCAGCATGCGCTATCCCGTTGGTTTGCGGAGGCGAAACTAGCAGGCGGCGGCGCCATTAGAAAATTAAATGTGTAAATCCATATCATTCAGAAGATGGAAGTCGGCCGGCTGCCGGCAACAAGCCGGGACCATTTCGCCGGCTCACCATCGCATTCACGGGCGGTCGAAGAAAACCCGGGGCGGATCGCTCCGTCCCGGGTTCCCGCCCCGCCCCCGAAGGAAGAGTTTACAGCCCCAAGGCCGCGATGGCGGCGTCCATGCGCTCGCGGGCCTTCTTCGGCAGCTTGCCGGTCTTGACCGCATCGAGATTGGCCGGCGCATCGCCGACGACCACGACGCCCACCATGCCCATGCCGAGATGCGGCGTGCATTTCAGGCCGTAGGCGCCCGCCTTGTCGAAGGTGACCTTGTAGGTCTCGTTCATCTTGCTCTTGAAGGCCTCCGCGCCGTCGGGGGTCATGCCCTTGATCGTCTCGACATTGTGCCCCTTGTCGGTCGGGATGAAGGTGACGGTGTCACCGGGGGCGACCTTCAGGAAAGCCGGCTCGAACACCATGGCGCCTTCGGCGCCCTTGTTCAGCATATGCACTTCAAAATCCGCCGCCGCTGCCGGAAGTGCGAGCGCCAGGATGACTGCTGCCGCGCCGACGATGCTCTTTGCCATGGTATGCACTGGAATTCTCCTTGCTGACGAACGTCTCTCGTTCATGAGCAAGGAGGTAGACCCGCCGGGTCGCGCTTTCTTTGACGTTGATCAAACAAGCCCGCGATGGCGCGTGGCGTCCTGTCGCAGGTTGGCGGCCGCCGGTCAGGTGACGATGACGGTGATCCCGTCCAGCCCGTCGACATGCGCCTGCATCACGTCGCCCCTCGCGATCGCGCCGACGCCGGCAGGGGTGCCGGCGAAGATGAGGTCGCCCGGCGCGAGCGTGAAGAGACGGGAGAGATAGGCTATCATCTCCGGCACCTTCCAGATCATCTGGTTGAGGTTGCCGTCCTGGCGGACGGCGCCGTTGACCGCAAGCCGGATCGTGCCCTCCCGGGGATGGCCGACCGTGGCGGCGGGATGGATCGGCCCGCAGGGGGCGGAATGCTCGAAGGCCTTGGCGACCTCCCAGGGCCGGCCGTGTTTCTTGGCTTGCGCCTGCAGGTCGCGGCGCGTCATGTCGAGGCCGACCGCATAGCCATAGACGCAGTCGAGCGCGCTGTCGGCGGGAATGTCGCTGCCGCCGCTTTTCAGGGCCACGACCAGCTCCACCTCGTGGTGCACGTCCTTGCTCGCAGCAGGATAGGGAAAGCCGTTTTCGGGCGGAACGAGCGTATCGGGATTCTTCTGGAAGAAGAAAGGCGGCTCCTTGTCCGGATCGTGGCCCATCTCGATGGCGTGGTCTGCAAAATTGCGGCCGACGCAGTAGATGCGGTGCACCGGAAAGAGCGCGGATGTGCCCTTGATCGGCAAGACCGGAACCGGTGCCGGTTTGAAGATGTACTCCCGGTCGGGCGTGTTTTCAGATGTCATGGCGTGCGGGGCTTTCGGGTAGGCATGATTGCAGCGCGGACGCTAGCATGCCGCAGGGCGGTGATCGATACCGTCTTTCGATTGCGTGGACCCGAAAAATCGCCGATAGAGGCAGAATGACGAACGGTGCCCCTGCGGACATGAACGCTCCCGACAAGACGAAAGACATGCCGCAGCGCGACCGCCGGCGCTCGCTGGCGATCGGCCTGCTGAAAGCCCGCGAGGCGGTGATGAGCCATTTCCGACCGATCCTGGCCGATCACGACGTGACCGAGCAGCAATGGCGGGTGCTGCGCGTGCTGTCGGAAGCGGGTATGCTCGACGCGTCGGAAGTCGCGGAAAAGGCTTTCATTCTCGCGCCGAGCCTGACGCGCATGCTGCGCTCGCTGGAAGAGCGCGGCTTGATTTCCCGGCACAAGGACAAGGGTGACGGACGCCGCGTGTTGCTGAGGCTCGCGCCGGCCGGGCAGGCGGTCATCGACGAGGTGATGCCGGATTCCCGCCGCGTCTATGCGGATATCGACGCCCGTTTCGGTGCCGAAAGGGTCGAACGGCTCCTCGACATGCTGGAAGAGCTTGCCGCCCTCAAGCTCGACGGCAAGGCGGGCGGCGAGGAGTAGCGTCAGCCGCCGAAGCTGCCGGCCTGCGTCGGCACGTGAACGTAGTTGCGGTCGAAGTAGAGCAGCGCATGCCCGTCGCGCCGGCAGCGAATGTCCACGACCTCGCCGATGAGGATGTTGTGCGTGCCGACGAGCCGCGCTTCCGTCAGCCGGCAGTCGAAGGAGACGATGGCATCGGCGAGCGCCTGGTTGCCGGAAGGCAGGTCCAGCCATTCGGCTTCGCTATAGCGCGCCTCCATGTCCGCCTCACGCCCCGCGAACGAGGCGGCGAGCGTCTTGTGCTCCTGGGTCAGCACGTTCACGCAGAACCGGCGGTTCTCGATGAAGAGGCCCGTCTGCGCCGAGCGGCTGTTCATGCAGACGAGCAGCGTCGGCGGCTCGTCCGTCACCGAGCACATGGCGGTGGCGGTGAAGCCGCCGCGCCCGGCGGCGCCCTTGGTGGTGATGACGTTGACGGGGGCGCAGACCCGCGCCATCGCATTGCGGAATTCCGTCTTGGAAACGCTGAGGTTCATGGCGCTGCCCTCACTCGGCGGCGTTGCGCACGGCGTCGGCGCCGAGCGGCGCGAGCCAGGTGTCGCCCGTCCAGCCGTTCTCGTCGTAGTCGGCCATGCACTGGTCGACGAGCGCCTCCATCTCCTTCAGCCGCCCGCCCCGCTCGGCGCCCTTCAGCACCTGGAGGCGCACTTCCTCCGGCGCGCCGGCATAGTTCAGCTCGTACAGCGCATGGCGGCCGCCGAATTCCGTGCCGGTGGCATCCCAGAGTAGCTTCATGATCTTGATGCGCTCGATATGGCCCATGTCGTTCGAGCCGCGGACATATTGCGCGAGATAGCGGTCGATCTCGGGATTGGAAAAATCCCTGGCGGAGGAGGGCAGGTAGATGAGGCCCGAGGCGACCGTGCGGCGTACGATGTCGATGACCCTCGGGTAGGCCTCCGACATGAAGGTGCGGTAGCAGAGCGCGGCTTCCAGGTTCGGCAGCACCGCGCCGCTCGCCCAGGGGATCGGGTTGTAGGCCATGGCGTTCGAGAAGGACCAGAATTGATGGCGGATGGCGATCACCTCGCCGAGCATCGCCTGGTTGCCGCGGAAGGCGTCGCCGCCGGTGGCGCGCAGCGCCTTGGCCAGCAGACCGGCGAGGAAGTCCATCTTCACCGCGAGGCGCGTGCAGCCCTGGAAGCAATAGCCGTGCATGAATCCGGAAGCCGGGTGGAAGGAAAGGATCTTGGCCGCATCGCGCAGCACGAGCACGTCCTCCCAGGGCACGAAGACGTTGTCGAGCACGAGGATGGCGTCGTTCTCGTCGAAGCGGGAGGAGAGCGGATAGTCGAAGGGATGGCCCTCGGCGTTGGCCGTCTGCTCGTAGGAGACGCGGCAGAACATCTTTATCCCCGGCGCGTTCATCGGCACGATGAACATGACGGAAAGCGAGGGATCCTCGGTGACGGTCGCCGAGCTCTGGGCGAGGAAATTGTAATGCGTCAATGCCGAGGAGGTGGCGACGACCTTGGCGCCCGACACGTAGATGCCCGCGTCCGTCTCCTTGGTGATGTGCACGAAGACGTCCTTGACGGCGTCGGCCGGCTTGTGGCGGTCGATCGGCGGATTGACGATGGCGTGGTTCATGAAGAGCACGCTTTCCTGGGCCCGCCTGTGCCAGGCGAGCGCATTGTCCTTGAACGGGCCGTACCAGTCGGCATTGGCGCCGAGCGTGTTCATCAGCGCGGCCTTGTAATCCGCCGTGCGTCCCATCCAGCCGTAGGACATGCGTGCCCAGTCGGCGATGGCGCCCTGCTGGGCGACGAGATCGGCCGAGGAGCGGGCGACACGGAAATATTTGTGCGTGTAGCCGCCGGAGCCGGTGTCGGTCGGGGATGTAAGCCTTTCCTGACGCTTCGGATCGTGCAGCGCATCGTACATGCGGGCGATGGAGCGCGCCGAGTTGCGCATCGAGGGGTGGCTGGTGACGTCGGCGATGCGCTCGCCGTTGATATAGACTTCGCGCCCGTCGCGCAGGCTCGCGAGATATTCGGCGCCGGTGAACGGCCGGGTCCTGTCGTTGCGATGCTCTTCCGCGCGCATGGGTATCTCCTCCTCGAAATCCTGACGAACGCTAAGTCGGAGGCGGGCGGCGCGCCATGGACAAACCAGCCAATTCGCTGGTACTTTTTCCGGTATGAGCACGCGCAACGAGGTCCCTGCCTTCTTCGTCTACGGCGAGCCGAGCCGCGCGCTCGACGTCGGTTTCCTGCATGTCGAAACCGTCATGGAACGCAAGGGCCTGCATTTCGGCCGCGTGGCGCCGCACAAACATCCGCTGATGGGACAGATCACTTATTGGTTCCAGGGCGGGGGCCGGTATCAGATCGAAGACCGTACTTGGAATTTTTCCGCTCCGGCGATCAGTTTCGTGCCGAGCAACGTGGTGCATGGATTCGATGTCGGCGAGCAGTCGGACGCGATCGTCGTCTCGATCTCGGACGACCTCCTGCGGGCCATGGCGCCGCAGGTGGATCTCGCGCTCGATGCGCCGGTGCTGCTCACCGGCAAGGCTGGGGCGCCGGGCTGGGCGCGGATCGGTGCCCTGCTCGGCATGGTGATGGAGGAATATCGCGGCGAGGCGGCGGCGGGCGAGCGTGTCTTGGCGGGGTTGATCGGCGTCGTGCTGTCGATGATGGCCCGCCTGGGCGGCAATGTCGGTTTCGAGGCGGCCTCGCCTTCGCTCGCGCTCGGGCTGGAACTGCGCCGGGCCATCGACCGCCACTACAGGGAGGATTGGCCCGTCGGCCGCTATGTCGAGGCGCTGGCGACGACGCCGCATCTTCTCGACAAGGCGGCGCGCACGGTCTTCGGCCAGACGGTGAAGGGCATGGTGCTGGAGCGGCGCCTGCTGGAGGCCAAGCGCCTGCTGCGCTTCACTATCCGCCCGGTGGAGGACATCGGCTGGGAGATCGGTTTCGAGGATCCTGCCTATTTCTCCCGCTTCTTCCGCAAGCGCACGGGCCTTTCTCCGACGGAATGGCGCCGGCGGAATTCGGAGGCCGCCGGCCCGGGCTGATCAGCCGGTCTGCCAGTCGATCCGCAGTTCCTCGCGGAAGGCGAAGCGGACGAGGTGGCGCACGACCACGTCCTTCAACTGCTCCAGGTCGTCCGCGCCCGGCGCGGTGAGGTCGATCAAGAGGGCGTCGCGCTCTGCCTTCAACCGGCAGTCGCCGATGGGGAAGGAAATCTCTCCCGCCTGTTCGTCGAAGGTGACGGGACGCTTGTGCGCAAAGTGCTTGCAGAGCTGTTGCAGGTAGCGGCTCGCGTGCCCGGTGGGAACGGCGGCTTTGCTGTTAAGGGTGGTCATCAGCTCTTCTCCACGGTGCCGGCGGCAAGATCGAGGGCTGCGGCAATGGCTTCGGCCGCTTCGTCGCTGAGGTCTCCGCGCCGCAAGCGCAGCCGCATGGCGAGTTTGAGGTTTTCCATGGCGCGGACGACGGGCGCGGGCACGCCCTCGCGCCCGCCGGGACCCCTGCCGCCGGCGCGGGCCATGAGTTCGTCGATGGCCGCGCGGTTGGCGGCAAGGAAAGCCCTGCCTTCCGCCGTGATGCTGTAGCGCTTGCGCCCGCCCTCAGCCGGTTCGATCACGGCGTATCCCATGTCGTCCAGCCAGGACAGCGTCGGGTAGATGACGCCGGGGCTCGGGCTGTAGCTGCCGCCGAAGCGGTCCTCGATGGTCTTGATCAGCTCATAGCCATGGCTCGGCGCGTCGGCGATGATGGCGAGCAGGAGAAGGCGCAGCTCGCCGTAGTCGAAGAGGCGTCCGCCATGCCGGCCGCCCCGGCCGTGATGCCGGCCGCGATGGAAAGGACCCGACCTGTCGTCGGGAGGTGAAAAGTGGCGGTAAGGGCCGCATCCCATTCTGTGCTTCATGATTTCGATATAAATCACGATATATCGAAAGTCAAGATATATCGGAATTTATATCTTTCAACGGGTGCCTTCGGACGCTATCGTCGTATTTCAGGGAATATACCGATTGGAGAGGCGCATGGTCCGGCTGAACGAAATCCGCCAGAACGAGGTTGCGGTCACGCCGCCGGCGGCGGCGGACGCGGAACTCGTCTTCATCGGCCGGATCTCGGCCCCCTGGACCTCCCGCATGGAGACGCCGCGGCAGGGGCGCCATGACGGGCCGGTCTGCACGATCGAGATTTTCGACCCCTGGGTGCAGGCGCTTGCGGGCGTGGAGCGTTTCGAGCGGCTGGAGGTGCTCTACTGGCTGCACCAGTCGCGCCGCGACCTCGTGCTGCAGAGCCCGGCCTCGAACGGCGAGGTTTACGGCACCTTCTCGCTGCGCTCGCCGGTGCGGCCCAATCCGATCGGCACGTCGATCGTCCTTCTGGAAAAGGTCGATGGTGGCCGCCTCTTCGTGCGGGGCCTCGATTGCCTCGACGGCACGCCGCTGATCGACCTGAAGCCGGACCGCACGCTCTTCAAGCCGATAGCGCCGCCGCAGCCGGGCGATTTCCAGGCCGGCCAGGCGCATATGTGCAAGAAGATCGGCGATTAATCGTCCACGGCCACCATCACGTCCGATGCCTTGATAAGCGCATAGGCTTCCTGGCCGGCGGCAAGGCCGAGTTCGTTCACCGCATCGTTGGTGATCGAGGCGGTGATGACCGATCCCCCGATATCGATGCGGACGTGGGCTGTCGTCGCGCCCAGGACGACTTCGACGACCTTGCCCTTGAAGCGGTTGCGTGCGCTGATCTTCATCCGTTTTCTCCCGTGGCTGGAACAGGAAAACTAGCAAGGCCGCGCCGGATTGAAAGGTCTTGGGGCCTGTTTTCCTACGGCCGGAACGTATAGGCTTCGATCGATTCCGGTTTCATCTCGATGGAAAAGCCCGGCAGCGACGGCGGCATGTAGGCGGCATTGCGGATGCGGCACGGATCGATGAAGTGCTCGTGCAGGTGGTCGACATATTCGATCACCCGGCCCTCCTTCGTGCCCGAGACGGCGACATAGTCGATCATCGAGAGATGCTGCACATATTCGCACAGGCCCACGCCCCCGGCATGCGGCCAGACCGGCAGGCCGTATTTCGCCGCCATGAGCAGCACGGCGAGCACCTCGTTGAGCCCGCCCATGCGGCACGCGTCGATCTGCACGATGTCGATCGCGCCGCCGGCGATCATCTGCTTGAAGACGATGCGGTTCTGGCACATCTCGCCCGTCGCCACCTTCACCGGGTGCACGGCCTTCCGGATCGCCTTGTGGCCGGCGATGTCGTCCGGGCTCGTCGGCTCCTCGATGAAGAACGGCTTGTAGGGCTTCAACGCGTTCACCCAGTCGATCGCCTGCCCGACCTCCCAGACCTGGTTGGCGTCGATCATCAGGAAGCGGCTGTCGCCGATCACCTCACGGGCGATGCGCAGGCGCCGCCTGTCGTCCTCCAGATCGCGGCCCACTTTCATCTTGATATGCGTGAAGCCCTGGTCGACGGCTTCCTGGCAGAGCCGGCGCAGTTTCGCATCGTCGTAACCGAGCCAGCCGGCCGAGGTCGTGTAGCAGGGGTAGCCTTCGCGCTCGAGCGCCGCGATGCGCTCGGCCTTGCCCGCTTCCGCCTTCCTCAGGATGGCGAGCGCCTCTTCCGGCGTCAGCGCGTCCGTCAGGTAGCGGAAATCGACGATGGAGAGGATGTCCTGCGGACTCATCTCGGCAACGAGGCGCCAGACGGGCTTGCCGGCCTCCTTGGCAATGAGATCCCAGACCGCATTGACCACCGCGCCCGTTGCCAGGTGCATCGCGCCCTTGTCGGGGCCGATCCAGCGCAACTGGCTGTCGCCGGTGACATGCCGCCAGAAGCGGCCGGGATTTTCGCGCACCCAGCCAAGATCGAGCCCGACCACCAGATGCTCGAGCGCGTCGATCGCCGCACAGCAGATCTCGTTGCCGCGGCCGATGGTGAAGGTGAGGCCATGGCCCTCCAGCCCGGCCTTGTCCGTGCCGAGCACGACGTAGGCGGCCGAATAGTCCGGATCGGGGTTCATCGCATCCGAGCCGTCGAGGCTTTGCGAGGTGGGAAAGCGCAGGTCGATCGAACGAAGGCTGGTGATCTTGGTCATGGACGTCCCCTGCGTGATCGATGGCTTGGCCGGCGGTGGCAAACGACCTTTGCCTTATCGATTGCTCATAAATGAGTAATCGATTTATATACAAGGCAAATGCATGTTTTCGTCAAGCGTAATCCCCATGCCGGGAGATTGTCGGGCGAAGACGCTGTGCCTGTGAATTCCGCCATTTACGAGGGGGCAGACCATGTCGGACGCGGAAAACGATCGTTATCGGGCGCCGGCGCTCGACAAGGGGCTCGACATCCTGGAATTGCTGGCGGGCGTCGACGGCGGCCTGACGCAGGCGGAGATCGCCAAGCGGCTCGGCCGCAGCCCGAACGAATTCTACCGCATGCTCGACCGGCTGGTGAAGCGCGGCTACGTCACGCGCATCGACGGCGACCGTTTCTCGCTGACGCTCAAGCTCTTCGGCCTCGCCCAGCTGCATGCGCCGGTGCGCCGCCTCGTCTCCTTCGCCGTGCCGGTGATGCGCGAGCTTGCGGAAGCCTCGCGTCAGGCAAACCAGCTCGTGGTGTTCGACCGCGGCAATCCGGTGGTGATCGCGCAGCAGGAAGCACCGGGCTACTGGGGTATTTCCATCCGCGTCGGCTCGCGCATCGGCCTGTTCGACACGGGGTCGGGCCATGCCCTGCTCGCCTTTCGCCCGCCGCAGGAGCGCGCGCGCATGATCGCCGAGCATGTCGGCGACGGCGGCGCGGACGGGCGCGTGACGCCGGAATTCCTGGCGCGGCTCGATCTCATCCGCGCACGCGGCTACGAGATGATGCCGAGCGCCCAGACGGCGGGCGTCATCAATCTCTCCGCGCCGGTGCTCGGCGCGGAGGGGACGGCGATCGCGGCGCTGACCGTTCCCTATATCACGCTGATCAATACGCCTGCGGCCCCCGATATTTCGGCGGCCATCCAGCTTGTCGTTGCGGCGACGAACCGGCTATCGGAAATGACCGGCGCAGGCTTCAAGTTGGAAGGTGCATCCTGATTCGTATTTGAACGCTCCATTCTTCCATGCCATCTTCGGATGGTTGGAGGAGCGACAAGCATGATCGTCGATACACACCTGCATCTCATCTACCGGGACAGGCTCTCCTATCCCTGGCTTGCCGGCGTGCCGCCGCTCGACGCCGATTTCACCTACGGGACCTATGCGCGGGAGGCGCGCCGGCTCGGCATCGGCGCGGCCCTGCACATGGAGGTCGACGTGGCGGAGGAGGACATTTCGCGCGAGACGGCGATGGTCGCGGCGCTTGCCGGCGAAGAGGGCAGCCTGCTTGCCGGCGCCGTCGCCTCCTGCCGGCCGGAATCGCCGGATTTCCCGGCCTATCTCGAAAAGGTGCTGGGCGATCCCTTCGTGCGCGGCTTGCGCCGCGTGCTGCATGTCGTGCCCGACGACGTGTCCGAAGGCGCATTGTTCCGGAAGAACATCCGGCTTCTGGCAGGCACGAACCTCAATTTCGACCTTTGCGTGCTGCCGCATCAGATCGGCAAGGCGATCGCGCTCGCCGACCTGGCGCCGGACGTTTCCTTCGTGCTCGACCATTGCGGCGTGCCGGACATCAAAAGCGGCGGCTACGACCTCTGGAAGGGCCCCGTCGCCGAGATCGCCCGCCGGCCGAACGTGTCCGTCAAGTTATCCGGCATTCCGGCCTATGGCTCGGAAAACTGGACGCTGGAGGACCTGAAACCTTACTTCGCCCATGTAGCGGAAAGTTTCGGCTTCGGCCGCATGGTCTGGGGCAGCGACTGGCCGGTCTGCACGCTCGGCGGCGGGCTTTCCACCTGGGTCGGTGCCACCCAGGCCCTGCTTTCCGGCGTCGGCCAGGAGGACAGGCAACGCGTCTTCCGCGAGAATGCGAAGCGCCTGTGGAGGCTTGCCTGACCGCGTCCGCTTGGCGCTCTATCGCCACTGCGCCGTGCGCGCGATCCATTCGCGGGTGCGTGCTTCCGGATCGGCGTTCAGCGTGATGTCGGTCACGACGGCGGCGCTGTCGGCGCCGCTCGCGAAGACGGCGGGCAGGCGGTCCGGGTTGAGCCCGCCGATCGCGACGAGAGGCAGCGGCGCGATGCGCGCCTTCCAGTCCCGCAGCCGTTCGACACCCTGCGGCGCCCATTTCATCTTCTTGAGGATCGTCGGCCAGACGGGGCCGAGCGCCACATAGTCGGGCCTTGCGGCCAGCGCCGTTTCGAGCTCGGCGTCGTCATGGGTGGAAAGGCCGAGCTTCATGCCGGCCGCGCGGATGGCATCGACATCCGCCGCGGCCAGATCCTCCTGCCCGAGATGCACGAAGTCGCAGCCTTCCTCGATGGCGATCTGCCAATGGTCGTTGACGATGAGCTGGCAGCCATGCGCCGCGCAGGCGGCTTTCGCGCGGCGGATTTCATCGCGCAGCCGGTATTCGGGCGTGTTCTTCATGCGCAGCTGCACGAGCTTGACGCCGAGCGGCACGAGGCGTTCGATCCAGCCGGCGCTGTCGACGATGAGGTAGAAGGGATCGAGCTTCATGAGAAGACGGCCTTTCCGATGACGGGGGTGGAGGGAACGGCCATGTCGCGCGGCTCGAGCGGCACGGCCCCGTGCGCCAGCCGGCCTGCCTCGATGGCGAGCGCGAAGGCTTCGGCCATGGCGGCCGGATCGCCGGCGCCGGCGACGGCCGTGTTGAGCAGCACGGCATCATAGCCGAGTTCCATGACCGCGCTTGCATGGGAGGGCCGGCCGATGCCGGCATCGACGATCAGCGGAACGTCCGGGAAATGGGCGCGGAAGGAACGGAGCGCCATCGGGTTCACCGGCCCCAGTGCCGAGCCGATCGGCGCGCACCAGGGCATCAGCACGCGGCAGCCGGCCTCCAGCAGCTTTTCCGCGACGACGAGGTCGTCGGTCGTATAGGGGAAGACTTGGAAGCCCTCGCCCGTCAGGATGCGCGCCGCCTCGACGAGGCCGAAGACGTCGGGCTGGAGCGTGTCGTGATGGCCGATCACCTCCAGCTTGATCCAGTCCGTGCGGAAGACGTCGCGCGCCATCTTCGCCGTCAGCACCGCCTCCTGCACGCTGTGGCAGCCGGCGGTGTTCGGCAGCACCCGCACGCCAAGCTCGCGGATAAGCTCGAAGAAGGCGCCGCCCGCCTTGCCGCCGGCCGTCTCGCGGCGCAGGGAGACGGTGACGATCTCCGCCTTCGAGCGCCGCACCGCTTCCGCGAGGACGGCGGGGGAGGGATAGCGCGCCGTGCCGAGCAGCAGGCGGGATGCGACCTCGACGCCATAGAGTTCCAGCATGTCAGCCTCCCTGCATGGGCGAGAGGATTTCGATGCGGTCGCGCTCGCCGAGGGTGAAGGCGGCGCGGTCCTCGCGGTGCACCAGCTCGCCGTTCACCGCGGTCGCCAGCCACTCGCCCTCGTAGTCGAGGGCGGAAAGCAGGTCTGCGAGCGTGGCGGCCGCGACTTCCTGCTCCTCGCCGTTGATGATGAAGGTCATGATGCCCTCCTTTCCGGTTGTCTCTGTTCCGCAAGCAGAAGCCGCGCGACCTCGCCTGCCATGGCGGGAGCCAGCAGGAAGCCGTGGCGGTAGAAGCCGTTGACGTGGAGGGTGCTTCCCTCCTTCGTCACGCGCGGGAAATTGTCGGGATAGGCGGGGCGTATGCCCGCGCCGGTTTCGGTGAGCCGCGCCTCGCCGAAGGCGGGATGCAGGGCGTAGGCGGCGTTCAGAAGCTCCATCAGGGAGCGGGCGGTGATGGGGCCGGCATCCTCGCTTTCGATCATGGTCGCGCCGACCATGAAGCGGTTTTTCTCCCGCGGCACGATGTAGATCGGGTGGCGCGGATGCAGCAGGCGGACGGGACGGGAGAGGTTTATCTCGGCGGTTTCCAGATACAGCATCTCGCCGCGCACGCCCCTGAGATCGGGCAGGCGGCCGATCTGCGCGGAGCCGGTGCAGTCGATGACCCGGTCGTAAGGACCGTCGTCCCCACTCGTTGCGAAGAGAAGGCGCATGCGGGCTTCTTCGAGCCCCGCGGTCAGGGCCGAAAGCGCCTGCCGTGGGTCGAGATGGGCCTCCCGGCGGAAGAACAGGGCCTTGCGGAAACGGCCGGCGAGATCGGGCTCCAGCGCTGCAATCGCCGCCTCGTCCAGCCATTCCCAGCCGCTCGTCCGGCGGGCGAAGCGGTCGAGCTCGCCGGCATCGCGGCCGCTCGCGACGACGAGCGTTCCCCGCCGATGCACCTGGCCGGGCACCGCCGCCTCCCACCAGTCGACGGCAAGGCGGCCGAGCGCCAGCACCGGCTCCTCCGCGCTCTCGCGCTCGCACCAGGGGGCGAGCATGCCGCCGGCAAAACCGGAGGCGCCCGTGCCGACCTTTCCGGCACGCTCCGCGACGGCGACGTCGAAGCCGTGGCGGTAGAGCTGCCAGGCGACGGTGAGGCCGGCGACGCCGGCCCCTTTGACGAGAATGCGCATGGTCATTCTCCCGCTGTTGCTTCGAGCGGCATGTAGAGGTCGCCGCCCTCGCGATACTTCGCCGCCATGGCCTCCAGCCCCTCCTTCTGCGCCTCGGCGCGGATGTCGTGCGAGATGCGCATGGAGCAGAATTTCGGGCCGCACATGGAGCAGAAATGCGCCACCTTGTGCGCCTCCTTGGGAAGCGTCTCGTCGTGGAAGGTGCGCGCCGTCTCCGGGTCGAGCGAGAGGTTGAACTGGTCCTCCCAGCGGAACTCGAAGCGGGCGCGCGACAGTGCGTCGTCGCGTATCTTCGCGGCCGGATGGCCTTTCGCGAGGTCGGCGGCGTGGGCTGCGATCTTGTAGGTGATGACGCCCACCTTCACGTCGTCGCGGTCGGGCAGGCCGAGATGTTCCTTGGGCGTCACGTAGCAGAGCATGGCCGTGCCGAACCAGCCGATCATCGCCGCGCCGATGCCGCTGGTGATGTGGTCGTAGCCGGGGGCGATGTCGGTCGTCAGCGGGCCGAGCGTGTAGAAGGGCGCCTCGCCGCAGGTCGCAAGCTGCTTGTCCATGTTCTCCTTGATCTTGTGCATCGGCACGTGGCCGGGGCCTTCGATCATGACCTGGCAGTCCTTCTGCCAGGCGATCTGCGTGAGTTCGCCGAGCGTTTCGAGTTCGGCGAACTGCGCGGCGTCGTTGGCGTCGGCGATCGAGCCGGGGCGCAGGCCGTCGCCGAGCGAGAAGGAGACGTCGTAGGCGCGGCAGATGTCGCAGATCTCCTCGAAATGCTCATAGAGGAAGCTTTCGCGGTGGTGATGCAGACACCACTTGGCCATGATCGAGCCGCCGCGCGAGACGATGCCGGTGACGCGGTTGACCGTCAGCGGGATGTAGTGCAGGCGCACGCCGGCATGGATGGTGAAGTAGTCGACGCCCTGCTCGGCCTGTTCGATCAGCGTATCGCGGTAGACCTCCCAGGTGAGGTCCTCGGCAATGCCGTTTACTTTCTCCAGCGCCTGGTAGAGCGGCACGGTGCCGATCGGGACGGGCGAGTTGCGGATGATCCATTCGCGGATGTTGTGGATGTTGCGGCCCGTCGAAAGGTCCATGACCGTGTCCGCGCCCCAGCGGATCGCCCAGACCATCTTCTCGACCTCCTCCGCCATCGAGGACGTGACGGCGGAATTGCCGATATTGGCATTGATCTTCACCAGGAAATTCCGGCCGATGATCATCGGCTCGGATTCCGGATGGTTGATGTTGGCGGGGATGATGGCGCGCCCGCTCGCGACCTCCTGGCGGACGAATTCCGGCGTCACGAAATCGGGGATATGGGCGCCGAAGCTCTCTCCGTCGCGGGCGAGCGCCTCTTTTGCCGCCTTGCGGCCGAGGTTTTCGCGGATGGCGATGAACTCCATCTCGGGCGTGATGACGCCGGCGCGCGCATAGGCGAGTTGGGTCACGGCCTTGCCGTCCGTCGCGCGGCGCGGGCGGTTCCGGACCGGGAATTCCGGCGTCAGGCGCTCGCCGGACGCAAAGCCGTTGTCCTCCGGACGCACATGGCGGCCTTCGTAGCTCTCGGTGTCGCCGCGGGCGGCGATCCAGGCCTCGCGCAGCCGCGGCAGGCCGCTGTCGATGGAGACGACATGGGCGGGATCGGTATAGGGGCCGGAGGCGTCGTAGACGGTGACCGGCGGCTCGCCGGAAGTCGGGTGCAGGGCGATCTCGCGCATCGGCACGCGGATATCCGGATGCCGTTCGCCGGGGACGTGGATCTTGCGCGAGGCGGGCAAGGCGCCCGTGGTGACCGTCGGGGTAATCTTTTGAGCGGCAATGTTCATCGTGAGGCTCCAAGTTCGGTTTGGAGACCCAGTCCTAGAGCCGGAATGATGGAAAGACGCCGATACGGAATCCGGGTGACGGATCACGGTCCTACAGCGCTTTCACCGTCCCTACGCCAGTATGAACTGGATCAGGTTCAACGGGTCACTGCGCTGCGAATGCCAGCAGTATCTCAGCCCCTTGTCGGGACCCCCCTGGTGAATGGCACAAGCAAAGACGCTGTGGGGCGATTTGTCAACGGGGTATTGTGTGTAAGTTAATTGTTACGTTTTACATGCGGCGTGACTTGGCATTTTCCTCGCATGCGCCGCCCTCTCCATCGTCATGCTCGGGCGGAAGAACTGTAGGAGCAAAAGCAAAACGGCGGGGTTTTGCCCCGCCGTTCCATTCGAACCGCTGATCAAGAGTCAGCTGCTCTCCCCGGCTATTCGCGTTCGCCGGTGAAGTTCAGCAGCAGCTGGAAGATGTTGACGAAGTTGAGGTAGAGCGAGAGCGCGCCGAAGACGGCGAGCTTCTGCTGGGATTCCTGGTCGAAGTTTTCCGCATACTGCTCCTTGATGTTCTGCGTGTCCCAGGCGGTGAGGCCGACGAACACGACGATGCCGATCACGGAGATCGCGAACTGCAGCGCGCTCGAACCGAGGAAGATGTTGACGATCGACGCGATGATGACGCCAATGAGGCCCATCATCAGGAACGAGCCGAACTTCGACAGGTCGCGCTTCGTCACATAGCCGTAGAGGCTGGTGGCGCCGAACATGGTGGCGGCGATGAAGAAGGTGCGGGCGATGCTCGTGCCGGTGAAGACGAGGAACACCGAGGCGAGCGACAGGCCCATGACGGCGCAGAAGGCCCAGAAGGTCATCTGCGCGGCGCTGGCCGACATCGTCTGGATGCGGAACGAGAAGAAGAAGACGAAGGCGAGCGGCGCCAGCATCACCACCCACTTCAGCGGGGTGGAGAAGATCGGCACGTAGAGGGCCGGCGTCGAGCCGACGATGAAGGCGACGAGGCCGGTGATGACCAGGCCCGCGCCCATGTAGTTGTAGACGCGTAGCATGTGCTGGCGCAGGCCCTCGTCGAAGAGGGCGGCCGACTGCGCCTGCGCGCCGTAGCCAAATCGCTGTTGTACAGGTTCCATCGATGGTCTCCTTCGGTATGGAAGCGGTTGATCAGTAGAGCGTGCGCGAGAGGTCCCGCGCGGTTTGTGCCAGGTCGTCGGCCTTGCGGCTCTCCGACACCAGCGCATAGGCGACGTCGCCGATCTGCCAGTAGGCGGCACGGGCGTTGTCGGCGTGGAAGAGCAGCACGTGCTGCACGGCGAACGAGCCGGGGCGCACGGCAAAGAGCGACAGGCGCTCGTCCTTCAGCGGCTCCAGCACCAGTTCGACGCTCGGCCCGTAAGCGGACGGGAAGACCTGCGTATCGACGACATTCCAGCCCTTCGGCAGGTCCGGCAGCACGATGGCCGTCGCCGAGCGGATCTCCGCCGGGTCGAAGGTCTCGGTCTCGGGCTGCGAGGCCATCGTGTCGCGCAGAAGCGTGGTCTTGTGCGCCCGCACGGCCTCTTCCACGAAGGCGGGCGGCGGCGTGGAGGCGACGACCTCCGTCGCGCCGAACGGGCCGAGCACCGCATGGGCCGTCCAGCCGGCGGCGACGAAGAGCGCGATGGCGGCGGCGCGTCGGAAGACGGAGAAGATGCGGCGGCGCGAAAGCGAGCGCTCCAAGAGGCGGGCGGCCTCGCGCGTCGCCTGCCGCGTCACGGTGCGGTGGTCGGCAAGCGCCAGGCGCAGCTCGTCGCGTACGCGCAGGTCCTTCATGACCTGCGCCGCGATCTCCGGCCGCTCCGAGAGATAGGCCTCCACCTCGATGCGCCGGCCGACGGCGAGCTGGTCGTCGACATAGGCGTTGAGGTCGGATTCGAGGATGGGATCATTGCTTGTCATCGCCGTTGCCTCCGACTAGCCTGAGATGCGTGACGGGTGCCGCCGCCCCGTTCTGTTCGAAAGCGCGCAGCCTCTCGCGGGCGCGGGCGACGCGCGACATGAGCGTGCCGACCGGAATGCCGAGCGTTTCGGCCGCCTCCTGGTAGGAAAGCTCCTCGATCGCGACGAGATGCAGCGCCTCGCGCTGCTCTTCCGGCAGGGAGAAGAAGGCATTGCGCAGCTGCGTCAGGCGCACCGAATGGTCCTGGTTCGCCGGCACGGACGTCTCCGCCATCTCGGCTGCCGCACCGTGGCGGCGCTCCTGCGAGCGGCGCTGGCGCAGGCGGTCGATATGGGCATTGTGCAGGATCGACATCAGCCAGTTGCGCACGTTTGCGCCGGTGCGGAAGGTCGTCTGCCGCTCATAGGCCTTCACCAGCGCGTCGTGCACGAGGTCTTCGGCCTCGTCCGGATTGCGGACGAGCGAAAGCGCATAGCGCCGCAGCGCCGCAAGCTGTCCGATCACGTTGAAGCCGGGTGTCTTTCCGTTCATGCCCCAATATACGAAAGCCAGATGGCGGTCATTCCATCGCCGGCGAAAAAATCAGAGCCAGTGCAGGACGAGCGCGGCGAGCACGATGTAGCGGCCGAACTTGGCGATCGAGACGACGAGGAGGAAGCGGGCGAACGGCTCCCGCATGATGCCGGCTGCGACCGTCAGCGGATCGCCGATGAACGGCATCCAGCTCAGAAGCAGGCTCCACCAGCCGTATTTGCGATACCAGCGGCCGGCGCGGTCAAGGTTCTTTGCGCTGACGGGGAACCAGCGGGCCTGGCGAAAGCGCTCGATGCCGCGGCCGAGAAGCCAATTGACGACCGAGCCGAGCACATTGCCGATGCCGGCGACGAGGATCAGCATGGCAGGCGCATGGCTGCCTGTGGCCAGCAGGCCCGCAAGCACCGCTTCCGACTGGGCCGGCAGGATGGTCGCGGCGGCGAAGGCCGCGAGAAAGAGGCCGCCATAGGCGGCAAGCGTGCTCATCGGCGCCCGTCGGCGGCGTCGCCCCGGTCGATGATCCTGTTGTCGCCCATGCCGTTCTCCGTCCGGACGCCGGAATGGCGCCGCGCCTTTCCGGTAAACGGTGTCGGCGGCCCGGAAAAGACGGGTGCGGCAATTTCCGGCGGGAAGCGGCGATCCGTAGCGGAAGCGGTCTTGCAGATCGGCGGCGGCCCGCAGGTTCGGGCCGCCGGCGCGATCCGCGCCGCGGAGGAACGGCGGATAGAGCGTTTCCGCCTTCCCCCGAAGCGCGGAAACGCTCTAACCCTGCGTGCGCTCAGCAAAGAGCCGAGCGGTTCATCAGCATGATGTCGTTCGTCGTCAGCGCCATGCGCGAAGGTTCGTCGATCTGGTCGAGCACGGCCCGCAGTGCCTTGTCGAGGCAGAATTCGGCGACCTCCACATCCAGCGTCCTTGCGGATTCCAGCGCGAAGGCGACGAGACGCGCAAGCGCCATCAGTTCATTCCCCCGGTCTTCAGTCTCAATGGTTTCGATTTCCATGTCCCAGCCCCCGGAGCCACACTCACTCTCAGCTCCTGCATCCGAGTATAGGCGTGACTCTTGTCCTCCGCGCGTGACTCGAGCGTGACACACGCGGAATGGGAAACTGCACGTATTTTCATGTTACAGGTTGATCGGCGGCGATACGCCAGAGGGATGTAGCGCGAAATGTCCAGTCCCCGCGTTTTGCAGGGCCTTGCGGCCGAAAACCCGATAGAACATGCATCAATTCCAGGGCGTCCTCGCGTTTCCGGTTGACGGTTGCTGCATGGAGAAGTTGCAGAAGCGACTTCCTCTCTTCCGCCTTCCCGGCCGCTTCAAGGATCGTGGACCACGTCCGCTCCTTGTAGAAGAGGCTGCGCGCACCGGCGCGAAGGCGCGATATGTCGGGCTTCTCCAGCGCCTTGGACGCCTCCAAGCGGTCCAGCGTCGCCTCTACATCGACGAGGGGAAGCGACAGCGCCGGATAGCCGAGTTCGGCCGGGCCATGCAGCAGGGCGACGTCGGCATCGTCGACGCGGCGTCCGCTTGCATAGTCTTCGTAGATGCGGCCGATGCCGACCATGCCGAAGCTGTCGCATTCGGCGGCGCGCAGGGCGCCCATGCTGGCCGCGCCGAAGACCGCGACGCCGCAATCCAGCGCGTGGAGTATTTCCTTGTGCCAGACGGGCGCGAGATGCTCGAAATTGCCGTCGACGAGCCCGACCGCCGTTGCGCCCGCGCGCACGGCGGAAAGAACATCGCCATGCGCCGCAGGCGGGCGGGCGACGATCTCGCCGCCGCAGAGCGCGGCGGCATCGGGCAGGCTGGGGCCGACGAAGAGGATCTTCATGGCGTTCCGAACAGCATGCGCGAGAGAGCCCTCGGACCGACGGCATGCCGGCGTGCGCCCTCGGGATTTTCGAGCGCGGGTACGACCATCTTGACAACGGATACCGGGAGCGACGCGTCCGCGAGCGGTACGGCGACGACCGGTTTGATGCCGGATGCCGCCAGCCTGTCCAGGCACCAGTCAAGCAGGGCGGCGGCATCGCCGGCAGGCGGCGCGTAGGTTCTTGCCGCACCGGGCCAGGCTTCGAACAGGGCGAGGGTTTCCGGCGCCAGCGGCCGGGTGAACGTTTCGGCGAAGAGGTCGTCCCGCGCGCCGCTGATATAGGTCAGGCGCGACTGGGCAACCTCTGTCAGCGCCCGGATGACGGCTCGCGCGGCGACGGGATGCGTGCCGTAGCCGATCGTCGCGTCATGGAAGAGAGGCTGCTTCCTGGCAAGGATGCCGGCATCGCCGAGCACTGCGGCATAGGTGGGAACGGCAAGGTCGCTGGTGATGTCGAAGAGCCGGAGCTCCAGCCCCGCCTCGGCAAATCGGCGAACGAGGGTTTCGACGACAGGATCGCGCACGGTGGCGGGATCGATGGCGGTCGCAAGGCGCCGTGCGCGCGGCAGCAGGCGCCACAAGCGGTCGGCATCCCGCTCGATGCGCTCGAGCAGGCCGTGCAGAACGGCCTCGGTTTGCGAATTGCCGGAGGCCAGGCCGTCGGAGGATTGCCAGAAACGCGGCGCCGGATCGGTCCGGTCGAGCAGGACGGCGTCGCGCGGCACCCAGACGCGCTCGCCGGTCACCGCATCGTGTCCCGCCAGCCAGTCGAGCGCCTCGTCTTCGGTGAGAAGCGGCTGCCCTGCGGCGACGAAGGTGTCGAGCGGCAGGCAGGCCTCGCCTGCCGCAGCCAGATCGCGCCGCGACGCCCGGCGCGCCGGGACGGACGGATCGCCCGCCACGGCCCGTTCCAGGGCCTCCATCGCGGCGGAGACCTTCGCGTCGATATCCGTGATGCCCTTGCCCTGGTTGATGACGATCGAGCGGGCATTGGGGCTGACGGCATTCCAGACCGGAATGCCGACACGGTCGAGCCCCGTCAGGCGGGAGAGCCGCGTGATGCCGAACCGGGGCAGGAGCGCCTCGATCCGGCTCCAGGTCTCACCGGGGGCGCAGATGCGGTCCGAATAGGCCGGCGCGGCCGAAGCCGGACGATGGCTCACTTGTCCATGAAGCCGCCGGAAGTGTCCATGAACCCGCCGGAGACATCCATGAAGCCGCCCGAGATGGCGTCCGCGGAGGAGGCCAGAGCGGCGAGGTTGACGCCCTTGGTTATCGTCGCGCCGGCTTTGCGCAGGTCATCCGCCGCCTTGAGGGCGCCGGTCGTCGGCGCACCGATCTGCGTGACGGTGCCGGCATCGAGGTCGGCGACCCACAGTCCGTCGTCTCCCTCAATGCCCAGAACAACGAGTCTTGCCATGGTCAGATCCTCTCCAGTTGATTGATTGCTCGATCTTCAGAAACCGGCCTTCTTCAGCCCCTCGTAATAGTGCTGGCGCTGCCATTCCTCCTTGAAGGGGACGATCGTCATCCAGGTTTCGAGGTCGAAGTCGGGATGGATGTCGTAGGTCCGGCGGATGAACTGGCGGGCCTTCTTCATGTCGCCCAGCATGGCCCAGCAGGCGGCGGCAAGGCGGTGGACGGGCGCCTTGTCCTTCATGCGGGCGATGTAGTCGAGCGCCTGCTGGTAGAGGCCGAGCGAGTAGTTGGCGCCCGCGGCGGTCCAGAAATATTCGTCGGGCGGCAGCGGGTTGAGGTCGATGGCATGCTCGATCTTCCGCAGGCCGACATCCGGCCGCGAGGCCTGCACGAGCGTGTCGGCATAGCTCGCGATGACATTGGCATAGTGCGGGCTCAGCGCCTCGGCCCGATCGAGATAGGCGGCGCTTTCGTCGAACTGGCGGGCGTAGAGCTTGACGACGCCGAGTTCGCGGTAGCCGGAGGGCAGGCGGTCGTCGGCCCGGATGGTCTCCTCGGCATGGAGCTCGGCCTGGCGCAGCAGGTCCTGGTCGCCGCGGGCCGTGACCAGCCATTCGAGGAAATAGCTGCGTGCAAGGCCGCCGATGGCCGGCGCGAAGCCGGCATTCACCTGCAGCGCCTCGCGAAAGCTCTTGCGGGCGCGGCGGATGTCGCGCAGGTCGAGGTTCTTCAGCTGCCCCTGGCCGATCAGGAAGCTGCGGTAGGCATCGGCGTCGCGCTCGTAGTCGCCGCGCACCAGCTCGTTGCGCTCGATCTCCGTCGCGATGGCGCCGGCGATCTGATGGGCGATCATCTGCCGCGAGCGGGCAAGCCCCTCGGCCGAGAGCGGAAAACGCTCGGCCCAGATGACCTCGTCGCTGCCGAAGAAGACGAGCTGGGCGAAGAGCGTGTGGCCGTCGCCTTCGTCGCGAAGCCTCGTTTCCAGGATGTAGCTGATCTTGTGGCGCGCGTAGGTGGCGGAGCGCTCGGCTTCCAGCGAAATCTGCGCGGCGGTGTGCGGCGCGATGATCGAGATCGAGCGCAGCGCGCAAAGCCCGATCGTCACGTCCTCGATCAGCGCTTCGGAAAAGCGTGCGGCAGGTCGCGAGGCGAGCGTGGTGACCGGCGGCAGCAGCACGACGCGCGGCGGGGCCTGCCGCGGCAGCGGGGTGGCCGCCTCCTCCCCAGGCAGGACGCGCGCCGGAGGATGCAGCGTCATGAGGGGCACCGGAACGGCCGCGCGACCCGTCAGCACGCTGCGCACCTCCTCGTCCTCGGGGTTTGCCTCCAGCAGACGGAGCGCCGCTGTCGCCCGAACCTGCCGGATGCCGTTTCCGTCGATCGCCGTTTCTTCGAGGAGGGCCCGGCGGAGCGTGGCCATGTGGGCCGCCCGCTGCAGGGCGATCCAGTTCTTGAGCGCGCGATTGCCCGGCTTGACGTGTTTCAGGAAATCCTCGTTGAGCAGGCCGGCGAGCACGCTCAGGCTTGCGCCCTCGCGAACCTGTTCCACATCGCTTTCGATGGGCTCCGGCCCAAGGACGATCGACGTATCGGTGAAGGTGAGGTAGGTGCGGCCGAGATCCCGCTGGCGCTTCTGGACGCGGGACACGGTTTGCCGGAGGCTGGCATAGGCGGCGGCGGAGTTCGCATCGTCCCAGAAAAGGCCCGCTGCGTCGGCCCGGGGCATCTCCGTCAGGCCGCGCGTGTGGAGATAGCAGAGGATCAGAAGCGCCTTTTCGGGAAAGACGATGTCGTTACCGCCCTCGTCGAGCAGGCGCAGATGGCCGAGCGTCTGCAGCCGCGCCGGCATTGAAGGTCAGATCCGCAGTTCCGGCGAATTGTCCGTGCGTTCGTTCGCATGTTCGCTGGCGCTCGCCTTGGAGAGCGCGGTCGCGAGCGCGATGATCGACTTGCGCACGCCGGCGTCCTCGATCTTCAGGAAGGCGCGATTGAGGTCGAGGCCTTCCTTGGAGGAAACGAAGGTGGAGACGTCGCCGGTCTCATGGGCGACCCCTGCGGTCGGCACGGCGTTCTCGTCGTCCTGGAAGAAGAAGCTCGGCGGCACGCGGAAGACGTCCGAGATCGCCTGGAGGCGGCTGGCGCTGATGCGGTTGGTGCCCTTCTCGTATTTCTGTACCTGCTGGAAGGTAACACCCAGCCGATCGGCGAGCGCCTCCTGGCTCATGCCGACCATCAGCCTGCGCAAGCGGACGCGGGAGCCGACGAAGACGTCGATCGGGTTCGGTGTTTTCTTGGTCATGAGACTTTCTCCCCTGTAACACATGCCGGGGCATGGCGAGATGCGGATACCTCGTCACTCTGCTTGAATCGCAGGCCCGATGCAACTGCCGCGAACGGATTTCCCCGCTACCGCAGCGTGAAGCGGCGCGCATCCTAGATGTCGTAGCTCTGCGGCGCGCTGAGCGAGGCGATGAACTTTTTCGTTCTATCCCTTTCGGGTGTCGAGAAGATGGCGCGGGGCGGCCCCTGCTCGACGATCACCCCGCCGTCGAGGAAGACGACGCTGTCGGCAACGCGCGAGGCGAGGCGCAGGTCGTGCGTCGCCATGACCATGGTGGTGCCCTCGCGGGCAAGGCGGCCCAGGACCTCGACGACCTCCTCGGCAAGCTCCGGATCGAGCGCGGAGGTCGGCTCGTCGCAGAGCAGGACGCGCGGGGAGGGGGCGAGCGCGCGGGCGATGGCGACGCGCTGCTGCTGACCGCCGGAAAGCGTCGCCGGCCAGGCATCCGCCTTGTGCGCCATGCCGACCTTCTCCAGGAGCTCGAGGGCACGGGCGCGCGCCTTGTCGGCCGGCCATTTCAGGACGGTGACGAGGCCTTCCATCACGTTGGCGATCGCCGTCTGGTGCGGAAAGAGCTGGAAGTTCTGGAAGACCATGCCGGTCTGACGGCGCAGTTTCTGGATCGAGTCCCAGCCGACCTTGCGGCCGGGCGCGAAGTCGATCGTCTCGCCGCCGAGCCGGATCGAGCCGGAGGTCGGGATCTCCAGGAGGTTGATGCAGCGAAGCAATGTGCTCTTGCCGCCGCCGGAGGGGCCGACCAGCGCGGTCACCGTGCCTTCGGCCAGCCTCAGGCTGATGTCGCGCAGCACGTGGTTGTCGCCGAAGCGTTTCTCGATATGCTCAAGCTCGATCATGTGCGTGCCTCCAGGAAGCCGCCATAGCGGGCGAAACGCCGTTCGAGCCGGACCTGGAGCGCGGAGAGCACGGAGCTCAGCGCGAGATAGATCAGCGCCGCCTCGATATAGAGGATCAGCGGTTCATAGGTGGTGGCGACGATGCGCTGCGCCGTCTGGAAGAGTTCCGGCACGGTGACGGCGGCGGCAAGCGAGGTGTCCTTTACGAGCGAGATGAAGGTGTTGGAGAGTGGCGGCACGGCGACGCGTGCCGCCTGCGGCAGGATCGTGCGGCGCATGGCTTGCGACCAGCTCATGCCGATCGAGTAGGCCGCCTCCCACTGGCCGCGCGGCACCGAGGAGATGACGGCGCGGATGATCTCGGACGTATAGGCGCCGACGTTCAGCGTGAAACCGATGAGGGCGGCCGGAAAGGCATCGAGCAGGATGCCGATGCTCGGCAGGCCGTAGAAGATGACGAAGAGCTGGACGAGCAGCGGCGTGCCGCGGATCACCCAGACGTAGAAGCGCGCGATATCGGAGAAGGGGCGCGGCGCGAACAGCCGCACGACGGCGGTGACGAGGCCGAGCGCAAGGCCGAGCACGAAGGAGGCGAGGGTGAGCGGAATGGTGAAGACGAGCGCGGCCCACAAGAGGGGCGCAAGCGAGTCCAGCATCAGTTGAAGCCAGGGCGGCACGGCGAACATCCTCCGAAATGCGGCTGGCCGGGGTGATCCCCGGCCAGTTTCACGATCTATCTATAAGCGAGGAACGGGCCGCCGCGAAGCGGCCCTCGGCGGAGGCCTACTTCGAGACGTCCTGGCCGAAATACTTGTCCGCGATCGCCTGGTAGGTGCCGTCGGCCTTGATCTCGGCGAGCGCCTTGTTGATCGCTTCGAGCAGTTCCGGCTCGCCCTTGCGGATGATGACGCCGGAATAGTCCGCGTCCGCTTGCTCGGCGGCGATCTTCACGTTGGCGTCGGGCTTGTGCTTCTTGAAGTCGAGGAAGGAGAGGCTGTCGTTGATCGTCGCGTCGGCGCGGCCGGTGAGCACGAGCTGGATCGACTGGTCGAAGCCGTCCGTGCCGACGAGCTCGGCGCCGGATTCCTGGGCGAGCTTGCCGAAGTTGCTGGTCAGCGACTGGGCCGATTTCTTGCCCTTGAGGTCGGCGAAGCTCTTGATGCTGTCGTCGTCGGCACGCACGATCAGCACCGCCTTGGAGGCGATGTAAGGCTCGGAGAAATCGTACTTCTTCTTGCGCTCCTCGGTGATGCCGACCTGGTTGATCACGGCGTCGTAGCGGTTGGCGTCGAGGCCGGCGATCAGGCCGTCCCACTTGCCTTCGAGGAACTCGGCCTTGACGCCGAGGCGCTTGGCGATCGCCTCGCCGATCTCGACGTCGAAGCCGACCAGCTTGCCGCTGGCGTCGTGGTAGGTGAAGGGAGCGTAGGTGCCTTCGGTGCCGATCTTCAGCGCGCCGGCGGACTGGATGGCGGCGAGGTTTTCGCCGGCAAGGGCGGGGGCGAGAACGGCGGCCTGGAGCGCTGCAGCGGCGGCGAGGGTCTTCAACCAGTTCATCTTGGGACTCCGTTTCTGGCTCAGGTGTTCGATGGGCGATCAATCGCAGAAATCGGTGTGAAACGATGGGCAGAAAACTGCGATTTATTTATGCAAACGCAAATATTTTTCTCATTTCCCGATGCAGGCGAGCGTCGCGGGCCGGGTTTATCGCCGCCGCGCCGGGCCGCGCGGAGGTTGTGCATTTCCTGTTTTTGGGGACTTGCCAAGCGGGAAAACAGGGACAATTGATTGGGCACCCAAAAAAACAACGGGGAAGGAAAACAAAAATGGCAAACAGACTCATTGGCTTCCGTGCGGCCCTCCTGGCCGGTGCGATCCTCCTTTGCGCAGGCCCGGCCCTCGCAGAAGCGGTGCTCCACCGCGGCAATGCCGGCGAGCCGCAGACGCTCGACCAGGCCCATACTTCCATCAACATCGAGGAGTTCATCCTGAAGGACCTCTACGAGGGCCTGACGATCTATGACGCCGCCGGCAAGATCGTTCCCGGTGCGGCCGAAAGCTGGACGATCTCCGAAGACGGTACGGTCTATACCTTCAAGATCCGCGAGAACGCGAAATGGTCCGATGGCTCGCCGGTGACGGCGGAAGACTTCGCCTTCTCGTTTGCGCGCATCGAGGACCCGAAGACCGCGGCCGGCTATGCGAACATCCTCTACCCGATCAAGAATGCGGAAAAGGTCAATAAGGGCGAGCTCGGCCTCGACCAGCTCGGCGTGAAGGCCGTCGACGCCAAGACGCTGGAAGTCACGCTCGAGCGCCCGACGCCCTTCTTCCTCGAACTGCTCGCGCACCAGACCGCTCTGCCGGTCTCCAAGGCCAGCGTCGAGAAGAACGGCGCCGACTTCGTCAAGCCCGGCGTGATGGTCTCGAACGGCGCGTTCAAGCTGGTCAGCCACGTGCCGAACGACAATCTCGTCGTCGAGAAGAACGAGAACTACTGGGACGCCGCGAACGTCAAGCTCGACAAGGTGATCTTCTATCCGATCGACGACCAGGCCGCGTCCGTGCGCCGCTTCGAAGCGAAGGAAATGGACCTCGTCTACAACTTCTCGGCCGACCAGATCGACCGCCTGAAGCAGAGCTACGGCGACCAGGTCCATGTCTCGCCGACGCTTGCGACCTACTACTACGCCTTCGACACCCGGCAGGAGCCTTATAGCGACGTGCGCGTGCGCCGGGCGCTCTCCATGGCGGTCGACCGCGACTTCCTCGCCAAGGAAATCTACTCCGGCTCGCAGATACCGGCCTATTCCATGGTGCCTCCGGGCATCGAGGGCTACGAGCCGGCGACCGCCGATTTCGGCACGCTCTCCCAGCTCGACCGCGAGGACAAGGCGGTCGAGCTGATGAAGGAGGCCGGCTACGGCGAGGGCGGCAAGCCGCTGAAGATCGAGATCCGCTACAACACCAACCCGAACCACGAGCGCGTGGCGACGGCGGTGGCCGACATGTGGAAGAACACCTTCGGCGCGGACGTCTCGCTGGTGAACCTCGACGTGTCCTCGCACTACGCCTACCTGCAGGAAGGCGGCGCGTTCAACGTGGCGCGCGCCGGCTGGGTCGCCGACTATGCGGATGCCGAAAACTTCCTGGCGCTCAGCACCAGCGGCAACAAGACCTTCAACTACGGCCAGTTCAAGAACGCGGAATACGACGCGCTCATGAAGAAGTCGTACGAAGAGCTTGATCCGGCGGCGCGCGCCAAGGTGCTGCACGAGGCCGAAGCCCTTCTCATGAAGGAGCAGCCGATCGCGCCGCTCCTCACCCAGGCAGACCTCTGGCTCGTCTCCAGCAAGGTTCAGGGTTGGCAGGACAATGCCCCGAACCAGCACCTGAGCCGCTTCCTCAGCGTTTCGGAATGATCCGTTGGCGGTGCGCGGCCTGATGCCGCGCACCGCATCACTGGGGAGTCCTGGTCATGCTTGCCTTCGTTCTGCGGCGCCTTGCAAGCACCGTGCCGACGCTGTTCATCGTCGTCACGATTTCGTTCTTCCTGATGCGCTTTGCGCCCGGCGGACCGTTCAACCTCGAACGGCCCCTGCCGCCCGCCACGATGGAAAACCTGATGCGGGCCTACCAGCTCGATCAGCCGCTCTGGCGACAGTACCTCACCTATATCGGCAACGCCGTCACCGGCGATTTCGGCCCGAGCTACATCTACAAGGACAACACCGTCGCCGAGCTGATCGGCAAGGGGTTGCCCTATTCGGTGGAGCTCGGCTTCTATGCTCTGCTGCTTGCGCTCGTCGGCGGCGTCATCGTCGGCACGGTCGCGGCGCTGCGCCAGAACAGCGCCCTCGATTTCGCGGTCATGTCGGTCGCGACGATCGGCGTCACGGTGCCGAACTTCGTCGTCGGCCCCGTGCTGACGCTGATCTTCGCCATCGTGCTCGCCTGGCTGCCGGCCGGCGGCTGGGGCGACGGATCGCTGCGCTTCCTCATCCTGCCGATGATCGCGCTCGCCCTGCCGCAGCTTGCCGTCTTCGCGCGCCTCACGCGCGGCTCGATGATCGAGGCCCTGCGCACCGACCATATCCGTACCGCGCGCGCCTACGGCTTGCCGGCGCGATCGGTGGTCGTCGTGCATGCCATGCGCGGCGCGCTGCTGCCGGTCGTCTCCTATCTCGCGCCCTGCGCGGCGGCGCTGCTCACCGGCTCCGCGGTCGTCGAGACGATCTTCACCATTCCCGGCGTCGGCCGCTACTTCGTGCTCGGCGCGATCAACCGCGACTATACGCTCGTCATGGGCACGGTCGTGCTGATCGCCATCTTCGTCATCGTCTTCAATCTGCTGGTCGACATTCTCTATGGCCTGCTCGATCCGAGGGTCCGCCATGACTGAGGCCATCGTTTCCGCCATGCCGGAGAGCGAGGTGAAGGGGCGCAGCCTCTTCCAGCTCGCGCTCCTTCGCTTCCGCCGCAACCGCCCGGCCATGGCCGGCTGCGTCCTGCTGGTGCTGATCGCCTGCTTCTCCTTCCTCGGCCCGTTCTTCGTCAGCCACACCTACGACCAGGTCTTCTCCTCCTACGTCACCATCCCGCCGAGCCTCGAGCCGCGGCCGGGCGAGGACACGCTGGAGGCGGCGATGGAAGGCGTCGCGGCGCGGGCGCGCGTCAAGTTGCAGTCCTTCTCCGTCGAGGGCGAGACCTTCACTGCCGTCGTGACGGCCGAACAGCCGATCGACCCGCGCACGACGCGCTACTTCGACCGTGCCAACGAATTCGACGGGACCGAGGTCGTCTCCACCGAGGACGACGGCCGCAGGCTGACGCTCTCCGGCATCGTCGACCGGGAGTATTTCCTGTTCGGCACGGATACGAACGGGCGCGACCTCATGGTGCGCGTCATGCTCGGCGGGCAGATCTCGATTGCGGTCGGCTTGCTCGCCAGCCTGGTCTCGCTCGGCATCGGCGTCGTTTACGGCGCGATTTCGGGCTATATGGGCGGGCGCGTCGACAATGTGATGATGCGCTTCGTCGAAATCCTCTATTCGCTGCCCTTCGTCTTCCTCGTCGTGGTGCTCGTCGTCTTCTTCGGGCGCAGCTTCGTGCTGATCTTCATCGTCATCGGCGCTGTGGAATGGCTCGACATGGCCCGTATCGTGCGCGGCCAGACATTGTCGCTGAAGCGGCGGGAATTCATCGGCGCGGCGGAAGCGCTCGGCCTGACGGACTGGCAGATCATCCGCCGGCACGTCATCCCGAACACCATCGGCCCCGTCGTCATCTTCGTGACGGTCATCGTGCCGAAGGTAATCCTGCTCGAAAGCTTCCTCTCCTTCCTCGGCCTCGGCGTCCAGGCGCCGCTGACGAGCTGGGGCTCGCTGATCGCGGAAGGCGCCAACAACATCCAGTCGGCGCCCTGGCTGCTCATCTTCCCCGCCATCTTCTTCGTCGTCACGCTCTTCTCGCTGAACTTCGTCGGCGACGGCCTGCGCGACGCGTTCGACCCGAAGGACCGCTGACATGGCAGAGACGAAAAAGTCCATGGAGCCGATCCTCGCCGTCCGGGGCCTGAAGGTCTCCTTCACCACGCCGGACGGCCAGGTCGATGCGGTCAAGGGCATCGACCTCGACGTGCGCCCCGGCGAGACGCTGGCGGTGGTGGGCGAATCCGGCTCCGGCAAGAGCCAGACCATGATGGGCATCATGGGTCTGCTCGCCGCCAACGGCACGGTCACCGGCTCGGCGAAATACCGCGGGCAGGAGATGGTCGGGCTTGCCCCGAAGGCGCTCAACGCGATCCGCGGCGCGAAGGTCACCATGATCTTCCAGGAGCCGATGACCTCGCTCGACCCGCTCTACCCGATCGGCAAGCAGATCGCCGAGGTGATCGTCCACCACCGCGGCGGCACGCGGAAGGCGGCGCGCCCGCGCGTGCTGGAGCTTCTGAGGCTCGTCGGCATCCCCGATCCGGAACGGCGCATCGACAGCTACCCGCATGAAATGTCGGGCGGCCAGCGCCAGCGCGTCATGATCGCCATGGCGCTCGCCAACGAGCCGGACATCCTGATCGCCGACGAGCCGACGACGGCGCTCGACGTGACCATCCAGGCGCAGATCCTGAAGCTGCTCCGCGACCTGCAGAAACGCTTCGACATGGCGATCGTGCTGATCACGCACGACCTCGGCATCGTCCGGCATTTCGCCGAGCGCGTCGTCGTCATGCGGCGGGGCGAGGTGGTCGAGCAGGGCGCGACGGCGGAGATTTTCGGCAATCCGAAGGCCGATTATACGCGCATGCTGATCGAGGCCGAGCCGTCCGGCAGCAAGCCGGCGCCGCCGGACGACGCGCCGATCATCCTCGAAGGCCGCAATGTCGTCGTCGACTACAAGATCGACGGCGGCCTCCTGAAGAAGCGGGCCTCCACCTTCCGCGCCGTCGACAATGTCAGCATCAGCCTGCGCGAAGGCCAGACGATCGGGGTCGTCGGGGAATCGGGCTCCGGCAAGTCGACGCTCGGGCGGGCGCTCCTGCGGCTCATCTCCAGCAAGGGCGCCTACCGCTTCGGCAGGAAGGATATTTCCGGCCTCGACCGAAACGGCATGCGGCCGCTCCGGCGCAGCATGCAGCTCGTCTTCCAGGACCCCTACGGTTCGCTCTCGCCGCGCCAGACCGTGGGCGAGATCATCACCGAAGGCCTCTATGTGCACGAGCCGCAGCTTTCGCGCGCCGACCGCGACAAGCGGGCGATCGAGGCGCTGAAGGAAGTCGGGCTCGATCCGGCGGCGCGCAACCGCTATCCGCACGAGTTCTCCGGCGGCCAGCGCCAGCGCATCGCCATTGCCCGGGCGATGATCCTGAAACCGCAGGCGGTGGTGCTGGACGAGCCGACCTCGGCGCTCGACTGGTCCGTGCAGGGGCAGGTGATCGAGCTCCTGCGCGACCTCCAGGCCCGCCACGGGCTTTCCTATGTCTTCATCAGCCACGACCTTTCGGTGGTCCGCGCCATGTCCGACTACGTGGTGGTGATGAAGGACGGCAAGATCGTCGAGGAGGGGCTGACGGACGCCATTTTCAGCGCGCCGCGCGAGGCTTATACCAAGGCCTTGATCGGCGCGGCCTACAACGTGGCGCCATGAGCCCAAAACAGAGGGGAACGGATGGCCGGACGCCGCTTGCCGCATATCGTGCTCTTTTCGGGCGGCACGGCCTGCCGCTCGACCAACCTTGCGCTGTGCGCAAAGCCCGTCCGGCTGACCCGCATCGTGCCGGCCTGGGATAGCGGCGGCAGTTCCCGGATCATCCGTGAAAACCTCGGCGTGCTCGCCGTCGGCGACATCCGCCAGGCGCTGATGACCATGGCGCATGGCGAAGGTCGGGCGGGCGACGTGGTGAAGGTCTGCAACGAGCGCCTGACGAGCGGCACGCAGGACGACGCCCGCACGGAGTTCGCGCTCTATGCGGCCGGCCGGCATCCGCTCCTGGAGCGCATGGAGCCGGGCCTGCGCGGGGCGATCCTCAACTATCTGCGCACCTTCCGCTCCGCCGCCGGATCGGACTTCGACTTCCGCAACGGCAGCATCGGCAATTTCATTCTCGCCGGCGCGCATCTTGCCCACAACAGCGACATCAACACCGCCATCTTCGTCTTCCGCAAGCTTTGCGATGTCGCCGGCCATGTCTGGCCGTCGACTGCCGCCGACGGTGTGGATCTGTCCGCCGTGCTCAATGACGGCACGCGTGTCGAGGGGCAGCACCGGGTGACGGCGCTTGACGACGGGCAGGGCAGGACAGGCATCCGCGAGATAGCGCTTTCGGTCGGTGGCGGCGCCGTTCCGGCCAACGAGGCGGTGATCGAGAGCCTGGAAAGCGCCGACGCCATCGTTTTCGGGCCGGGCAGCTTCTTCACCAGCATCCTGCCGCACCTGCTCGTCGAGGACATCGTGCCGGCGATGGCGCGCAATGTGCATGCCCGCCGCATCTTCGTCGGCAATATCCTGCAATGCCGTGAGACCCGCGGGCTGGACGTGGCGCGCATGCTGGAGATCGCTGCCGGCCTCTGGCATGCCCGCGGCGGATCGGATGCGCGGCCCTTCACCCATGTGCTGGCGAACCGGCAGCTGCTGCCCTTCGAGAAGACGGTCGGCGCCTTCGCCTATCTCGGCAACGGGGCGTTGCAGGAGGTTTGCGCGCGGCTCGGCGCCGAGGCGGTGATCGGCGAGTTCGAGGACCCGTGGCAGCGCGGCCATCATGACGGCCTGGCCGTCGCGGACGTGCTCAGCTCGCTTGCGCCTTCGTGAGCCTGTCCGCCGCCGGCATCCATGCGCGCGCCTTGGCAAAGGCGAGGAAGTCGTCCGCCGCCATCGGCCGCGCGAATGCATAGCCCTGCAGGACATGGCAGCCGAGGCTCCGAAGCAGCTCGGCATGCGCCAGCGTCTCGACCCCTTCCGCAACCGTCTCGATGCCGCGCACCTTGCCGATGTCGATGATCGAGCGGACGAGGCTCTGCTGCGAGGCCGATTCCAGGAGCGGCTGCACGAGCCGGCGATCGATCTTCAGCCGCTTGGGCGACAGTTCCAGGAGGCTGACGATCGAGGCATGGCCGGTGCCGAAATCGTCGATCTCGATATCGATGCCGAGCGCCTTGATCTCCTCGATCGCCTGCCTCAGCCCGTCGTCGGCCGTGTCGAAGGAGATCGATTCCAGGAGCTCGAAGGTGAGCGAACCGGGCCGGATGTTCATGGCGCGCAGCTTGCCGGTCAGGTTCTCGTCGCGCAGGCGCTGGCAGGAGACGTTGACGGAGACGCGCCCTATGCCGAGCCCCTGGCCTTCCCAGCGGATGGTCTGGAACAGCGCCTGGTCGAGGATCGCCTCGTCGATCTGCGCGACCACGTTCAGGCTTTCGGCCACCGGGAGGAAAACGTCCGGCGCGATGAAGCCGCGCGTCGGATGCTCCCAGCGGGCAAGCGCCTCGACGCCGACGATCTCCAGCGTCTCGGCGTCGAACTGCGGCTGGAAGAAGGGGCGGAACTCCTGCCCTTCGAGGCCGCGCAGGATGTCGTCGCTGAGCCGCTTGACCTCCACGGTGCGCAGGCGCAGTTCGTCGTTGAAGGCTTCGACGCGGTTGCGGCCGCGGCGCTTGGCCTCGTAGAGCGCGATGTCGGCATTGACGAGCAGCTGCTCGGCCGATTCTTCCGCGTCGTTGCGCGTGGCGATGCCGATGCTCGCACCGATGCGACAGTCGTGGCCCTCGATCGTCATCGGCTCGCTGATCGCCTCGATGAGGCGGGCCGAAAGGGCGGGGAAGTCGGCAAGGGCCGGGTCGCGGCGCGACAGGAGCACGAATTCGTCGCCGCCGATACGGGCGATGAAATCCTCCACCGGAACTTCTGCGCGCAGCACGCCGGCCGCCTGCTTCAGCACTTCGTCTCCGGCGGCATGGCCGAGCGTGTCGTTGATGTCCTTGAACCGGTCGAGGTCGATGTGGAGCAGGGTCAGCGGGCGCCCGTCGTCGCCGGCAAGGGCGATCTGCTGGTCGAGGAAACGGCGGTTCGGCAGGCGCGTCAGTGCATCGTGCAGCGAATTGTGCTCCATGACGCGGCGCGCTTCCTCGAGCGCGCGGTTCTGCGCCTCGGCCGTCAGCTTCGCCTGCAGCAGCTCGGCCTGCAGCTGATTGTCTTCCGTCACGTCCCAGTTCGCGCCGACGATGTGCTTCGCGCCGGAAGACGTGCGGTACGTCATGCCGTGCGCGCGGATATGGCGGACGCCGCCGTCGCGCCTCAGCACGCGGAATTCGGTGATATAGGGCTTTTCCGTCTCGATGGCGGCGGCGAAGACGCGCTCCGCTTCCTCCAGGTCGTCGGGGTGGAGTGCCGCGCGCCAGTCCTCGTAGCCGCAGACCGGCTGCGCCGGCGGGACGTTGTAGAGCTCGCGCATGCGCGCATCCCAGGAAAGCGCCTTGCTCTCCGAATTGTATTCCCAGACGCCGACCTTGGAGGCATCGAGCGCGAGTTGCAGACGCTGGGAAACGGTTTCGAGCCGGTCTTCGCGGTCCTGCAACGCGAGAATATGGCGATGGCGGTCCTTCATCAGGTAGCCGACCCAGAACATCGGCGCGACGATGATGAGGGCGAGCAGCGCGAGGCCGCCGCGGAAGAGGCCGAGATCGGCGGACGGCTGATGCCAGCCCTTCAACGGTGCGGCCGACATGGTCCACACCTCGTGGCCGATGTCGATGCTCATCACCACCGGATCCGCATCGACGGCCGCGGCGGTCCTGAAGACGGTCCTTGCCTCCCCGCCGTCCCGTGCGCGGCTGGAAATGGCGACGGCGATCCTCAGGCCGTCCTTGAAGCCGCTGCTGGCGAGCAGCTTGTCCAGGTCGATGACCGCGGAGGCGATGCCGAAGAAGGCATTGTCGGTGCCGGCATGGACGGGATAGCGCGCGATCAGGCCGCGGCCGCCCTGTACGAGATCGACCGGCCCCGTGACGATCAGCCGGTCGCGCTCCTTCACCTGGAAGGCGGCGGCACGCTGCTGCTCGTTCTTGCGGTAGTCGAGCCCCAGGCTGCGTTCGTTGCCCTCCAGCGGATAGACGAGGGAGACGACGAAATCCGGGGCGATGGCGAGGTTGCGGAGCTGGTTGTCCTCCTTGAAGATGCGGGCGGCGAGATCGGCGAAGCGGGCCTGCGGCATGTTCGGCTCGGTCGACAGCGTTGCGACGAGGCCCTGCACCAGCTTGATGTTGCCGAGGATGTTGCCTTGCAGGCGTGAGCGCAGCAGGCCGAGCTGTTCGGTCGTGTAGGAGCGCAGGTATTGCTCCTCCAGCCGTCGCTTCTGCACGTCGGCGAGGAAGACCGCGATCAGGACCGCGAACGCGACGACTATGGCCGGGACGTAGTATCCCAGCCCCCGGAAGGATAGATGCGCATTCCGGTCGTCCATCGTGTCCGTTCGTCTCCGTGCGCTCGCGCCTGCGCCAAGAAGGTTGATCCGAGGTTCGGCTATCGGCGGACGATGACAGATGCGGCTTAACATTTACTGACGAGAACGCGCCTTCTTCCATGAGGCGCCGGGATGCGTCCTCTCGCCGGGGGCTTTCCGCGCCGGCCTGTTATGCGCTAGTCCTCGGTGCGGCGAAGCGGAAACGAAGGCGAGGGCGGATTGCCGGCGGACAGCGACAGGGCGGAAAGCGCATTCGGCATGCTGATGCGGGCGATCCTTGCGGAAGGCCCGCTGAAGGCGGCGGGCTTCATCGTCACCATCTACGGCGACGTGGTGGAACCGCGCGGCGGCGTGGTCTGGACCGGCAACCTCATCGAGACCTGCGCTGCGGTCGGCATCAGCGAGACGCTGGTGCGCACCGCCGTCTCGCGCCTCGTCGCCGCCGGGCAACTGTCCGGCGAGCGCGAGGGGCGCCGCAGCTTCTATCGTCTCGCCGCGCCTGCCCGCACCGAATTCGCTGCCGCCGCCCGGCTGCTCTTCGGCCCGCCGGAAGCGGCGGACTGGCATTTCGTGCAGCTGACCGGCACGGCGCCGGACGAGGCGATGCAGGTCCTCGAACGGGCCGGCCATGCGCGACTCGGCCCAAGGCTTGCCGTCGGCGCGCGGGCGCTGCCGCCGCTGAAGCAGCCGGCCGTCGTCTTCCGGGCGGAAGTGGTGAGCGGCGAGCGGGACCTCGGCGCCTTCGCCGCCGACCACTGGAACCTTGCCCTGCACGCCGATGCCTATCGCAGCTTCCTCGGCCGGTTCCGGCGCCTTGCCGGATTGCTCGCCGGCGGTGCGCGGCTGAGCGCGGCCGAAAGCCTCGTCGCCCGGCTGGTGCTCGTCCATCAGTTCCGCCTCGTCGTGCTGCGCGACCCGCGCCTGCCGCAGGCGGCGCTTCCGGTCGAATGGCCGGGGGAGGAGGCCCGCCGCCTCTTCAACGACCTCTACATCCGCCTCTCGCCGGGCGCGGACCTTCATGTCGCGCGCAATTTCGTGACGGCTGATGGCCCGTTGCCGGAGGCAAGCGAGGCGACGCTGCGCCGACTTTCGTTGCTGCGCGCCTCGGCCTGAGGCACTTTCCCGTGCGGAAACGCGGTGTTTGTGCTACGATACACTCCGTTGGAATTAAACATCACAGAATTTGGAGAAATTGCCATTGATTTGTGATGTGTCGAGTGATAAATAAGTAACCGATCGGTCGGTCAATCTTTCGAGGAGGATGATCGGCCTTGGATGCCAGGGAGGAAGCCGCGTGTCCGAAGCCTTTATCTGCGATGCCGTTCGCACGCCCATCGGCCGTTATGGCGGGCTGCTGTCGTCGGTTCGTGCCGACGACCTCGCGGCCGTGCCGCTTGCCGGGCTGATGGCGCGCAATCCGGGCGTCGACTGGTCGAAGGTGGACGATCTCATCTACGGCTGCGCCAACCAGGCCGGCGAGGACAACCGCAATGTCGGCCGGATGGCCGTGCTGCTCTCCGGCCTTCCCGTTTCCGTTCCCGCCACCACCGTCAACCGCCTCTGCGGCTCCGGCATGGACGCCGTGGGCATGGCCGCGCGCGCCATCCGCGCCGGCGACTGCGATTTCGTCATCGCCGGCGGTGTCGAGAGCATGAGCCGCGCGCCCTTCGTCATGCCGAAGGCGGAAAGCGCCTTTTCCCGGGCCAATGCCGTCTACGACACGACGATCGGCTGGCGCTTCGTCAATCCGAAGATGAAGAAGGCCTTCGGCGTCGATTCCATGCCCGAGACGGCCGACAACGTCGCCGCCGACTTTGCCGTCAGCCGTGAAGACCAGGACGCCTTCGCCGCGCGCAGCCAGGCCCGCTGGGCCGCCGCCCACGAGGCCGGCGTCTTTGCCGAGGAGATCGTGCCCGTCCATGTGCCGCAGAAGAAGGGCGATCCGCTCGTCGTCGACCGAGACGAGCATCCCCGTCCCGGCACGACGGCAGAGCAGCTTGCCAGGCTCAAGGGTGTCAACGGCCCGGGCCTTTCCGTCACCGCCGGCAATGCCTCCGGCGTCAATGACGGCGCGGCCGCGCTTCTCATCGCCAGCGAAGCCGTTGCGAAAGCGCAGGGCCTGACGCCGAAGGCACGCATCGTCGCCATGGCGGCGGCCGGCGTCGAGCCGCGCATCATGGGCGTCGGCCCCGCGCCGGCGGCGCGCCGCGTGCTGGAGCGTGCCGGCCTTTCGCTCGGTCAGATGGACGTGATCGAACTCAACGAGGCTTTCGCCTCGCAGGCGCTCGCCGTGCTGCGCGATCTCGGCCTGCCGGACGATGCGCCGCACGTGAACCCCAACGGCGGCGCCATCGCCATCGGCCATCCGCTCGGCATGAGCGGCGCGCGCCTCGTGACCACCGCCGCCTACCAGCTCCACCGCCAGGGCGGGCGCTATGCACTCTGCACGATGTGCATCGGCGTCGGCCAGGGCATCGCCATGATTATCGAGCGCGTCTGACGCGTCAGGACAGGAGGAAAGACCATGTATGCCCAGATGGTGAAGACCGATGCCGCCCGCGTCCGCTCCCTCGACGAGATGGACCCGCAGGAACGCGCCTTCCAGGAGCGCATCGATGCCGGCCAGAAGATCGAGCCGAAGGAATGGATGCCGGAAGGCTACCGCAAGACGCTCATCCGCCAGATCAGCCAGCACGCCCATTCGGAGATCGTCGGCCAGCTGCCGGAGGGCAACTGGATCACCCGCGCGCCGACCCTGGAGCGCAAGGCCATCCTGCTCGCCAAGGTGCAGGACGAGGCGGGCCACGGCCTCTATCTCTATTGCGCCGCCGAAACGCTCGGCATCAGCCGCGACGAGATGTACGGGCAGCTCCATTCCGGCAAGGCCAAGTATTCCTCGATCTTCAACTATCCGACGCTGACCTGGGCCGACATCGGCGCCATAGGCTGGCTTGTCGACGGCGCGGCCATCATGAACCAGGTGCCGCTGCAGCGCTGTTCCTACGGCCCGTATTCCCGGGCCATGGTGCGCATCTGCAAGGAAGAGAGTTTTCACCAGCGCCAGGGCTACGACGTGCTCATGAAGATGGTGAAGGGCACGCCGGCGCAGAAGGCCATGGTACAGGATGCGCTGAACCGCTGGTGGTGGCCGTCCCTGATGATGTTCGGCCCTTCCGACGACGCCTCCGTGCATTCGGCCCAGTCGATGGCCTGGAAGATCAAGCAGAACTCCAATGACGAGCTGCGCCAGAAGTTCGTCGACCAGACGGTGCCGCAGGCCGAATATCTCGGCCTCACCATCCCCGACCCGGATCTCAAGTGGAACGAGGAGAAGGGCGGCTACGATTTCGGCGAGCCGGACTGGGAAGAGTTCTTCAACGTGATCGCCGGCAACGGTCCCTGCAACGCGGAGCGCCTCGCCGCCCGCAAAAAGGCCTGGGAAGACGGCGCCTGGTTCCGCGACGGCCTGACGGCGCATGCGGAAAAGGCGGCCGAGCGCCGCGCCGCCGCGAAGATCGCGGCCGAATAGGTTTGGGGAGTGAGAACCATGTCCAGCGAATGGCCGCTTTGGGAAGTCTTCATCCGGGGCCAGCACGGCCTCAACCATCGCCATGTCGGCAGCCTGCATGCGCCCGACGCCGAAATGGCGATCAACAATGCCCGCGACGTCTATACGCGCCGCAACGAGGGCGTCAGCATCTGGGTGGTGAAGTCCGCCGACATCACCGCCAGCGCGCCGTCCGAGAAGGGCCCGCTCTTCGATCCGTCGAATTCCAAGGTCTACCGCCATCCGACCTTCTTCGACATTCCCGATGAAGTGGGGCACATGTGATGGCGACCGCGGCGCTCGACCCGGCGGCCCGTCAGGCCGCGCTCTTCGAATTCCTGCTGCGCATCGGCGACAATGCGCTGATCCTCGGCCACCGCGTCTCCGAATGGTGCGGTCATTCGCCGGCGCTGGAAGAGGACATCGCGCTCGCCAATACCGCGCTCGACCTGATCGGCCAGACGCAGCTCTGGCTCGGCCTTGCCGGCGAGGTGGAAGGCAAGGGCCGCTCTGCCGACGACCTTGCCTATCTGCGCGACGGCTACGAATTCCGCAACATCCTCCTCGTCGAGCGCCCGAACGGCGATTTCGGCAAGACGCTGATGCGCCAGTTCCTGTTCGACGCCTGGCACTATCTGCTGCTCAAGGCGCTGAAGGAGTCCTCCGACAGGCGCATCGCCGAGATCGCGGAAAAGGCCTTCAAGGAGGTCTCCTACCATCTCGACCGCAGCCGCGACCTCGTCATCCGCCTCGGCGACGGCACGGCCGAAAGCCACCGCCGCATGCAGGCGGCGCTGGACGACCTCTGGCCCTTCACCGGCGAGATGTTCATGAGCGACGCCATGGACGCCGCGCTGGTCGAGGCCGGCATCATCCCGGCGCCCGAGAGCCTCAAGGCCGGCTGGGACGAGATCGTCGCCGACGCGCTCGCCGAAGGCACGCTGAAGAAGCCCGCCGACGGCTACATGCACAAGGGCGGCCGGCGGGGCGTGCACACCGAGCACCTCGGCTACATCCTCTCCGAGCTGCAGTTCCTCCAGCGCGCCTATCCGGGCGCCACCTGGTAGGGAGGCGGCGATGGACCCGGCGCTCCGTCCCTCGGTCGACGAGGTCTGGCACTGGCTTTCCGAGGTGCCGGACCCGGAAATCCCGGTCATCTCGCTCACCGACCTCGGCATCATCCGCGATGTCGCCTGGCAGGACGATACGCTGGTGGTGACGGTGACACCGACCTATTCGGGCTGTCCCGCGACCACGGTGATCAACCTCGACATCGAGGCGGCGCTTGCCGGAAGGGGCCTTTCCAAGGTGCGCCTGGAGCGCCGGCTCTCGCCCGCCTGGACGACGGACTGGATCAGCGCCGAGGGCCGGGAAAAGCTCAAGGCCTACGGCATCGCCCCGCCCATCGACGGCACGGCCGCCGACGGCGTCTTGATGAAACGCATCGACCGGCTGTCCGGCCGCTCGAACCTCACCATCGCCTGTCCGCGCTGCGGATCGACGAACACCGAGAAGATCAGCCAGTTCGGCTCGACGCCCTGCAAGGCGAGCTACCGCTGCACCGACTGCCTGGAACCGTTCGATTACTTCAAGTGCATCTGACCCAGAGGGAGAGGGCCCGCACATGGCACGTTTTCATCCCCTGACCGTGACCGACGTTCGCCGCGAGACGCGCGATGCGGTGGTGGTCACGCTCCGGCCGTCCGACGAGGACCGGGCCGTCTTCGATTTCACGCAGGGCCAGTACCTGACCTTCCGGCGGAAGTTCGAGGACGAGGAACTGCGGCGCTCCTACTCGATCTGCGCCGGCAAGGACGAGGGCGTGCTGAAGGTCGGCATCAAGCGCGTCGACGGCGGCTGCTTCTCCACCTGGGTCAACGAGAACCTCAAGGTCGGCGACACGCTGGAGGCCATGCCGCCGATGGGCGCCTTCTTCACGGCGCTTGAGCCGGACGTGGCTAAGCATTACCTCGGCTTTGCCGGCGGCAGCGGCATCACGCCGGTGCTTTCCATCATCAAGACGGTGCTGGCGCGCGAGCCGCGCTCCCGCTTCACGCTGGTCTACGCCAACCGGCAGATCAGCTCGATCATGTTCCGCGAGGAGCTGGAGGACCTGAAGAACCTCTATCTCGGCCGCCTCTCCGTGCTGCATGTGCTGGAGAGCGAGGCGCAGGACATCGACCTCTTCACCGGCCGCGTCGACGGCGAGAAATGCGCCGCGCTTTTCAGGAGCTGGATCGACGTCAAGTCGGTCGCCACCGCCTTCATCTGCGGCCCCGAGCCGATGATGCTGGCGATCGCCGCGGCGCTGCGCGCGCACGGGCTTCGGGACGACCAGATCAAGTTCGAGCTCTTCGCTTCCTCGCAGCCGGGCCGGGCGCGCCGCAAGGTCGAGCAGGCGAACGGCGCCGACCATGGCGCGGCCTGCGAGGCGACCGTCACGCTGGACGGCGCGACCCGCACCTTCAAGTTCCCGAAGCACGGCCAGAGCCTGCTCGATGCCGCGCTCGAAAACGCGATGGACGCGCCCTATGCCTGCAAGGCCGGCGTCTGTTCCACCTGCCGCGCAAAGGTGCTCGAGGGCGAGGTCGAGATGGAAACCAACCATGCGCTCGAGGACTACGAGGTGCGGCAGGGCTATGTGCTGACCTGCCAGTGCTACCCGCTCACCGACCGCATCGTCGTCAGCTACGACCAGTAACCGCAGAGGGAGGGCAGCATGTCCGATACGATGCCGATCGAGGACTACCTGGCCAAGGGCGGCGTGCTGTCGTCGCCGGCCAACGTGCCGCCGCGCTACCGCGGCGAGCTTTTGCGGCTGATGGCGAGCTTCGTCGACAGCGAGCTCGCCGGCTCCGCCGGCTTTGCCGATACGATCAACGACGCGCCGGGCATCCAGGAGCGAATCTCCGCCGCCCGCATCGTGCTGGAAAAGGCCGACCACGCCGGCAAGGTTCTGCGGATCATGGAGACCTTCGGCGCCGATGGCGGGCGCTATGCCGTGCACCATCCCTGGGCCGCGCGGCTCGCCCGTGAGGCCGATATCGGCGCGGCCCGGCAGGGCGGCGACATGCGCCTTTCCGTCTTCCACTACCCGCTGGAGGGCTGGGTGGACGCCGTGGTCATGAACGTGCTGATGGGCCGGGCGAGCGTCGTGCAGCTCAAAGAGCTGTCGCGCGTCTCCTACCAGCCGCTTGCCGAGGTCTTCCGCGCCATCCTGCCGCGCGAGACGCGCCATGCCGAGCTCGGCCTCGCCGGCCTCGTGCGCATCGCCGACGACGCGGAAGGCCGCGCGAAGGCGCGGGCTTCGGTCGCCTACTGGTATCCCCGTGTCGCCGCGAGCTTCGGCCATTCCGGCTCGGCCCGCTTCGAGACGCTGTCGCGTTTCGGCCTCAGGCACACGCCCAACGAGACCCTGCTTGCCGAATGGCGGGCGGAAGCCGATGCGCAGCTTTCTGCGCTCCGCCTGAACTGAGTCGATCCCAGGAAGAGTGTGAAGCGGTTTTCCGTCCGGGATCGCGTGAATAGGAAGGAAGAAAGATGAACGTCATGGCAAACCGCCCGCGCCGGCTCGAAAGCTATGTCGGCGGCCAGTGGGTCGCCGGTGCGAAGGAAGGCGTGCCGCTGCTCGACGCCTCGACGGGCGCGCCGGTCGCCTTCATCGATTCCACCGGCATCGACTTCAAGGCGGCCCTCGCTTACGGCCGCGACAAGGGCGGGCCGGCGCTCAGGCGGATGTCCTTCCACGAGCGCGCCACGATGCTGAAGGCGCTCGGCCAGGCGCTGATGGAGAAGAAGGAAGAGTTCTACGCCCTCTCGACGGCCACCGGCGCCACGCGCGCAGACAGCTGGGTCGATATCGAGGGCGGCATCGGCACGCTGTTTTCCTATGCGTCCAAGGGCCGGCGCGAGCTGCCGAACACCCGCGTCCTGCTCGACGGCGACGTGGAGACGCTTGCCAAGGACGGCACCTTTGCCGCGCAGCATATCCTGAGCCCCCTGCAGGGCGTCGCGATCCATATCAACGCCTTCAACTTCCCCTGCTGGGGCATGCTGGAGAAGCTGGCGCCGACGCTCCTGGCAGGCGTTCCGGCCATCGTCAAGCCGGCGAGCCAGACGGCCTATCTCACCGAGCTCATGGTCCGCCGCATCGTCGAGGCCGGCATCCTGCCGGAAGGTGCGCTGCAGCTCGTCTGCGGCTCGGTCGGCGACCTGCTCGACCATGTCGAGGGCCAGGACGCCGTGACCTTCACCGGGTCGGCGGCGACCGGCCGGCGCCTCAAGACCCACAGGGCGATCGTCGAGAACGCCGTGCGCTTCACCATGGAGGCCGACAGCCTCAATGCCGCCGTGCTCGGCCTCGACGCCGCGCCTGGCACGGAGGAGTTCGACCTCTTCGTCCGGGAAGTCGCCCGCGAGATGACCGTGAAGGCCGGCCAGAAGTGCACCGCGATCCGGCGGGTCATCGCGCCGCGCGCCTATGGGGAGGCCCTCGTCCAGAGCCTCGGCGACCGTCTCGGCAAGACGGCGATCGGCAACCCCGCCGACGAGGCCGTCCGCATGGGCCCGCTCGCCAGCCTCGACCAGCGCGAGGAGGTTCGCGCGCGCATCCGCGACCTTTCCGCCGATGCGCGGATCGTCGCCGGCGATCCGGACAATCCGAGCGTCACATCCGGGGATGCCGTGGCCGGCGCCTTCCTCAACCCGGTGCTGCTCTATTGCGACAAGCCGGCCTCGGCCCGCGCGGTCCACGACGTCGAGGCTTTCGGCCCGGTCAGCACCGTCATGCCCTACGACACGGCGGAGGAGGCGGTGGAGCTTGCCCGCCGCGGCAAGGGCAGCCTTGTCGCCTCGGTCTTCACCAACGATCCGGGTTTTGCCGAAGAGGTCGTGTTCGGCCTTGCGCCGTTCCACGGCCGCGTGATGATCGGCAACCGCGCCAGCGCAAAGTCCTCCACCGGCCACGGCTCGCCGCTGCCGGGTCTCGTGCACGGCGGCCCCGGCCGTGCGGGCGGCGGCGAGGAACTGGGCGGCATGCGTGGCGTGAAGCACTACATGCAGCGCACCGCCGTGCAGGGCGCGCCGACCATGCTTTCCGCCGTCACCGGCCGCTGGATCCCCGGCGCCGAGGTGCGTGCGGGCGGCGAGCATCCCTTCCGCAAGTCGCTGGAGGAGCTGAAGATCGGCGACCAGCTCGTCACCGCGACGCGCACGGTGACGCTCGATGACATCGAGCATTTCGCCAACTTCACCGGCGACACCTTCTACGCCCACATGGACGAGGACGCGGCGAGGGCCAACCCGTTCTTCGACGGGCGCGTGGCGCACGGCTACCTCATCGTCTCGTTTGCCGCCGGCCTCTTCGTCGATCCCGCGCCGGGTCCCGTGCTCGCCAACTACGGCGTCGACAACCTGCGCTTCCTGACACCGGTCAATCCGGGTGATACGCTCAAGGTGCAGCTCACCTGCAAGGAGATCAACCCGCGCGCCAATGCCGAGCACGGCGAGGTGCGCTGGGATTGCAGGGTGACCAACCAGCTTGGGGCCACCGTGGCGCAGTACGACGTCCTGACGATGGTGGCCAAAACGAGAGAGTGACCGCATGACGCCGATGGAGCAGGATCCACGCCGCCTGGAAATGACCGTGCTGATGACGCCCGACATGGCGAATTTTTCCGGAAAGGTCCACGGCGGGGCGCTGCTCAACCTGCTCGACCGCGTGGCCTTCTCCTGCGCGTCGCGCTACTCGCAGCAATATGCGGTGACGCTTTCGGTCGACCAGGTGGTGTTCAAGGAGCCGATCCATGTCGGCGAACTCGTCACCTTCCGCGCCTCGATCAACCATACGGGGCGCACCTCCATGGAGGTCGGCATCCGCGTGGAGGCGGAGAACATCCGCTCCGGCCACCGCCGCCACACCAATTCCTGCTACTTCACCATGGTCGCGGTCGACGATGCCGGAAAACCGGTGCGCGTGCCGGCCCTGCGGCCGGCGGACGCCGTGGACGTGCGCCGCTACAAGGCGGCCGAGCTGCGCCGCACGCTCCGGCGCGAGTTTGCCGAACGGCTGGAGTCTGTCGCCGCGACGGGCAAGGATGTGGATCCTCGGCCTTGAGCCGGGGATCCACCGCCGCGCCCGGAGCATGGATGCCCGGGTCAGGCCCGCGCACGACGGAGGAGAGGTGGTGCGTGCTTTCAGCGCCGAAGCGAAATGCGTAACCCTCAGGTTACCGCCTTCACGCCCTCGAGGATCAGGGTCGTCGCGATATCCGCATATTCGTCCCGCGTGATCGGCCCGTTGGGGCGAAACCACATGTAGACCCAGTTCATCATGCCGAACAGCGACATGGTGACGGGCATCAGCAGCGGACGGTCCCTGTTGAGGTCCGGATTGATGTCGCGGATGACGCCGGAGAAGCGCTTGACGATCTGCCGCTCGATCGCCTGCAGTTCGGAAAGCTGCTCCTGCGAGAGCGCGCTGGTGCCGTTGAGCTGCACCTTGTGCTCGTTGTCGGCGCCCTCGTAGTTCTTCAGCACGGCTTTCACCAGCAGGCGCAGCCGCTCCTGCGGGGGCAGGTCCGGACGGTCGGCCGCCTCGATCGCGCCTTCCAGCTCCGTCAGGTGCGTGCGCACGATGTCGAAGATCAGGGCGTCCTTGCTCGGATAGTAATGGTAGAGAAGCGCCTTGGAGACATTGCTGTGCGAGGCGATCATCGACATGGAAGCCTTCTCCATGCCCATCTCGGCGAAGACCGCCGCCGCACTTGTCAAAATGCCACGCTGTTTTTCCTCGAAATCGACTGCGCGCGTGCGTGCCATGGTTCCTGCTCTGCTCGTTCCGGGCGTCTGGCCGCGTCGGGAGAACGGCCGTTCTCCCTATACACAGTCAACCCGGTGCCGGGATAGGGCATCTTCGTTGTCCTTCGAATGACGAGGATACCCTATCTCATTGTTTCCATACAATTCCGGGCACAAACCTCCGCATTGCTGCTGAACTTGCCTTGCCCGGCGTTTCATTCTTTGGGGCGGTTGTCGACCACCCGTTTGGCCTTGCCTTCGGAGCGCGCGACGCCGCCCGGCTCGTGCACGTGGATCTTCGTGGAAACGCCGACCACGCTCTTGATGTGGTGGGCGAGCTCCTTCGCCGATCCAGCGCGCGCCCCCTCGTCGGCCGCCTCCGGCGTACATTCGACATGGACCGTCATGTTGTCCATACGGCCGGCGCGTGTCAGCTCGATCTGGAAATGCGGCGCAAGGCCGCGACATTTGAGGATCTGCTCCTCGATCTGCGTCGGGAAGACGTTGACGCCGCGCAGGATCATCATGTCGTCCGAACGGCCGGTGACCTTCTCCATGCGGCGCATGGAGCGCGCCGTGCCGGGCAGAAGCCGCGTCAGGTCGCGCGTGCGGTAGCGGATGATCGGAAGGCCTTCTTTGGTGAGCGTGGTGAAGACCAGCTCGCCGATCTCGCCGTCAGGCAGCACCGCTCCGGTCTCCGGGTCGATGATCTCCGGATAGAAATGGTCTTCCCAGATGTGCAGTCCGTCCTTCGTCTCGACGCATTCGTTGGCGACGCCGGGTCCCATCACCTCCGAGAGGCCGTAGATGTCGACGGCGTGCATGTCGAAGGACTGCTCGATCTCCTCGCGCATGGCGTTCGTCCAGGGCTCGGCGCCGAAGATGCCGACGGCGAGCGAGCTTTCGCGCGGATCGACGCCCTGGCGGCGGAACTCGTCGAGGATGGAGAGCATGTAGGAGGGGGTCACCATGATGATGCGCGGCTTGAAATCCTGCATCAGCGTGACCTGGCGCTCCGTCATGCCGCCGGAGATCGGCACGACGGTGCAGCCGAGCCTTTCGGCGCCGTAATGCGCGCCGAGACCGCCGGTGAAGAGGCCGTAGCCATAGGCGACGTGCACGATGTCCCCGGCCCTACCGCCCGAGGCGCGGATCGAGCGGGCGACGACGGTCGCCCAGGTGTCGATGTCCTTCTGGGTATAGCCGACGACGGTCGGCTTGCCGGTGGTGCCGGAAGAGGCGTGGATGCGCGCGAGCTTCTCACGCGGCACGGCGAACATGCCGAAGGGATAGGTGTCGCGCAGGTCCTTCTTGGTGGTGAAGGGGAATTTCGCGAGGTCGGCAAGAGTCCTGAGGTCGGAGGGATGGACGCCCGCCTCGTCGAAGCGCTGGCGGTAGAAGGGGGAGTTCCCGTAGGCATGGGCCAGCGACCACTTCATGCGCTCGAGCTGCAGCGCGGAAATCTCGTCGCGCGAGGCCGTCTCGATCGCTTCCAGGTCGCCGGGGCGGGGGGAAAGGTCTTCCATGATGTCTCCTCCGAGAATGCGGGTGCCGGCCTCTGCCTCACTCCGGCAGATGGGTGCCCTTGACTGTTCGCGAGTGCCCGCGGAATTCCGCGATGTGCTCGCCCTCCTGATTGGTGATGCGGATGTCGTAGATGCCGCCCCTCCCGCGGCGCGACACCTCCCGTGCCGTTGCCGTCAGCCTGTCGCCCCTGAAGGCCGGAGCGATGAACGTCACCGAACAGTGCTGGGCGACGGTGCGCTGGTTGTAGGTGTTGCAGGCAAAAGCGAAGGCCGAATCCGCCAGCGTGAAGATGTAGCCGCCATGGCAGGTGCCGTGGCCGTTGGTCATGATCTCGGTGACGGTCATGGCGATGACCGCCTCGCCGGGAGCGACGGAGACAAGCTCCATGCCGAGATGGCGGGTGGCGTTGTCGTCGTCCCACATGGCCTCGGCGCAGGCTTCCGCCAGCTTCCGAGGGGAAAGGCCGGCGGCGCTCATTTACCCGAAAACTCCGGCTTGCGCTTTTCGAGGAAGGCGGAGACGCCTTCGGCGTAGTCGGCGCTGCGGCCGGCCTCGCGCTGCAGGTCGCGTTCGAGGTCGAGCTGCTGGTCCAGCGAATTGGTGGCGGCGGCCTGTATGGCGTGCTTCGTCATGCCGAGACCCCTGGTCGGGCCGGCGGCGAGGCGGGTGGCTAGCGCCTTCGCCTCCTCCATCAGCCTGTCGTCGTCGACGGCACGCCAGATGAGGCCCCAGTCGGCGGCGGTTTCGGCGCCGAGCGGTTCGGCGGTCAGCGCAAGCGCCTTGGCGCGCGCCTCGCCGATGAGGCGCGGCAGGCTCCAGGTGCCGCCGGAGTCCGGCACGAGGCCGATCTTGGCGAAGGCCTGGATGAAGCGGGCGGAGCGGGCGGCGAGCGTGATGTCGCAGGCGAAGGCGATATTGGCGCCGGCTCCGGCGGCAACGCCGTTGACGGCGCAGATTACGGGCTTTTCGAGGCTGCGGATGAGGCGCAGCAGCGGGTTGTAGAAGGTCTCGATCGTGTGGCCGAGGTCCGGCGCGCCCTTCTTCGGGTCGCGGTCGCCGAGATCCTGGCCGGCGCAGAAGCCGCGGCCGGCGCCGGTCAGAAGCACCGCGCGGACGTTTTCATCCGCATGCGCGCGCTCGAAGCCGGCGCGAAGGGCAAGGTGCATTTCCTCGTTGAAGGCGTTGAGCTTGTCGGGGCGGTTCAGTGTGAGGCTGAGAACGCCGTCGGCAAGCGCCGACAGAATGGTGCCGGAGTCGGACATGGTTCCTCCCTGTCGCCCTTCCCAATGGCGACCGTAAAAAAACTCTTGCATAAACCGACCGGTCAGTCAATTATAAAAGCACTGACTGGGAGGAGCAGCCATGACCGGACTTTTCGAGCGCCATCGCGCGACGCTGGAAGCAGCTCTTGAAGCGGCCACCAGGCGCGGCTTCTGGTCCGCCTATCCCGAAGTGCCGAGCGGCAAGATCTATGGCGAGACCGCCAGGGACGATGGCCTTGCCGCCTACACGGCGCGTCTCGGCAAGGCGTTCGACCTTGCCGATCATCCGTCGGAGGGCTCCGTCGGTGCGGAGGTGTCGCCTTACGGACCGTCGCTCGGCATCACCTATCCCGCCGCTTCCGTCGACATGCTCGTCTCCGCTTCGCGCGCCGCCGCCCCGCAATGGGCCGCCGCGGAGCCGCAGGTGCGCGTCGGCATCTGTCTGGAGATCCTTTCCCGCCTCAATGCCCGCAGCTTCGAGATGGCGAATGCCGTCATGCACACGACCGGCCAGGCCTTTGCCATGGCCTTCCAGGCCGGCGGCCCGCATGCGCAGGACCGCGGCCTCGAGGCCGTTGCCTATGCCTATGCCGAGATGACTCGCACGCCCGCCGCGGCGACCTGGACGAAGCCGCAGGGCAAGGGCGAGCCCATCGTCCTGGAAAAGCACTGGCGCATCGTTCCGCGCGGCGTCTCGCTCGTCATCGGCTGCAACACCTTCCCGACCTGGAACAGCTATCCCGGCCTCTTCGCCAGCCTTGCCACCGGCAATGCCGTCATCGTCAAGCCGCATCCTGCCGCGATCCTGCCGCTCGCCATCACCGTCGAAATCGCCCGGCAGGTGCTGGTGGAGGAAGGCTTTGCGGCCGATATCGTGCTGCTTGCGGCGGACGCGCCCGGTTCCGAGATCACCAAGGACCTCGTGCAGCATCCGGCCATCGCCATCGTCGACTATACCGGCTCCGGCAGCTTCGGTCGCTGGGTGCGCGAAAACGCCGGCGATGCGCAAGTCTATACGGAAGAGGCCGGCGTCAATTCCATCGTCATCGGCGCGACCGGCGATTTCGCCGGCATGTGCAGCAACATCGCCTTCTCGCTGTCGCTCTATTCCGGCCAGATGTGCACGGCCCCGCAGGACATTTTCGTGCCGCGCGGCGGCATCGAGACCGATGAAGGCCGCAAGAGCTTCGATGAGGTCGCGGCCGCCATCGCCGCCGCCGTCGATGGCTTGCTCGCCGATCCCGCCCGCGCGGCGGGGATCTGCGGCGCCATCGCCAATCCCGCGACGCTCGCGCGCATCGCGACGGTCCGGCCGCTCGGACGCGTGGTGCGCGATTCCGCGCCGGTGGAGGGTCTCGACGATGCGCGGACCGCAACGCCGCTGATCCTCGCCGTCGATGCGGCGGACGGCGAAGCCTATGCGGAGGAGCGCTTCGGCCCCATCGCGTTCGTCGTCGCCGTCGATGACGCCGCCGACGGCGTGGAGCGCGCCGCCGGGCTTGCCGAGCGCAAGGGCGCGATCACCGCGGCGCTCTACGCCACCGACGAGGCGCAGATCCTTGCCGCCGCCGACCGTTTCGCCGCGGCGGGCGTCAACCTTTCGGTCAACCTGACCGGCGGCATCTACGTGAACCAGAGCGCCGCGTTCAGCGATTTCCACGTCACCGGCGCCAACCCGGCCGGCAATGCCAGCCTGACGGATGCGGCCTTCGTCGCGAACCGGTTCCGCGTGGCGATGTGGCGCCGCCCCGTGGCGGCGTGAGAGGAGCTTCGACTTTATCTTTGACTTTGTTGGGAGGAGAAACCGACATGAAACTTTCGCTCACCACCACGGTGCTTGCCGGCACCCTGGCGCTCGCCCTCGGCCTTGCCGCGCCCGCGCTTGCCGACATCAGGATCGGCGCCACCATCTCCGAGACCGGTCCCGCCTCCTTCCTCGGCGATCCGGAGGCGAAAACGCTGAAGATGTTGGTCGAGGAGATCAATGCGGCCGGCGGCGTCAACGGCGAGAAGCTGGACCTCGTCATCTACGACGACGGGGGCGATCCGAACAAGGCGCGCACCTTCGCCACCCGCCTCGTCGAGGACGACGAAGTCGTCGCCGTGATCGGCGGAACGACGACCGGAACCTCCATGGCCATCATCCCGGTCTTCGAGGATGCCGAGGTGCCCTTCATCTCGCTTGCAGGCGCCATCGAGATCATCGATCCGGTGCAGCCCTATACCTTCAAGACGCCGCACACGGACCGCATGGCCTGCGCGAAGATTTTTGAAGACATGAAGAAGAACGGCATCGCCAGGATCGGCATGATCTCGGGCTCCGACGGCTTCGGCGCCTCCATGCGCAAACAGTGCCTGGAGATCATCGGCGACTACGGCATCGAGGTGCTGGCCGACGAGACCTACGGCCCGACCGACGCCGATATGACGCCGCAGCTCACCAACATCAAGGGCAAGGACGGCATCCAGGCCGTGCTGAACCCCGGCTTCGGCCAGGGACCGGCGATCGTCACGCGCAACTACGCCCAGCTCGCCGTCGGCCTTCCGCTCTACCAGTCGCACGGCGTCGCCTCGGACGGCTTCATCGAGCTTGCCGGTGCGCAGGCCGCCGAAGGCGTTCGCCTGCCGGGCACGGCGCTGCTCGTCGCCGGCCTCCTGCCGGAGGACGACCCGCAGCGCGCCGTCGTCACCGCCTACAAGGAAGCCTACGAGAAGGCGACCGGCAAGCCGGTCTCGACCTTCGGCGGCTACGCCCATGATGCGCTGCGCATCCTCGTCGATGCGATCACGCGGGCGGGCAATGCCGAGCCTTCGGATATCCGCGATGCGATCGAGGCGACGAAGGGCCTCGTCGGGACCACCGGCACCGTAACCATGACGGCCGAAGACCATCTCGGCCTCGACCTCTCGGCCTTCCGCATGCTTGAGATCGAGAACGGCGGCTGGAAGATCGTCGAGTAATCGAGCCCGCCGGCCGGCGCCCTCGAGTGCGCAGGCCGGCGGAAACCGTCGCGCGGAAAGCGGAGGCGTCCATGCCCGAACTGCTGCAATTCCTTCTGTCCGGGATAACGGTCGGCGCGGTCTATGCGCTGGTCGCCCTCGGCTTCACGATCATCTACAACGCCTCCGACGTCGTGAACTTCGCCCAGGGCGAGTTCGTCATGCTCGGCGGCATGATCACCGTCTTCGCCTATGCCGCCGGCCTGCCGCTGCCGCTCGCCGCGCTCATCGCCATCATCGCGACATCGGCGGTGGGCGTCGCGCTCAACAAGCTGGCGATCGAACCCGCCCGCGGCGCGCCGGTCGTCTCGCTGATCATCATCACCATCGGCGCCTCCATCTTCATCCGCGGCGCGACGCAGCTCGTCTTCGACAAGCAGATCCACCGCTTCCCGGCCTTTTCCGGCGACCAGCCCATCCGGATCGGCGGCGCGACCATCCTGCCGCAGAGTCTCTGGGTCATCGCGGGCGCGCTTGCCGTTTTCCTCTGTCTCTGGCTGTTCTTCACGCGCACGCTGATCGGCCGTGCGGTGCTGGCGACGGCGAACAACCGCATCGCCGCCCAGCTCGTCGGCATCAACACCAACTACGTGATGACGCTCTCCTTCGCCATGTCCGCCGCCATCGGCGCGCTCGCCGGCGTGCTGGTGACGCCGATCACGCTGACGAGCTACGACGTCGGCCTCGCGCTCGCCCTCAAGGGCTTCGCCGCCGCCATGCTCGGCGGCATGGGCAACCCCAAGGGCGCGCTCGTCGGCGGCCTGCTGCTCGGCCTCCTGGAGGCGATGACCGCCGGCTACATCAGCTCGCAATACAAGGACGCGGCCGCGTTCGTCGTCATCCTCGCGGTGCTTTTCGCCATGCCGCAAGGCCTCTTCGGCCGCAAGTCGGCGGATCGGGTGTGACCATGCGGCTCTCCGGCAAGGCTACCACGCTCCTCGTCCTCGCCGCGGTCATCGCGGTCGCACCGGTCTTCTTCCCGTCGTCGTACTATTTCCGCGTCGGCTCGCTGATCTTCGTCAACGGCCTCGCGGTGACGGGCCTCGTCATCCTCATCGGCTATGCCGGCCAGATCAGCCTCGGCCATGCGGGGTTCGCCGGCATCGGCGCCTATGCCTGCGCGCTGGCGCCCGTCCATCTCGGCCTGCACCCGGCGCTCGCCGCGCTGCTCGGGGCGCTCCTGTCCGCCGCCATCGCCTTCCTGGTCGGCCGGCCGATCCTGCGGCTCAAGGGCTATTATCTTGCGGTCGCCAGCCTCGGCTTTGGCATCCTCGTCTCCATGGTGCTGTCCAACGAGGCGCAACTGACGGGCGGGCCGGACGGCATGGCCGTGCCGGAGCTCGGCCTGCGCGCCCTGCTGAAGGCGGTCGGCATCGACCTTTCCAACACCGAGTTCTGGTACGCCTTCTCCGGCCTCGTGCTGGTGATCGGCGCCTGGCTCGCGCTCAACCTCCATCACAGCCCGACCGGCCGGGCGCTGCGTGCCCTGCACGGCTCGGAGGTCGCCGCCCGCACGGTCGGCGTCGACGTCGCGCATTACAAGCTCGTCGCCTTCGTCATCTCGGCGGTCTACGCCTCCGTCTCGGGCTCGCTCCTGGCCCTGCAGAACAAGTTCATCACGCCGGATGTCGCGGGCTTCATGCATTCCATCGAGATGGTCACCATGACGGTGCTCGGCGGGGCCGGTTCCGTGCTCGGCGCCATCCTCGGCGCGGCGATCCTGACGACGCTGCCGCAGGTGCTGACGATTTTCCAGGAATACGAGCAGCTCATGCTCGGCCTCGTCATGATGCTCGTCATGATCTTCATGCGCGAGGGCCTGTTGCCGTCCATCGCGCGCCGCATCCGGGGGAGGGGAGAATGAGCCTGCTTCAGATCGAAGGCCTCGGCATCGATTTCGGCGGACTGCGCGCCGTCAACGACGTCGGCTTCTCCTTGAAACCCGGCGAGATCATCTCCGTCATCGGCCCGAACGGCGCCGGCAAGACGACGCTCTTCAACATGATCTCCGGCGTCTATGCCCCGGCGCGGGGCCGCGTGGTGCTCGACGGCGAGGATGTCACGCGCATGCCGCCTCACCTGCTCGCCCGCCGCGGCCTGTCGCGCACCTTCCAGAACCTGCAGATCTTCCAGTCGATGAGCGTATTGGAGAACGCCGTCGCCGGCCATCACCTGCATGAGCGCGGCTCGGTCTTCGCCGATCTCTTCTCGCTGCCCGCTTCGCGCCGCCGCAGCAAGGCGTCGGAAGAGGGCGCCCGGGCGCTGCTCGACCGCGTCGGCCTCGGCCGCGCCGCCGAGCAGGAGGCGGGCTCGCTCTCCTACGGCGCGCTGAAGCGGCTGGAGATCGCCCGGGCGCTGGCGCTGAAGCCGCGTGTCCTGCTGCTCGACGAGCCGGCCGCCGGCTGCAATGCCGTCGAGACGGAGGAGATCGACCATCTCATCGCGAAGGTCGCGGCCGAGGGCGTGTCGATCCTCCTGGTGGAGCACGACATGAAGATGGTCATGCGCATTTCCAACCATATCGTGGTGCTGGATCACGGCGAGAAGATCGCCGAAGGCGAACCGGCGGTGATCGCGCGCGATCCGCGCGTCATCGAAGCCTATCTCGGCGCCCAGGCGACGGAGGCCAAGAATGCTGACGGTTGAGGGACTGCGCTCACGCTACGGCCGCATCGAGGTGCTGCACGGCATCGATCTCGACGTCGCCTCCGGCGAGATCGTCACGGTGGTCGGCGCGAACGGCGCCGGCAAGACGACGCTGCTCAAATGCCTTTCCGGCATCCAGCCGGTCTCGGCGGGCTCCATCCTCTTTCGCGGCGAGACGCTGACGTCGGTGCCGGCGCATCGGCGTGTGCAGCGCGGCCTTGCCCAGTCGCCCGAGGGCCGGCAGATCTTCACCAACCTGACGGTGGAGGAGAACCTGCGTCTCGGAGCCTATCTCTTCGCCGACGACAAGGTGGACCGCGACAGAGAGGACGCCTTCGCCATGTTCCCGATCCTCAAGGAGAAGCGGAACCTTGCGGCGGGCGGGCTTTCCGGCGGCCAGCAGCAGATGCTGGCCATCGCCCGCGCGCTGATGGGCCGCCCGTCCTGCCTGCTTCTCGACGAGCCCAGCATGGGGCTTGCCCCCATCCTCGTCGCGCAGATCTTCGACGTGGTCAAAAGCATGAAGGCGCTCGGCGTCACCGTGCTTCTCGTCGAGCAGAACGCCTTCGGCGCTCTCTCCGTGGCGGACCGGGGCTATGTCATGGAGACGGGACGCATCACCATGTCCGGCCCCGCCGCCGAACTGATCGCGGACGAACGCATCCGCGCCGCTTACCTGGGAATATGAGACCATGACCGTCACCATCGCCCGCGAAGGCTCCGTCGCCGTCGTCACCGTCGACAACCCGCCCGTCAACGCGCTGTCGCAGGCGCTTCGCCAGGCGCTCGTGGAGGCGGCGGCGGAACTCGACGCGGATGCGGCTGTGAAGGCCGTGGTGCTGATCTGCGCCGGCCGCACCTTCATCGCCGGGGCGGATGTCGGCGAATTCGGCAGGCCGCCGCAGCCGCCGCACCTGCCGGACGTGGTGGCGCGCATCGAGGGCGCGAAGAAGCTGTGGGTGGCGGCCATCCACGGCAGCGCACTCGGCGGCGGGCTCGAAGTGGCGCTCGGCTGCGCGTATCGCGTCGCCGTCCCCTCCGCCAGCCTCGGCCTGCCGGAAGTCAGGCTCGGCATTATCCCCGGCGCCGGCGGCACGGTGCGCCTGCCGCGCCTGATCGGCCCGTCCGCCGCCGTCGATCTGGTGACGGGCGGCAGCCCGGTCGGCGCGAGGAAGGCGGAAGGGCTGGGGCTGATCGATGCCGTGATCGACGGCGACCTGCGCGCGGGTGCGATCGCCTTCGCGGGCGAGGCCGCTGGAAAGCCCCGGCCGCAGCCGGTCTGCGCCCGTGCCGTGCCGGCGGTCGAGGCAGGATTCTGGGGAGACGCCGAAAAGGCGGTGGCCGCGAAGGCGAAGCGCGAGGTCGCGCCGCTGCGGGCGCTCGCTTCCATCCGCAATGCCTGCAAGACGGATTTCGCCGCCGCCATGGCCTTCGAGCGCGAGACGTTCCTGGAATTGCGCGGCTCGGCGCAGGCGGCGGCGCTGCGCCATGTCTTCTTCGCCGAGCGCGCCGCGCCACGCCCGCCGGAGCTTGCCGGCGTCACGCCGCGCGACATCCGTTCGGCCGCCGTCGTCGGCGGCGGCACGATGGGGGCGGGCATTGCCGCGGCGCTGCGCGATGCCGGCCTGCCGGTCGTGCTGATCGAGCGGGACACGGCGGCGGTCGAGCGCGGGCTTGCCAATATCCGCGCCATCTTCGAGGGCTCCGTGAAGCGCGGCCGCATCACGCAGGACGTCGCGGACGCGCGCATGGCGGGCGTCACCGGCGGTGACGACTACGGCCTGCTTGCCGACACGGGCCTCGTCGTCGAAGCCGTCTTCGAGGACCTTGGCGTCAAGCGCGCCGTCTTCGAAAAGCTGTCCGAGGCCTGCCGGCCGGATGCGGTGCTCGCCACCAACACCTCCTATCTCGACCCCAATGCGATCAGCATGGGCATCGCCCGTCCGGACCGCTTCCTCGGACTGCACTTCTTCAGCCCCGCCCATGTGATGAAGCTGCTGGAGATCGTGCCGGCCGGGGCGACCGCACCGCAGGTCCTGGCGACGGGCTTTTCGCTCGCCCGCCGGCTCGGGAAAATCCCCGTCTGGGCCGGCATCTGCGACGGCTTCATCGGCAACCGCATCCTCAAGGTGACGCGTGCGCAGGCCGAACGGCTGCTGCTTTCCGGCGCGACGCCGTCCGCGGTCGATGCCGCCATGCGCGCCTTCGGCCTGCCGATGGGGCCTTTCGAGGCGCAGGATCTCGGCGGCCTCGACATCGCCGCCTTCCAGCGCAAGGCCGCACGCGAACGGGGCGAGACGCCCTTCGCGCCCGTCGCCGACAGGCTTTGCGCCATCGAGCGCTTCGGCCAGAAGTCGGGCGGCGGCTGGTACGATTACCAGCCGGGCGATCGGACGCCGAAGCCGTCGAAAACCGTGGCGGCGATCATCGCCGAGGAGGCCGCCGGCCGGCCGCAGCGGGCCTGGGACGAGGCGTCGATCGCCGACGCCGTGGTGCTGCCGATGGTCAACGAGGCGACGCGCATTCTGGAGGAAGGGGTGGCGTTGCGCGCGGCCGATGTCGATCTGGTGAAAATCCACGGCTACGGCTTCCCGCGCTGGCGTGGCGGGCCGATGCATTATGCGCAGGCGCGCGGCCTTGCCGAGGTCGTGGCGGTGCTCGACCGGCTTTCGGCCGAAGGCCTTGCCGAGCCGCCATGCGATGGCCTGCGCCGGGCGGCGCAAGCCGGCGGTTTTTCGGCTCCTGCCGATTAAGGGCGATAGGCAAGGACGGCAGACTGTGGTGAGATGAAGCCTGGGAGAGCAAGGCAGGAGATTCAAAGGCTGTAGAGCCGGGGAGGGCACGATGCAGTCGCTGATGACGCCGGGACACAAGCCTGTGCCGGTAGAAATTCTCGAAGCGGAGATCAGGAGGGTCTGCGGTTCGTTCGATCTGGAGCCGATGCGGCGCACGGGCGTCGTCAACGGCGATGTCACCACGCGCCGCGTCGGTCCGTTCGATACGGCGATCGTGGCGCTCGATGCCTCCGAGGTCGCGCGCAACACCCGCGCCATCCGGCAGGACCCCGGCGAATATTTCTTCCTGCTGGTGCAGGATGCCGGCCAGTGTCGCGTCGAGCAGGGGGACCAGGTGGCGGAACTGTCGCCCGGCGACATGTTCCTCGTCGATTCCGTGAAGCCCTCGACCTTCCTCTACCGCGGCGAACGCTCGAACCAGGTCTCGCTGCACATTCCGCGCGAGGAGATGGTGCACCGCTTCGGCACGGTCTGCACCGGGGGGCTTGCGATCCTGCGCGATGATCCGCTCTGGCTCGCCATGCGCGCGGTCATCGCCAAGATGCTGCTGGCGGAAGGGGCGCAGGCCCAGCTCGGCGAGGCCTTTCTGTGCCTGATGGGCGCCTACCTGCATTCGGCCCGCGTGACGGGCACCGTGGCCCCTTCCGAAACGCTGCTTTCCCGGGCCCTTGCGATGATCGACCGCTACCGGGCGGATCCGGCCTTCGGGCCGCGCGAGCTCGCTGCGCGCCTCAACGTCTCGGAGCGCATGCTGCAGCGGCACTTCCGTCCGCTCGGCGAAACGCCCGGCCACCGGCTGCTCAACCGCCGGCTGGAACTGGCCCATGCGCGGCTTTCCGCCCGCAAGGGGGACCAGCCAGCCGAAGGCGTCACCGCCGTCGCCTTCGACTGCGGCTTCAACGACCTTTCCTATTTCTACCGCGAGTTCCGCAAGAAGTACGGCACGACGCCGGGTGCGGTCGCGCGATGCCATTGACGCTTTTGTCCAAAAGACAGGACGGCGCCGTCCAAGTCTGACGCTCCGCCAGCCTCTATCCTCTGCCATTAACATTCCGCCGGAGGCGGCGGAGCGTTCACGGAGGAGGCGGAAATGATGGAATTCAAGGCAACCATCGGCGGCAGGCCGGCGAGCGTCGGCGCGGACTTTGCCGTCCTCGATCCGGCGACGGGCAGGGAAGTCGGCCGGGCGCCGAACATGGGCGGGGCCGAGCTGGATGCGGCCGTCGCCGTCGCCAAGGCGGCATTCGCAAGCTGGTCGGCACAGGGCGACGAAGCGTTGCAGGCCGCCTGCGCGGCCGTGACGGCCAAGATCGAGGAACACGCGGGCGAGCTTGCCGAGATCATCACTCTGGAACAGGGCAAGCCCCTCAACGGCCTCGGCTCGCGCTGGGAGGTCGGCGGCGCCGTCGCCTGGGCGGGGTATACGGCCGGCCTTTCCCTGCCGGTCAAGGTGTTGCAGGACAACGAGCAGGGGCGCGTGGAGCTCCACCGCAAGCCGCTCGGCGTCGTCGGCTCTATCACGCCGTGGAATTTCCCGGTGATGATCGCCGTATGGCATATCCTGCCGGCGCTGCGCACGGGCAATACCGTTGTCGTCAAGCCCTCGCCCCATACGCCGCTCTCGACGCTGCGTCTCGTCGAGATCATGAACGAGGTGCTGCCGCCGGGCGTCGTCAATGTCGTAACCGGCGATGACAGGGCGTTCAATCTCGGCGCGGCCATGTCTGCGCATCCGGATATCCGCAAGATCGTCTTCACCGGCTCCTGCGCCACCGGGCAGAAGGTCATGCAGTCCGCCGCCGCGACGATGAAGCGCCTCACGCTGGAATTGGGCGGCAACGACGCCGGCATCGTGCTGCCCGATGCCGACCCGGCGAAGATCGCCGAGGGCCTCTTCTGGGGCGCCTTCATCAACAACGGCCAGACCTGCGCGGCCATGAAGCGGCTCTACGTGCACGAGCAGATCCACGACGCCGTCTGCGATGCGCTCGTCGCCTATGCAAAGGCGATCCCCGTCGGCAACGGCATGGACGAGGCGAGCATCCTCGGGCCGATCCAGAACCGCATGCAGTTCGACAAGGTTTGCCGCCTCGTCGCGGCCGCCAGGGAGCGCGGCAGGGTGCTAATCGGCGGCGAGCCGGGCGAGGGCCTGTTCTTCCCGCCGACCATCATTTCCGGCCTGCGCAACGGCGATGCGCTGGTGGACGAGGAGCAGTTCGGCCCCGCCCTGCCGGTCATCCGCTATTCCGATGTGGAGGAGGCGATCCGCCTCGCCAATGACAGCCCGAACGGACTCGGCGGGTCCGTCTGGTCGTCCGACATCGAGGCGGCCAGGAAGGTGGCGGGCCGCATGGCCTGCGGCTCGGTCTGGATCAACAAGCACGGCGCCATCCAGCCCAACGCCCCCTTCGGCGGCATGAAGGCCTCCGGCCTCGGCGTCGAGTTCGCGGAGGAAGGGCTCGCCGAATACACCGATATCCAGGTGGTCTTCGCCTGACACCAATCAAGCAAAGAGGGAACGATCATGAGACTGACGAAACATCTGGCCTCCACGGCGGTGGCGCTCGGCCTTGCCGCGAGCGCCGCCGCCGCTCACCCGCTCGACGGGCTGACCGCCGAGGAATACCAGAAGATCAACCAGATCCTGCGCGGCGAGAAGATCGTGGACGACGAGACGCTCTACCCGCTGATCGAGTTGAAGGAGCCGGCCAAGGCCGACGTGCTCGCCTGGAAGGAAGGCGATGCGCTCGACCGCAAGGCGACGGTCTATTTCACCGGCGCGGAGGGCTTCAGCGAGGCGGTGGTGAACATCACCCAGGGCACGGTCGAGAGCAACGAGAAGACCAAGGGCCAGCCCATGGTGCTCTTCACCGAGTTCATGAATGCGCTGGAGGGCGCGCTCGGCCATCCGGACATGGTGGCGGGGCTTGAAAAGCGCGGCCTGAAGCCGGAACAGGCCTTCTGCCTGCCGCTCACGGGCGGCAACTTCTTCACGGAGGAGTACCGGAATTCCCGCCTGATGAAGGTGCCGTGCTACCAGGTTCCGGACGGCTCCAACTTCTACGCCAGGCCGATCGAAGGTCTCTTTGCGGTCTACGACATCGGCAAGAAGCAGGTGCAGCGCGTCATCGACACCGGCGTCGTCGAGCCGCCGAAGGACGGCTGGGGCTATACGGAGGAGGAGGTCGCCGCGCGCGTGCCGCTGCGGCCGGAATCCAAGCCCGTCACGCTCGTGCAGGAGGGCGGCCCGAACTACAGGATCGACGGCAGCCACCTCGAATGGGACATCTGGCGCTTCAATTTCCGCGTCGACAAGCGGCCGGGCCTGGTCATCTCAAACCTCGACGTCAACGACGACGGCACCTGGCGCTCCGTCATCTACCAGGCGCACCTCTCGGAAGTCTTCGTGCCGTACATGGACCCGACGGAAGGCTGGTACTGGCGCACCTACATGGACAGCGGGGAATACGGCTTCGGCCTCTTCCTGAGCCCGCTGCGCGCCGGCATCGACTGCCCGTCGCATGCCACGTTCCTGCCGGCGACGATCGCCGACGACAAGGGTGCGCCGCTGGTCATCCCGGATGCGATCTGCGTCTTCGAGCGCAATATCGGCGATCCCGCCTGGCGTCACTTCGAGGTCTTCGCGCAGACGCCGGAAAACCCGGTGCCGGCGGAAGGTCGCCCGGCGACGGAGCTCGTCGTGCGCACGGCCTCCGAGGTCGGGAATTATGACTACCTCATTGACTACCGCCTGCAGCAGAACGGCCAGATCAACATCCATGTCGGCGCGACCGGCCTCGATGCGGTGAAGGGCGTCGCCTCGACCTCGATGAAGGACCCGACGGCGAAGGCTGACACGGCCTACGGCACGCTGATCGCGCCGAACCTCGTCGCCGCCAACCACGACCACTACTTCAACTTCCGGATCGACTTCGACGTCGACCAGCCGGTGAACCATTTCTCGACGATGGACATCGTTCCGGCGAAGCTCGATCCGTCCAGTCCGCGCAAGTCGATGTGGACGGTCGAGCACAAGATGCCGCATACGGAAATGGAGGCGCGCTACAAGCTTTCGGCCATGCAGCCTCGCTACTTCCATATCTCCAACCCGTCACGCGAGGGCTATCTCGGCCACGAGCCCGGCTGGATGATCCATCACGGCAACGTCGCCTACGGTCCCTACGACTATGCCAACGACCCGCCGATGAAGCGCAACGCCTATATCGAGTATTCGGTCTGGAACACGGTCTACGATCCGGAGCAGCGTTATGCCGGCGGCAAGTTCGCCATGCAGAGCGACGGGTCCGACACGCTCGCCGAATGGGTGAAGAAGGACCGGAGCCTGATGGGCAAGGACATCGTCACCTGGTTCTCCGCCGGCTTCCACCATATCCCGCGCATGGAGGACTGGCCGGTCATGTCGACGGAGTGGAAGACCGTGCACATCATGCCCCACAACTTCTTCGCCCGTAACCCAGCGTTGACGCTGCGCAAGAAATGAAGGTGACGGGGCCGGAGCGATCCCAGCCTCGCCGCCGCCCGACACCACGCCGTGATCGGCGCTGCGGCGGGCGGCGGCCGTCTTGCCCCGGCCGTATCCGTGTTGCCAAAAGCCGTGTCTTCGCTCAATCTTGCAAGCGCCTCGATAGCGGCAACAAACGTCGTGCGCGGCAGCGCCCGTGCGGTCTGTTTTTTGCGATAGCCTGCCATATATGGAATGCTTTGCCCGGACGGGCTTTCCCAAACGTGGTGAAAATGCCGCCTTGGGTTCCCGCACAAACGAAAGGTTTTCTCATGCGCCCAGTCGTCAAATTCCTCGGAGCAGCTGTGGCCCTCGGCTTGGCCGCCGGCGCCGCCCAGGCCCAGGTCGTCGTCTCGTCGAAGATCGACACGGAGGGCGGAGTCCTCGGCAACATCATCCTTTCCGTGCTGAATGCCAACGGTATCCAGACGACGGACCGCGTGCAGCTCGGCGCGACGCCGGTCGTGCGCCAGGCGATCATCGCCGGCGAGATCGACATCTATCCGGAATATACCGGCAATGCCGCCTTCATCTTCGAGAAGGCCGACGATCCGGCCTGGAAGGATGCGACCAAGGCCTACGAGCTTGCCAAGACGCTCGATTTCGACGCCAACAAGATCGTCTGGCTGACGCCGTCGCCGGCCAACAACACCTGGGCGATCGCGCTGCGCAAGGACGTCGCCGAGCCGAACAAGCTGGTGACCCTGACCGACTTCGGCAAATACGTCTCCGAGGGCGGCCAGGTGGTGCTCGCCGCCTCCTCCGAATTCGTGAACTCGGCCGCCGCCCTTCCGGCCTTCCAGACGACCTACAATTTCACCCTGAAGCCGGAACAGCTCATCACGCTTTCGGGCGGCGACACGGCCGCGACGATCGCCGCCGCCGCCAACCAGACGAACGGCGCCAACGCCGCCATGGTCTACGGCACGGACGGCGGCATCGCGCCCTCCGGCCTCGTCGTTCTGGAGGACGACAAGGGCGTGCAGCCGGTCTACCAGCCCTCGCCGATCATCCGCGAGGCCGTGCTGAAGGCCAATCCGCAGATCGAGGAAATCCTCAAGCCCGTCTTCGAGAAGCTCGACCTCGTGACGCTGCAGGACCTCAACGGCCGCGTCCAGGTCGGCGGCGAGCCGGCCAAGGCCGTCGCCGAGGACTTCCTCAAGAAGAACGGCTTCATCAAGTAGGACCGCTTGCCTCCTCCGCCCGTCCGGGGCGGAGGATTCTTCTCCGAAAGGCCTTCATGACGGTGCGGATCGACAAGCTCGGCGTGGTGATCGCCGCATTGCTGGCCTACGGCGCCTTCGTGGCGCCGTTCGCCAATTTCCGGGCCAACCGCATCGTGCCCGGCGAGGCGCGGTCGATCCTCGAGGCGCTTCCCGCCGGATGGGGCGGGGTGCTCCTCGCCTTCGTCGCCGTCGCCGTCGTCGTCATCGTCCTGAAGACGCCGACGGTCTTCCGGCTGGCGCTGGGGCTTGTCGCCCTCCTGGCGCTCGCCGTCCTCATCGGCCTTTCCGCCGGCCATCTGACGCCGCCGGAAAACACCTATGCCCGCGTTTCGCCCGCCTCCGGCTTCTGGCTCACGAGCTTCGCCTTCGCGCTGGTGACGGCCGACGCGCTGGCACGGCTGAGACCGTCCCCGCTCGTGCGGGTCGCGCTGCTCGCCGCCGTCGCGGCCGCCGTCGCCGCGCTCCTCATGTCCGGCGCCTGGGACGGGCTGTCGATCCTGAAGGAATACGGCAGCCGCGCCGAGACCTTCTGGCTGGAGGCGGGGCGCCATGTGGTGCTGGCGCTCGGCTCGCTTGCCGCCGCCGCGCTCGTCGGCCTGCCGCTCGGCATCCTCTGCCATCGGGTGGAAGCCTTGCGCGCCGGCGTGCTCAACGTCCTCAACATCATCCAGACGATCCCCTCGATCGCGCTCTTCGGCCTGCTGATCGCCCCGCTCGGCTGGATCGCGGTCCATGTGCCGGGGGCTGCGGCGATCGGCATCCGCGGCATCGGCACGGCGCCCGCCTTCGTCGCGCTCTTCCTCTATTCGCTGCTGCCCGTCGTCGCCAATACGGTGGTCGGCCTTGCCGGCGTGCCGCGCGATGCGAACGACGCCGCCCGCGGCCTCGGCATGACGGACCGCCAGCGGCTCTTCGGCGTCGAGCTGCCGCTCGCCTTCCCGGTCATCCTCACCGGCATCCGCATCGTGCTCGTGCAGAACATCGGCCTTGCGACGATTGCGGCGCTGATCGGCGGCGGCGGCTTCGGCGTCTTCGTCTTCCAGGGCATCGGCCAGACCGCAATGGACCTCGTGCTGCTCGGCGCGGTGCCCACCGTGGCGCTCGCCTTCGCCGCGGCGATCGTGCTCGATGCGGCGACCGAACTCTCCAATCGCAAACCCGGCAGGGCCGCATGATCGAGATCGACACCATCACCAAGCGCTACGGCGATACGACCGTCGTCGACAACGTCTCGATGAAGATCGCGCCGCACACGATCACCGTCATCGTCGGCACGTCCGGCTCCGGCAAGACGACGCTGATGCGCATGATCAACCGCCTCGTCGAGCCGACTTCGGGTACGATCCGGATCGACGGCGGGGACAACAGCGCCATTGCCGGCCACGAGCTGCGCCGCCGCATCGGCTATGCCATCCAGGGCCACGGCCTCTTCCCGCACCGCACGGTCGCGGAGAACATCGCCACGGTGCCGGTGCTGCTCGGCTGGGAGAAGAGCCGCATCGACGCCAAGGTGAGGGAGCTCCTGTCGCTCTTCCAGCTCGATCCCGCCGCCTTCGGCCCGCGCTATCCGCACGAATTGTCCGGCGGCCAGCAGCAACGCGTCGGCGTTGCCCGCGCGCTTGCCGCCGAGCCGAACATCCTGCTCATGGACGAGCCCTTCGGCGCGCTCGACCCCGTCATCCGCGCCAAGGCGCAGGACGACCTCCTGGCGATCCAGAAGCACTTCGGCACGACTATCGTCCTCGTTACGCACGACATGGAGGAGGCCTTCCATCTCGCCGACAGGATCGCCGTCATGGACAAGGGCAGGATCGTGCAATATGCCGCGCCAGAGGAGATGCTGGTGAGCCCGGCGACGGATTTCGTCGAGACGCTGATCGGCGCCGGCGAACGGCCCTTCCGGCTGCTCTCGATCGGCACGGTGGCCGAGGCCACGGAAGCCGGCGATGCGGCGGGCGAGCCGATCGCCGCGGACGTGAGCCAGCGCGACGCGCTCTCCGCGCTGCTCTGGTCGGGCCGCGACGCGCTGCCGGTCGTCGGCGCGGACGGCGCGCCCATCGGCCGCGTCACGCTGGCCGCCCTGACGCGACGCGCCGCGAGGCCGCAATGAGGCGGTTCCTGCCCAATCTCCTCCGGCTCGCGGCGCTCGTCCTCCTGATCGCCTTCCTCGTCCAGCCCATGCTGTTCGAGCCGCTGCTGAAGCCGCTCGTGCAGGCCAATGCGCCGGCCGTCTACAACCAGGGCAGCCTGCTTTCCCTGACGCTCTCGCACCTTGCGACCGTCTTTGCGGCGACATTCGCCGCGACCGTCGTCGCCGTGGGCCTTGCCATCCTCGTCACCCGCCCGATCGGCGCGGAGTTCCTGCCGCTGTCGCGCAGCCTCGTTAATATCGGCCAGACCTTCCCGCCCGTCGCCGTGCTGGCGCTCGCCGTGCCCGCCGTCGGCTTCGGCGAGAAGCCGACGCTGATCGCGCTCTTCCTCTATGGCCTGCTGCCGATCTTCGAGAATGCCATGACCGGCCTTTCCACCCTGCCGCCGGCCATCGTCGAGGCGGCGCGCGGCACCGGCATGACCGCCTGGCAGCGGCTGACCAAGGTGGAGTTCCCGCTCGCCCTGCCGGTCGTCCTCGCCGGCATCCGCCTCTCGGTCGTCATCAGCCTTGCGACGGCGACCATCGGCTCGACGGTGGCGGCGAAGACGCTCGGCGAGGTCATCATCGCCGGCCTGCAATCGAACAACCTTGCCTTCGTGCTGCAGGGCGGCCTCGTCGTCGCCGTGCTGGCGGTGCTGATCTATGACGCCTTCTCCGCGGTCGAGCGCGTGCTTTCCCGCCGGGCCGGCCGCGCCTGAGGCGATTTTTTCCGCGTAGCGACCTTAACGGACCAGGATCGCGCGGAAATCGTTGACATTGGTGCCGGTCGGGCCGGTCTCGAAAATGTCGCCGATGGCCTCGAAGGCGCTGAAGGCGTCATGGTCCATAAGGTTCACCCGCGGATCGATCCCCGCGGCCCGCATGCGCATGATGCTCTCGCCGTCGGCGAAAGCGCCGGCATTGTGTTCGGAGCCGTCGCGGCCGTCGGTATCGGCGGCAAGCGCCTGGACATCCGGCAGGCCGCGGATGGAATGGGCGAAGGAGAGCAGGAATTCCGTGTTGCGCCCGCCCTTGCCATGGCCCTCGCCGCCGATCGTCACCGTCGTCTCGCCGCCGGAGAGCATGACGACGGGCACCGCGAAGGGCCGGCCGTGATAGCGCACCTCGCGGGCGATCGCCGCATGCATCAGCCCGATGTCGCGCGCCTCGCCTTCGATCGAATCCGACAGGATGACCGGCACGATGCCGGCCGCTTTCGCCTTTCCGGCGGCCGCTTCCAGCGAGACCCGGGCGGAGGCGATGACTTGGTGCTCGTGACGGGTGAAGGCCGGATCGTCCGGCCGGGCCGCCGCCGAATCCGGCGAGGCGAGGTGTTCCATCACCGTCCTCGGCAGCGCCAGATGGTATTGCCGCACGATCGCCAGCGCATCCTCCGGCGTCGAATTGTCGGGAATGGTCGGGCCGGAGGCGACATGGGCGGGGTTGTCGCCGGGAATGTCCGAGAGGATGAGGCTCACCACGCGCGCCGGATGGGCGGCATGGGCGAGCCGCCCGCCCTTGATGCGCGAGACGTGCTTGCGCACTGTGTTCATGGCGGAGATCGGCGCGCCCGAGGCGAGCAGCGCCCTGTTGACGGCGATCTCGTCGGCCAGCGTCAGCATGCCGGCCGGCGCCGGCAGCAGCGCCGAGCCGCCGCCGGAGACGAGGGCGATGACGAGATCGTCCTGCGTCAAGTCGCGCAGCAGCGCGAAGAGCCGGGCGGAAGCGGCGATGCCGGCCTCGTCCGGCACGGGATGGGCGGCCTGCAGGACCTCGACCCGCCGGCAGGCGGCGACCGGTCCGTGCTGTGTCACCACCGCGCCTTCCAGCGGTCCGTCCCACAGGCTTTCCAGCGCCGCCGCCATCTGGCTCGCCGCCTTGCCCGCGCCGATCACCACGGTGCGGCCCTTCGGCCTTTCCGGCAGGTGCGCGCGGATCGCGGCCACCGGTTCGGCGGCCTTGACGGCGGCCTGGAACAGCGAGGCGAGGAAGGCGTGGGGATCGGGGATCATCGGCTCTCAATCGTCCGTTTCGAGGTCGTAGACGAGGATGCCCGCCGCGCCGCCTTCCGCGGCGGCGACGAGCCGGCCGCCGGTCAGCTTGTGCTCTGCATCCTCCAGATAGGCGTCGCGTGAGAAACTGTCGGCGAAGTCGACGATGAAGCCGTCGCTGAAACCCTTGTCCATGCCCTCCTCCGGGCTGACGTTGACGCCGATATGCACGGCGAGCATGCCCGGCAGGCGGTCCTTGAGCCTGTCGATCTCGTTGAAGAGCTCGGCCTTGTAGGCCGTGGAAATGGTCGGCTTGAAGCGGATGAAGACGCAGTGGCGGATCATGGCTGCATCTATCGGATCTCGGCGCGGGCGCGTGGGCGCGCGTCGTTGCGTTCATGCAGGAAGACCTGGGCCGGCAGCGCCGGCAGGCCGCGGATGATGTCGGCGCCCTTCTCGCCCACCATGATCGTCGGCGCGTTGGTGTTGCAGGATGGGACACGCGGCATGATGGAACTGTCGCAGACGCGCAGACCTTCAAGCCCCCGCACCTTCAAATCGAGCCCGACGACGGCATCCGCGCCCGTGCCCATCTTGCAGGTGCCGACCGGGTGGTGGTCGGTCTTGGCATTGGCGCAGCCGTAGTCGAAGAGGTCCTCGTCGGTGACGGCCTTCGGTCCCGGCAGGCGCTCGGCCAGCACATAGGGTTTCAGCGCGGCCTGGCTCATGATCTCGCGGGCGATCTTCAGCCCCTCGATCGACATCTTCCGGTCATGCGGGTCTTCCCAGTAGTTGGGGTCGATCAGCGGCGCGGCGGCAGGATCGGCGGAGGCGAGCCGCACCGTGCCGCGCGAGCGCGGATGCAGGTAGGCGGAGTTCAGCGTCACGCCGGCATTCTTCAGCCTTTCGACGCCCGCCTCGATGCCGGAGCCGAGGCCGAGATGGAACTGGATGTCCGGCGAGCGGGCATCCGGATCGGCATACCAGAAGCCGCCGGTCTCGAAGAGCGAGGAGGCGACGGGCCCGGAGCGGAACAGCACGTATTGCAGGCCGGCCCAGAGCGTGCGGTGCAGCTTCGCGACGCCGTCATAGGTGTGGTCGCCGGTGCATTCGCAGATGACGAAGAGGTCGAGATGGTCCTGCATGTTCGAGCCGACGCCCGGCAGGTCGTGCCTGACCGGAACGCCGGCCGATTTCAGGTGATCGGCCGGGCCGATGCCCGATTGCAGGAGCAGCTTCGGCGAGCCGATGGCGCCGGAAGAGACGAGCACCTCGCGCTCTGCCCGGATCGTCTCGGTGCGGCCCGCCGTCGCCACCTCGACGCCGATGGCGCGGGTGCCTTCCAGCACGATGCGGGCGACGCGGGCGCCGGTGCGGACGGTGAGGTTCTTCCGCTCCCTGATCGGCGCGAGATAGGCGAGTGAGGCTGAAGAGCGGCGGCGGTTCCTCTGGGTGAGCTGGTAGAAGCCGATGCCCGCCTGCCGGCGGCCGTTGAAATCGGGATTGTAGGGGATGCCGAGCTCCTGGCCGGCGCGGATATAGGCGTCGCAGATCGGCAGCGCCGAGACCGGCATGGAGACGCCGAGCGGCCCGCCGTAGGAATGGTAGTCGTCGGCAAAGCGCTGGTTGTCCTCCGCGCGCTTGAAATAGGGCAGCACCTCGCGGTAGCTCCAGCCCTCGCAGCCGTCCTCGCGCGCCCAGAGGTCGTAGTCCGCCGCATTGCCGCGGGTATAGAGCTGCGCGTTGATCGAGGAGCCGCCGCCGATGACCTTGGCCTGGGTGTAGCGCAGCACGCGCCCCTTCATGTGCTTCTGCGGCACGGTCTCCCAGCCCCAGCTCGCGACGCCCTTCGTCATCTTGGCGAAGCCCGCGGGCATGTGGAACAGCGGGTTCCAGTCCCCGCCGCCGGCCTCCAGCAGCAGCACGCTGACGGCCGGGTCTTCCGAAAGCCGGTTCGCCAGCACGCAGCCGGCAGGACCGGCGCCGGTGATGATATAGTCGTAGGTCATGCTGTTATCCTCAAATTCCGCAGCGTCGTCTCGCGTTGGCCGGTGCTTGCCCTGATCCCTTCTCCCCTCGGGGAGAAGGGACTTGTCTCGACCGTCTTTCCCGCACCTTAAAGCCGCCCGATGGCAAGGCCGCCGTCGAGATTGATCACCGAGCCGGTGGCGAAGGCGAACCTGCCGGTCGCCAGAGCCGCCGCAGCGCCGCCGATGTCCTCCGGTTCGCCCCAGCGCCGCATCGGCACGAGGCCGCCCTCGATCAGCGCGTCGTATTTCGCAGAGACGCCGGCGGTCATGTCGGAGCGGATGATGCCGGGGCGGATCTCGAAGACGGAGATGCCGGTCTCCGCCAGCCGCAAGGCCAACCCCTGGCTGAAGGCGGCCAGCCCCGCCTTGGTCATGCAGTAGTCGAGCCGTTCGGGCGAGGTGAGCGCCGCCGAGACGGAGGTGATGTTGATGATCGAGCGCGGGCCGCTTGCCTTCTGGGAATGCAGCATGGCCTTCAGCACCGCCTGCGTGAAGAAGACGGTGCCGCGCAGGTTGGTCGCGACGATCGTGTCGAAATTCTCCGGCGAAAGATCGAGGAAATCGCCGCGCACGACGGAGGCGATGCCGGCATTGTTGACGAGGCAGGCGATGGCGCCGAGCCGGTCCTCGACGGCCGCGACCGTGGCCGCATGGCCGGAGATGTCGGCAAGGTCGCCCTTGAGGTAGATCGCGCGCGCGCCGAGCGCGGTGAGGTCGGCCAGCATGGCGTCCATCGCCGCATCGCCGTCGCCGATCCCGGTGATGGCGATGTCGAAGCCGTCCGCCGCAAGGGCCCTGGCGACGCCGAGGCCGATGCCGCGGCGGCCGCCGGTGACGATGGCGACGGGGCGTGCGGAGGTCGTCATGCGGCAAGGTCCCTGGACTTGATGCGGTCGGCGACGCGCAGGGCCTGCGCCGCGACGGTGAGCGCCGGGTTCACCGCGGCCGAGGTCGGAAGGTACGAGGCATCGACCACGAAGAGGTTCGGATGGTCGTAGGCGCGGCACCAGGTGTCGAGCGGCGCCGTCGCCGGATCATTGCCGATGCGCACCGTGCCGCATTGGTGCGAGGGCGTGCGCTTGTCGAAAGCGCGGGCGAGCACGATCGGGAAGCCGGCCTTCTTCAGCGCGGCCTTGAGCCTGGCCACGAGGTCGAGATGGGCCTGCCAGTTGGTGCGCGTCCATTTCAGGACGATGCGGTCGCGGTCGACCAGGATGCGACTTTCCGGATGCGGCAGGTCCTCGCTCATGGCGTAGAAGTCGATGGCGTGCGAGGCCACCTGCTCCAGCAGCCATTCCGGCATGGAGGGCATGTTCGCCTTGAGGATCTTTCCCGAGACGCGGCCGAGAAGCTGGACATTGCCGAGCGGCGGCCCGCCGTTGCCGTCGGAGAGGTAATAGTCGTTGAAGCCGAAGCTCTTCTGGTAGACCGACGTGTTGCGGTAGAAGGGCGAGACGCCGATCACGGCGCTCGAATTGTGGTTCATGAAGTTGCGGCCGACCTGGTCGGAGCTGTTGGCAAGCCCGTTCGGGAAGGCTTCCGATGCCGAGCGCAGCAGCAGCGCGGCCGATTGCACCGCGCCGGCCGAGAGGATGACCAGCCGCGGCGAAACGCTTTCGGCCTCGCCGCCGCGGACATAGTGCACGGTCGAGACGGTGCGGCCATGCGGGGCGGTGGCAAGCCGCGTCACCCGGCAGCTGGTGCGCAGCTCGACATTCGGATGCTTCAGCGCCTCGGCGAGGCCGACGCTTTCCGCATCCATCTTGCCGTCGTTGCAGTTCGGGTGCGCGTCCCAAGGCGTCTTCGCCTTGGCGAGCCATCGGTCGAGGTCGACGCCGAGCGGCAGGGAATAGGGGTGGAGGCCGTTCGCCTTCAGCTTCGCGCGGACTTTCGCGACGGCCGGCTCGTCCGGCACCGGCGGGAAGGGGTAGGGCGCGGAATGGGACGGCTCCGTCGGGTCCTCGCCCAGCGTGCCGCGCACGTTGTAGAGCTTTTCCGCGGCGGTGTACCACGGCTCCAGCTCCTCATAGGAAAAGGGCCAGGCGGGCGAGATGCCGTCGCGGTGGCGCATCTCCTCGAAATCCTCGCGGCGGTAACGCACCAGCACCGCGCCGTAGAATTTCGAGTTGCCGCCGACATTGTAGTAGTTGCCGGGGTTGAAGGCGGTGCCGTCCGCCTCGTACCACATCTCCTTCGGGCGGAAGTGGCCGCGCTGGAAGATGGCGCGCTGGTCGCGGTTTTCCGGGCAGTCGGGCAGGTGGTCGCCCGCTTCGAGGATGACGATCTTCGCCCCCGTCGGGGCGAGCGCGGCGGCCATGGTGGCCCCGCCGATGCCCGATCCGATGATGACGATGTCCGGCTGGGTGGTCATGGCGTGCTCAGGCGATGCGAAGCTGGCTTGCGGGATCGAAGAACACCGCCTTGTCGAGGTTGAAGGCAAGGCGCGCCTTCTGGCCGGGGGCGATGCGCACGTCGGCGCGCAGCCGCGCGACGATCTCCTTGCCGCCGAGATGGGTGACGGCGAAGGTATCGGCGCCGGCGGGCTCCACCACCTCGATCAGGCAGTCGCCCTCGGCGATCGTACGCGCATTGCGGTCCGCGCCGTCCGGGTCGGTCAGCGCCTCCGGGCGGATGCCGAAGATCACGTCCTTGCCGGCGTAGGCGGAAAGGCCGCCGGGCGCGTTCGGCACGGCAAGCACCAGCGGCTCGGCCTGGTGGCGGGCCAGCGAGACGGCAAGGCCCGAGCCGTTGCTCTCCACCTTGCCCTTGAGCAGGTTCATCGCCGGCGAGCCCATGAAGTCGGCGACGAAGGTGTTGGCCGGGTTGTTGTAGATCTCGGCGGGCGAGCCGAACTGCTGCAGCACGCCGTCCTTCAGCACGGCGATCCGGGTGGCGAGCGTCATCGCCTCGATCTGGTCGTGCGTCACGTAGACGATGGTCGTCTTCATGCGCTGGTGCAGGCGCTTGATCTCCGTGCGCATGTCGACGCGCAGCTTCGCGTCGAGGTTCGACAGCGGCTCGTCGAAGAGGAAGAGCTTCGGGTCGCGCACGAGCGCGCGGCCCATGGCGACGCGCTGGCGCTGGCCGCCGGAGAGCTGGCCGGGCTTGCGGTCGAGCAGGTGGCCGATCTGTAGCATGTCCGCCACCTGCTTGATCGCCTTGTCGCGCTCCTCCTTCGGCACGCCGCGGATCTCCATGCCGAAGGCGATGTTCCCGGCGACCGTCATGTTCGGGTAGAGCGCGTAGGACTGGAAGACCATGGCGATGTCGCGCTTGGAGGGGTGCAGGCCTGCGACGGAGCGGCCGTCGATGGCGATGTCGCCGGAGGTGATCGGCTCCAGCCCGGCGATGGTGTTGAGCAGCGTGGACTTGCCGCAGCCCGACGGGCCGACCAGCACGAGGAAGCCGCCTTCCTCGATCGTGAGGTTGATATCCTTCAGGATTTCGAGCGCGCCGTAGGATTTGCGCAGGTTGCTGATCTTCAGGAAAGACGTATTCGGGGAAGACATGGGGCCTATCCTTTCACGGCGCCGGACATCAGGCCGCGCACGAAATAGCGTCCGGAGACGATGTAGACGACGAGGGTGGGGAGCGCCGCGAGGATGGCGCCCGCGAAATGCACGTTGTATTCCTTCACGCCGGTCGAGGAGGAGACGAGGTTGTTGAGCGCCACGGTCATCGGCGTCGAGGATGCGCCCGAGAACGAGGCGCCGAACAGGAAGTCGTTCCAGATATTGGTGAACTGCCAGATGACCGAGACGACGATGATCGGCCCGGAGGACGGCAGCAGGATGCGGTAGAAGATCTGGAAGAAGCTCGCGCCGTCGATCTGCGCCGCGCGCACCAGCTCGGTCGGGAAGTTCTCGTAGTAGTTGCGGAAATAGAGCGTCGTGAAGCCGATGCCGTAGACGACATGCACCAGGATCAGCCCCCAGAGCGAGCCGGCAAGGCCCAGCCAGCCGAGGATGCGCGCCATCGGGATGAGCACGATCTGGAACGGGATGAAGCAGGAGAGGAGAAGCAGGCCGAAGAAGACGTTCGAGCCGCGGAACTGCCATTTGGTCAGCACGTAGCCGTTGAGCGCGCCAATGACGGTGGAGATCGCGACGGCGGGAACCACCATCAGGATCGAGTTGATGAAGAAGGGACGAAGGCCCGTCGGCTGCACGCCGATCTGCGCCGTCGACCAGGCGGAAAGCCACGGCTCGATGGTCCATTGCTGCGGCAGGTTCAGCATGCCGCCCTGGCGGATCTCGTCGAGCGGCTTCAGCGAGTTCACCACCATCACGTAGAGCGGCAGCAGATAGTAGAACGCGAAGAGGATAAGCGCGGTGTAGATGAGGGCGCGCGTCAGCTTGTTGTGCGAGATGACGTTGTCGGGGCTTTGTGCGCTCATCGGCCTTTGCCTCCGCGGATTTCGGAATAGAGGTAGGGAATGATGATCGAGAAGATCATGACGAGCATGATGATCGCCGAGGAGGCGCCGATGCCCATCTGGTTGCGGGTAAAGGTGTAGGAGTACATGAAGGTCGCCGGCAGCTCGGTCGCCTGGCCGGGGCCGCCGCCGGTCAAGGCGACGACGAGGTCGTAGGCCTTGATGGCGAGGTGCGCGAGCACGACGAAGGCGGACAGGAACACCGGGCGCATCAGCGGGATGATGATGCGTCGGTAGATGGTGGCGGTCGTCGCGCCATCGATCTGCGCGGCCTTGATGATCTCGTTGTCGACACCGCGAAGGCCCGCGAGAAACATCGCCATGACGAAGCCGGAGGACTGCCAGACGGCGGCGATCACCACGCAGTAGATGGCGTAGTTGCGGTCCTTGATCCAGTTGAAGGAAAAGCTCTCCCAGCCCCAGAGGTGCATGGTGTTCTCAAGGCCGATGCCGGGGTCGAGGAACCACTTCCAGGCGGTACCCGTCACGATGAAGGAGAGCGCCATCGGATAGAGGTAGATCGGCCGCAGGATGCCTTCGGCGCGGATCTTCTGGTCGAGCAGGATGGCCAGCGCCAGGCCCAGCACGGTGCAGATGGCAATGTAGAGCGAGGCGAAGATGGCGAGGTTCGAGATCGCCCGCCACCAGTGCGGCAGCGCCCAGAGCCGCGAATAGTTCTGAAGCCCCACGAAGTCGTAGGACGGCAGCATCCGGCTGTTCGTCAGGGACAGGAAGCCCGTATAAGCGATGAAGCCGTAGACGAAGACGAGCACGATGAGGAAACTGGGTGCCAGCACGAGCTTCGGCAGAAGCTCCTGCAGCCGGCTTCGGCTATCCATGGTCGTTACCACCGTTTTTGTGTTTATCGGCGGCGGGGTGATGCCCCTCATCCGCCTGCCGGCACCTTCTCCCCGCCTGCGGGGAGAAGGAAACCTGCCGTGACCTCTCCTTCTCCCTCTCCCAGTTTACGGGGAGAGGGTCGGGGTGAGAGGCAACCTTGCGCCTACTTTGCCGCCTCGACGGCGGCCTTCAGTTCCTCGACGGCTTCCTCGGAGGAGAGCTCGCCGTTGAACTGGCGGGTCACGACGTCGTAGATCGCGTTCTTGACGGAGGCCGGGTTGGCATGGCCGTGCGCCATGGAGCCGAAGAGCGTGCCGTTGGTGTTGGCTTCGGCGAGGTCCTTGATGGCCTTCTTGCCGCAATCGTCGAAGTCGGTGTCCGGCACGTCCGTGCGGGCCGGCGCAGAGCCCTTGACCACGTTGAAGGCCGACTGGAAGGTCGGGCTTTCGATGGCGGATGCCATGGTCAGCTGGGCCGGGACCTTGTCGTCGGAGACCTTGAACATCGCGAACTGGTCGGAGTTGAAGGTCACGGACCCTTGCGTGCCCGGGAAGCGCATGCAGACGAAGTCCGTGCCCGGCTTCTTGCCGGCCTTGATGAACTCGCCCTTCGCCCAGTCGCCCATGAACTGGAGGCCCGCCTTGCCTTCGATGACCATGGCGGATGCGAGGTTCCAGTCACGGCCGGAGAAGTTGTCGTCCACGTAGGAGCGCAGCTTCGTCATGCGGTCGAAGGCTTCCTTCATCTGGCTGCTGCCCAGCGTATCCGGATCGAGGTCGATGAAGGCCTTCTTGTAGAAGTCGTTGCCGAAGGAGAGCACGACCGCGTCGAAGATCGTGGCGTCCTGCCATGGCTGCCCGCCATGCGCGACCGGCGTGATGCCCTGCTCCTTGAACTTGTCGAGGAGGGCGACGAGTTCGTCCCAGTTCGTGGGCTCCTTGCCGCCGGCAGCGTCGAGCGCCGCCTTGTTGACCCACACCCAGTTGGTGGAGTGCACGTTGACCGGGGCGGCGATCCAGTGGCCGTCATACTTGGAGAACTGCTGCAGGGCGGTCGGGATCACCTTGTCCCAGCCTTCCTTGGCGGCAATCTCGTCGAGGTTGCCGAGCGCGCCCTCCTTGGCCCAGTCGAGGATGTCGAAGCCGAGCATCTGCACCGCGGTCGGCGCGTTGCCGGCGGTGACGCGGGCGCGCAGCACCGTCATGGCTTCCGTGCCGCCGCCGCCGGCGACCGGCATGTCGGTCCAGGAAATGCCCTTGGATTCGAGGTCCTTCTTCAGGACGTCGAGCGCGGCCGCTTCGCCGCCGGAGGTCCACCAGTGCAGGACCTCGACGCCTTCGGCTGCCCTGGCGGACAGGCCGCCCGTCGTCATCATCACCGCGGCGATCGCGGTGGTCGTCAGAAACTTGCGCATCGTATTCCTCCCGTTTGCAAGTTCGCGGGCGGGAGCTTCCTCCCGCCGATTTCCCCGAGGCCCGAAGGGGCGCCGGAATTCCGTCTGCGGCTCAAAATGCCGCGCCAATTTAAAACGTTGTAAATTTGCGGAGTCAAGCTGCGATGGCGGATGGCGTAAGCTCTCTTCGGGAACGCGGTAAATTCGAGAAGATGGGGCTCATTCCTTCTTCCGGCACGATTTGTGCGCCGCACTGAAATCGTTTTAAATTCTGTGCGGCGCAAGATTGCCGGATGCCCGGCCCGCCGGTATGGTGCCGCCGATCGACCGCTATCCGAAGAACCGTATCCGTGCCCCGCATCGAAAAGTCCGCCGACAGTGAACCCGCCCGCAACACGCTTCGAGCCTGCAAGCCGACGCTGAAGACCATTGCGGAGATGACGGGCCTTGCGATCACCACGGTTTCCCGTGCGCTCGGCAACGCGCCGCAGATCTCGGAGGCGACGCGCCGGCGCGTGCACGAGGTCGCGGCCGAGATCGGCTACCTGCCGGACCGCGCCGCACAGCGCCTCAAGACCGGCCGCACCAACGTCATTTCCGTGCTGCTCGATCCGCACGAGGAGATCCTCGGCTTCGGCACGTCGATCATGCACGGCCTTGCGCGCGCGCTCCAGACGACGCCCTACCATCTCATCGTCACGCCGAACTTCCTCGACGGCAGCAATGTCGATGCGGTCAACTACATCATCCGCAACGGCATGGCCGACGGCCTCATCTTCTCGCGCACCGAGCCCTTCGATCCGCGCGTGCGGCTGCTCCTCGAAAACGGCTTTCCCTTCGTCACGCACGGCCGCACGGAGTTCTCCACCCCACACGCCTTCGTCGATTACGACAACGTCGCCTTCGCCTACGAGGCGACGAAGCGCCTGATCGCCAAGGGGCGGCGCAAGGTCACGATCATCCTGCCGCCCAGGCGCCTCACCTTCCACCAGCACATGCTGCACGGCTTCATGACCGCCGTGCGCGAGGCCGGCGTCGCCTACGAGATCCCCGAGGCCCTCGACCTCGACAGCCCGGCCGACATGATCCGCGACCACATGCGCCGCCGCAGCGCCGAGCCGGACCCGCCGGACGGCTTCACCTGTCCCGGCGAAGTCTCCGCCCTCGCGACGATCACCGGCATGAGCGACAACGGTCTTTCGCTCGGCGTCGAATACGACATCGTCGCCAAGCAGACCTCGCGGCTCCTCAGCCAGATCCAGCCGAAGGTCGAGACGATCTACGAGGACCTGACCGCCGCGGGCGAGGCGATGGGCCGGCTGCTCCTTAGGCGCATCGCCGGCGAGCCGGCCGGTGACCTCACCCTGCTGCAAAGCCCGCAATTCAGCTTCCCGACGCCCTGAGGGGGCGGAGGAGCCGATTCCTGCCGTGGTCGTCGGGACGGCGTTGCTCATCGCGGCATCCACCAGCCGGTGCGCGCGCCGATATGCATGTTGAGCGTCTTGGTCTCCGTGTAGTCCTCCACGGCATGCCGGCCGAGCTCGCGGCCGAGGCCGGACTGGCGGTAGCCGCCGAAGGGCAGTTCCGACGCGCCGTCCATGAAGGTGTTCATCCAGACCGTGCCGGCGCGCACCTTGCGGCCGATCGTCAGGCAGGTGTCGAAGTCGCGGCTCCAGACGCCGGCCGAGAGGCCGTAGTCGATGGCGTTGGCGATGCTCACCGCCTCCTCCGTCGTCTCGAAGGTCAGCACGGACAGCACCGGGCCGAAGACCTCCTCGCGGGCGACGGCCATGTCCGGCTTCACGCCGGAAAGGATGGTCGGGGCCATGAACTGGCCGAGCCCGAGATCGAGCGTGCCGCCGCCGAGCGCGACGGAGGCGCCGGCCCTGGCCGCGCCGTCCACGTAAGCGCCGATCTTTTCAAGATGCTGCGGCGTGATGATCGCGCCCACCTGCGTGGCCGGATCGAGCGGATCGCCGACCTTCACCTTTTTCGCCAGCTCCGCCACACGGGCCGTCACCTCGTCGGCGATGGATTCGTGCAGGATCAGCCGCGAGCCGGCATTGCAGCATTCGCCGGCGTTGAAATAGGCGCCGAAGACGGCGGCGTCGATGAACTCGTCGAGATTGGCGTCGGGGAAGACGATCTGCGGGTTCTTGCCGCCGAGCTCCAGCGAGACCTTCTTCAGGGTCTGCGCGGCATTGGCCATGGTCAGCCGGCCGACGCCGGTCGAGCCGGTGAAGGACACCATGTCCACATCCGGATGTGTCGTCATCGCGCTGCCCACCTCCGGCCCGGTTCCGGTGACGATGTTGACGACGCCCGCCGGCACGCCGGCCTCGATGAGGATTTCGCCGAGCAGGAGCGTCGAGCCGGAGGTCAGCTCCGAGGGCTTGACGACCGTCGTGCAGCCGGCGGCAAGCGCGAAGGGCAGCTTCTGGCTGACGATCAGGAACGGGAAGTTCCAGGGCGTGATGATCGAGACGACGCCGATCGCCTCGCGCAGCACGACGCCGAGCGTGCCTTGCCCAAGCGTGTTGTAGCTCTCGCCGTGGAGGTCGCGGGCGAGCGCGGCGGCGTAGCGCCAGATGTCGGCGGCACCGGCCAGCTCGCCCTTCGCCTGGCTGATCGGTTTGCCGCTCTCGATCGTGTCGAGGAAGGCGAGCTCGTCGGCCTTTGCGGTAATGAGATCGGCGGCCCTCAGCAGGATGTTGGAGCGCTCGGCGCCCGTCATGCGCGGCCACGGGCCATCGTCGAAGGCCTTGCTGGCGGCCGCGATGGCGCGCCCGGCATCGGCCTTCGTGCCGGCCGGATAGCGGCTGACGACGACGCCATGGCCGGGCGCGACGCGCTCGATTACGCTGCCGGCGCCCTCCATCCACGCACCGTCGATCAGCATGCGGAAGTCGCGTGCCTTGAAATCGTCGAGCGCCTTCGGCTTCACATGCGCGGTCATCACCATTCTCCCTTGAACTGCGCAGGGCGCTTCTGCGTGAAGGCGGCGACGCCTTCCTTCAGGTCCCCGGTCTTGGCGACGAGGATGGAGCCGAGGGCCTCCACCGCCGCACCGTTGTCCTCGCCGTTCGCCACGGCGATCATCAGCTTGGAAATCTCCGTTGCCGCAGGCCCCCGCGCCGCGATGCGCGTCGCATAGGCCGTTGCGGCCTCGACGGCCGTGCCCGTCTCGACGACCTGGTCGACGATGCCGAGCGCCGCGGCCTCTGTCGCCGTCAGCACCTCGCCGCCGATGAGCATGCGCCGCACGGCCTGCGCGCCGAAGCGCTTGACGAGCCGCTGCGTGCCGGACCAGCCGGGCACCATGCCGAGGCCCGCTTCCGGCAGGCCGACCTTCACCCGCGTTTCCGCTATGCGGATGTCGGCCGCCGCCGCCAGCTCCAGCCCGCCGCCCAGCGCATGGCCGTTGACGGCGGCGATCAGCGGCATGCGCAGCGTCGCCAGCCGCTCGAAGACGCGGTGGCCGAAGCGCACCCAAGCATGGCCGAATTCGTTCGGCTCCATGCCCGCCCAGGCGCGGATGTCGCCGCCGGCGGAAAAGGCCTTTCCCTCGCCGGTGAGGATGGCGACGCGCACGGCGGCATCCGCCTCGACCGTGTCGCAGGCGGCCGAAAGCTCCTTCAGCATCTCGATGTCGAAGGCGTTCAGCTTCTCCGGCCGCGCGACGGTGATCGTCGCGAGCGCACCCTCGGTGGAAACGCGGATGCGCGGCTCAGCCATGGTCCGCTCCCGCCAGCTTGCGCGGCGCCTTTTCCGGCAGCGTCAGGCCGATCGGCGCTTCGCCGAACAGCGAGGCGTCCATGACCTTCAAATCCGGCGAAACGATGAGGTCGAATTCCGACTGGTCGAGGATATGCGCCTGGAGATCGACGCCCGGCGCGATCTCGGTGAGCACGATGCCCTCCGGCGTCAGCTTCATCACGCAGCGCTCGGTGACATAGGTGACGTCCTGCCCCTGCGCGACGCCGCGCGGGCCGGAGAAGGTGACGTGCTCGACCTCGTTCACCAGCTTCTTGAGCTTGCCCTCCTTCTCGATGACGAGCTTCCCGTCCTCGACCGCGAGCCTGGCGCCGGCATTGAACATGCCGGAGAAGACGATCTTCTTCGCCCGGGCGGTGATGTCGACGAAGCCGCCGGCGCCGGCCGTGACATGCGGGCGGAAGGAGAGCTTGGAGACGTTCACCGACCCGTCCCTGCCGATCTCCAGGAAGGAGAGCAGCGAGGCGTCGAAGCCCGCGCCCTGGAAATAGGTGAACTGGTAAGGCGAGGGCATGAAGGCATCGGCGTTCGAGGCGCAGCCGAAGGCGAAATCGAGCAGCGGCACGCCGCCGACCGCGCCCTGCTCGATCACCCAGGTGACGGCCCCGTGCAGGCCTTCCTCGAGGAGGATGCGCGGCACGTTGGCGGAAATGCCGAAGCCGAGGTTGACGGCGCTGCCGGCTTCAAGCTCCTCGGCCACGCGGCGGGCGATGACCTTCTGGATGTTGAATTCCGGCAGGCGGAACGTGTCGAGCGGGCGGAATATCTCGCCGGAGATCGCGGGGTCGTAGAGCGTCTGCGTCGTCTGCTTCTGCTCCGGATCGACCACGATGTAATCGACCAGCACGCCGGGCACCCGCACGTCGTGCGGCTTCAGCGAGCCTTCCTTGGTGATGCGCTTGACCTGCGCGATGACGATGCCGCCGTTGTTGCGGGCGGCGAGCGCCTGGTCGAGCCCGCCGAGATAGGCGCCCTCGTGCTCGTAGGTGAGGTTGCCGCGTTCGTCCGCCGTGGTGGCGCGGATGATGGCGACCTTAGGGGCGATCGCCTTGAAATAGAGCCATTCCTCGCCGGCGAAGGTGATCTTTTCGACCACCGACTCCTTGGCGGCGGAGGCGTTCATCGCGCAGCCCTCGCGGCGCGGATCGGCGAAGGTGTCGAGCCCGACCTTGGTGATGACGCCGGGGCGTTTGGCGGCGGCTTCGCGGTGCATGTCGAAGAGGACGCCAGAGGGGATGTTGTAGGCAGCGACCTCGTCGCGGCCGATCATCTGCCAGATCAGCGGCGGCTCGGCGGAGGAAGGGCCGGAGGGATAGGAGCCGGCGATGACCGTCTTCAGGAGCCCCTTCTTCGCGATGTGGTCGATGCCCTTGATGCCGCTCATGTCGCCGGCGGCGATGGGGTGCAGCGTGGTCAGGTTCCGCGGATGGCCGGCCTCGTCGAAGCGCTCGCCGATCGCCTTCAGCGTCAGGTCCGGGCAGCCGAGGCCGGAGGAGGAGGAGACCGAAACGACGGCGCCGTCCGGGATGAGGTCTGCGGCCTGCCGCGGGGTGATATGCTTGCTCATGGATCTTTCCGAATTCTCTTTCAAAGTCCCGGCGCGACCTTGACCGCGCTGCCGGTGCGCGCCGCTTCCACGACGGCAAGGCCGGTCGCCAGCGACCAGACGCCGTCCTCGCCCGTGCAGAGCGGCGTGCCGGTGCCGGCTATCGCCGCGTCGAAAGCGAGAAGGGTCGTCTCATAGAGATTGCGGTGCTCGATCGTCAGCTCTTCCTCGCCGGCGGCGGTGCGCAGCGTCACGCTGCCGCCCGGCTTCTGGATCATGCAGTTGCGGCCGATCAGCGAGCCTTCGCTGCCGTGCACCTCGAAGCCCGTCACGGCATAGGGCGTGGTGAAGCCGTCGTGGAACTGGGCGATAAGTCCTGACCTGAAGCGCATCGCGCCCATCGCCGCATCCTCCAGCCCGCCCTTCGCCATGCCGCTCGCCTGGCCGAAGGCGACGACTTCCACCGGGTCGTCGCCGAGCACGAAGCGCAGGGCGTCCGTATCGTGCACGGTGATGTCGAGGATGACGCCGCCGCCGGCTTCCGGCTTGTCGAGCCGCCAGCCCTGGAGATGGGCCGGCAGTAGGCCGGCATGGCAGATGCGGGCGGCGAGCGGCCGGCCGATCCTGCCCGCCGCGATCGCATCGCGCATCGCCCGGTGCGTGGCCGCGCCGCGCAGGTGGTGGTTGGTCGCCATGACGACGCCGGCGTCCCTTGCGGCCCTCACCATGGCGCGCGCATCGTCGAGGGAGGTCGCCAGCGGCTTTTCACACAGGATGTGCTTACCGGCCTTCGCGGCGGCGAGGGCCTGGTCGCGGTGCAGCTCGTTCGTGGTGGAAATGTAGACGGCGTCGACCGACGGGTCGTCCACGAGCTCGCCGAGCGTGGTGACGGCCCTGGCTATCTTGTGATCGCCGGCATAGGCCCTGCCGCGCTCTGCGCTCGTGCTCATCACGGAAACGATCTCGCCGCCCACGGCGCGGATCGCGTCAATCACCCATTCGTGGGCGATCGTGCTCGCCCCGATCAAACCCCATCGCGTCATGCCGACATCCTCTTCGTCTTCTGGCCGGCGCCGCAGCTCTGGCGCACAACGAGGCGCACGGAGCTGACGATCGCCTCGGGCTCCACCCGGCCTGCATTGATCTGTTTCAGGAGCAGTTGCGCCGCCCGCCGGCCCATGCCCTGCGGATCGACGGAAACCGTCGTCAGCGCCGGCACGGCGGTCTCGGCCTCGATCACGTCGTCGAAGCCGACCACGGCGAAGTCGCGGCCGGGCTCCCTGCCGGCGGCGCGCAGCCCGTCGCAGACGCCGAAGGCGGCCGCGTCGTTGAAGCAGAGCGCGGCGGTCGGCTGGTCGGGAAGCAGCAGCGCACGCTCGATGGCGGCGAGGCCGCCGGCGCGCGAGGCGGCCGTGCCGATGACGAGCCCGTCCGGCGCTTCCAGTCCCGCTTCCGCGAGCGCATCGCGCCAGCCCTGCACGCGCTCGGCGAAGACGGTGGTGTTGGGTATCCCGCCCAGGAAGGCGATGCGGCGATGGCCGAGCGAGACGAGGTGGCGAACCGCATCCTTCGCGCCGGCATAGTTGTCGGAGAACAGCGAGGAGACCTTCGCGCCGACCACGTTGCGCACCACGGCGACGACGGGGATGCCGCTCGCGGCAAGGGGCTTCAGGTCCGCCGCTTCCGTGCCGCGGGCGGGCGAGAGGATGAGGCCGGAAATGCCGTGTTCGCGCATGGAGGCGATGACCTCGCGCTGGCGGTCGACGCTTTCGCCGGAGTTCGACAGGAACTGCACATAGCCGGCCGACTGCATGACCATGTCCATGCCGACGGCGAGCTCGGCGAAGAAGGAGTTGGTGAGGTCGTTGACGATGATGCCGATGATCCGCGAGGAGGCCGACTGGCGCAGGTTCGCCGCGCCGCGGTTGTAGACGTAGCCGAGCTCGCGGATGGCCGCGTTCACCCTGGCGCGGGTCGCCTCGTTGACGAGGGGGCTTGCCTGCAGGACGAGCGAGACGGTCGACTTCGACACGCCGGCGGCGCGCGCAATATCGACGACGGTCACCCGGCCCTTGTTCACGATCATCCTCCCTGTGCCGGGCGTTCGAGCCCGCTTGTTGAAGGCAATTAATTGGATCGTTCCAAATTTGTCAAGAGGGTTTGGATTGCGTTTGATGAAGTGGAATGGCAAAGGCCAGATGCCTCGTATTGTTGGCAGTTCCTCTCCACTCGTCATGGTCGGACTTGACCCGACCATCCATGCCGCGTCCGCAATGTCCCGGATTCTTGGGCCCTCGGCTCAAGGCCGAGGATGACGACAGAGGGCCGGGCAGGCGCTTTCCTGTCTCTCGACATAGATGGCGACGCGTCGTTGCCGAACGCAATCCGGCAAAAATCTCCCTTGAAATTTGGAACGATCTAAATTATTGCCCTGAAAAACCCTCGGGAGGACGTCATGCCGATCAGCCTTTCCCTGCCGCGCGCCGATGGCGGCGTCGAAGCCTATGGGCTCGTGGGCACACCCACGGAGCGCCCGCTCGCCGTGCCCGCCTTCAGCCGCATCGCCTATGCCGCGGCCCATGTCGTTTCCAATCCTCGCCGCGACACGCGGCCGTGGGAGACGCCGGCGGTCGATTGGGACGCCACCCTGGCCTTCCGGCATCACCTCTGGTCGCTCGGCTTCCGCATCGCGGAGGCGATGGACACCGCGCAGCGCGGCATGGGCCTCGACTGGGCCGGCGCGCAGGAACTGATCCGCCGTTCGCTCGCGGAGGCGAGGACGGTGCCGGGCGCCGACCTTGCCTGCGGCGCGGGCACGGACCACCTGAACCCCGCCGACGCCCGCTCGCTGGACGATGTGATCCGGGCCTACGAGGAGCAGGTCGGCTTCGTGGAAAAGCACGGCGGGCGGGCGATCATGATGGCGAGCCGGGCGCTTGCCCGCATCGCAACGTCGCCGGACGACTACCGCAGGGTCTACGGACGCATCCTCGGCCAGGCCAGGGACAAGGTCGTGCTGCACTGGCTCGGCGACATGTTCGATCCGCAATTGAGGGGCTACTGGGGCTCCGACGATTTCGAGCCGGCGCTGGAGGCGGTGCTGTCGATCATCGCGGAGAACCGCGGCAAGGTGGAAGGCATCAAGATCTCGCTGCTCGACAACGCGAAGGAAGTGGCGCTGCGCGACCGGCTGCCGCAGGGCGTGCTCTGCTTCACCGGCGACGATTTCAACTATGCCGAACTCATCGAGGGCGACGGGCAGAGGTACAGCCACGCGCTGCTCGGCATCTTCGATGCGGTCGCGCCGCAGGCCTCCAGGGCATTGGCCTCGCTTGCCGCCGGCGACGCCGCCGCCTTCCGCGCCGTCATCGCGCCGACCGTGCCGCTCTCGCGCAAGATCTTCGAGGCGCCGACGCAGTATTACAAGGCCGGCGTCGTCTTCCTCGCCTGGCTGAACGGCCACCAGGACCATTTCACCATGCCGGCCGGCATGCAGTCCGCCCGCGGCCTTCTGCACTATGCCGATGTGTTCCGGCTTGCCGACCGGGCGAACGTGCTCGACAGGCCGGAGCTTGCGGCCGCACGCATGAGGAACCTCATGGGCGTGCTCGGCGTCGGCTGAGATTAGCTGTGGATGACCGGCTCTTCGGCCGGTTCTTGCCCGTCATCCGGCGCTAGACTTCGCTTCCTTTCCAAAGGCAGGACGAGGAGTGAGCGATGGCCGTGGCAGATGTGAAGATCGGCGAGAGCTGGAAGGCGCCGCTCGCGGCGGAGTTTTCCAGCCCCTACATGGCTGACCTGAAAGCCTTTCTCCTGGAGCAGAAGCAGGAGGGACGGCGCATCTTCCCGAAGGGATCGGAATATTTCCGCGCGCTCGACCTGACGCCGCTCGAGGAGGTGCGCGTCGTCATCCTGGGGCAGGACCCCTACCATGGCGAAGGCCAGGCGCACGGGCTCTGCTTTTCCGTGCAGCCCGGCGTGCGCCTGCCGCCCTCGCTCGTCAACATCTACAAGGAGCTTCAGGACGACCTCGGCATTCCGCCGGCGCGCCACGGGTTCCTGGAACATTGGGCCAGGCAGGGCGTGCTCCTGCTCAACAGCGTGCTGACGGTGGAGATGGGCCGCGCCGCCTCGCACCAGGGGCGCGGCTGGGAGCGCTTCACCGACGCGGTCATCCGCGCCGTCAACGAGCAGGAAAAGCCCGTCGTCTTCATCCTCTGGGGCTCCTATGCGCAGAAGAAGGCGGCCTTCGTCGATCGCAGCCGCCATCTCGTGCTGCGGTCGGCCCACCCCTCGCCGCTTTCGGCCCATAACGGCTTCTTCGGTTCGCGGCCGTTCTCCAAGGCCAACGAGTTCCTCGAAAAGCACGGCCGCAAGCCGATCGACTGGCAGCTGCCGGCAACGCCGGGCTGACGGCGAAGGAATTGCCCCTCATCCTCCTGGCGGGACCTTCTCCCCGCAGGCGGGGAGAAGGGGATGTTGCGCCGGTTCCGCAGGTCGCGATTTGAGGAAACCCGTACCCCCAGCGCTCCTCGCCCCGCTTGCGGGAAGAGGATGCCGGCGGGCAGGCGAGGGGCATTATTCCTGCCGGGCGACTTCCCGCTACCGCACCAGCGTCTCGCAGAGCAGCGCCATCACCTTTTCCGCGTCGATCCCGATGCAGGCGTGCTGGCTCGGCAGGTCGTCCCAGTTGCCGGGCGGGAAGTGGCGCGCATCCGGCTTCTGGATCGTCTGGCCGTCGGCGATGCCGCCCGCCACGACACGGATCGCGCCGCTGCGCGTTTGGAAGAGCTCCGGCGCGACGAGGTAGATGCAGGCGCAGCTGTCGTGCACCACCATGCCTTCGTCCTTCACGTGCCGGCCGTAGAAGTCGATATAGAACTGCGAGATGCCGGAGAGCAGCTTCAGGTGCCTGCCGTTCTCGGCGGTGAGCTCGGCAAGCCGCTTGCGCGTCATAACGGTCTTCATCGTCACGTCGAGGCCGACGACCGTGACCTTCCACGGCGCGGTCATCACCACGTCGGCGGCTTCCGGGTCGCCATGGATGTTGGCCTCGGCGGCGGGCGTGATGTTGCCGGGCACGTCGAAGGCGCCGCCCATGATGATGACCTCCTTCACGAGGCCGGCGATCTCCGGGGCCTCCTTCAGTGCATAGGCGAGGTTCGACATGCGGCCGACGGCGATCAGCGTCACCTCGCCGGGATTGGCCCGCACCGTCTCGATGATGAAGCGGTGCGCCGGGCGCGGATCGAGCGGCAGGTCGATGACCTCCGGCACGTCGATGTTGCCGAGCCCGTCGTGGCCGTGGATCATCACCGGCCAGTCGACCGGGTTGCGCATCGGGTTGTAGGTCTTGCCTTCGCCGCGGGCGACCGGTGCCGCGATACCCCATTCGCGCTTCAGGAACAGCGCGTTGCGCGTCGTCGTCTCGATCGAGGCGTTGCCGAAGACGGTGGTGATGCCGATAAGGTCGATGTCCGGGTGGTTGTGCAGGAACAGAAGCGCCATGGCGTCGTCCACGCCGGGATCCGTGTCGAAGATAACCTTATGCATGCGCGGTCTCTTTCTTGTTGTTGTTATGGGAGGGGCGCGCGCTTACTGGAAGCGGGCGATGGAGAAGGGGGCGAGCGCGCTTTCGCCCTCGCCGGCAAGCAGCCGGGCGACGTGGCGGCCGGTCGTCGCCGAGAGCGTGAGGCCGAGATGGCCGTGGCCGAAGGCGAAGGCGATGCGCGGGTCGCGCGGGTGCAGGCTGATGACAGGCAGCGAATCCGGCGTCGAGGGACGGCGCCCCATCCATTCCGTGCCGCCCTCTTCCGGAAGGTCCGGCACATAGCGGCGCATCTTCCTGCGCATCGCCGCGGCACGCCTGTAGTTGGCCGGCGCGTCCGGCGAGGCGAGCTCGACCGCGCCGCCGATGCGCAGCGCGTTCTCGAACGGGGTGGCGACGAAGCCGTGCTCGGAGAAGAAGACCGGCATCTCCAGCACCGTCGAAGGGTTCATGAAGGTTGTGTTGTAGCCGCGCTCGGTCTCCAGCAGCACCTTCAGGCCGAGGTCGGCGACGAAGCGGCGCGACCAGACGCCGGCGGTGATCGCCAGCCTGTCGAAGGTGAATTCGCGCCCGCCCTCCGTCCGCACGACGATGCCGCTTTCCGCCTGCGCCACCGAGGCTATGGTGGCGTCGAGAAGCGTCGCCCGCTCGCGCAGCACCGCCTGCAGGCGGCGCAGGAAGGTCAGCGGATATTCGAAGGTCTTGTAGCCGTCGCTGAAGATCGCGCCGGCGAAGGGGCCTTGCAGGGCCGGCACGCGGCGGCGCGCCTCCTGCGCATCCAGCTTCTCGACGTTGCAGCCGATCAGCTTCGCATTCTCCGCCTCGTGCGCGAAAACCTTGTCGCGGGCCGTGACGCTGTCGAAGACCGTCAGCGCGCCGGTATCGCGCATATGGCCGGAAATGCCGGCGAAGTTGCCGAGCCGCACATGGTCGGCCTCCGCGGACTTCATGAGGCAGAGCATGGCGGCGCGGCTTGCCGCCGCCTTGGCAGGGCGCGCGGAAAGCAGGAATTGCACGAGCCAGGGCGTCAGCGCCGGCAGGTCCTGCCAGCGCACGGCAAGTGGGCCGAGCGGGTCGAGCAGCCATTTCGGCACGGACAGCAGCATGTCCGGCCGCGCGAGCGGGTCGATTTCCGGCACGGCGAGGATGCCCGCGTTGCCGACCGAGGCCGGCAGGCCGCCGGCGTCCCGCTCGAGGACCGTCACGCTGTGGCCCTGTTCCAGGAGATTGAGCGCTGTGGCGCAGCCCATGAGGCCGCCGCCGACGATACCGATATGCGCCATGCCGTCCCGTTGCTGTTCTGTCTCTCGTTGCGGCCGAAGCAGGGCCGGCCGTTTGCGGCGGACGATAGACGGAAACCGGACGGCTGTCGACAGAGCGCCGGCCGCGCCGGTTCAGGCCTCCTCGGCCGGCTTTCGGCTTTGCAGCACTTGCCGGAGGAAGGCGAGCACGAAGAGGACGGTCATCAGGAGCACGATGGTCGGCGCCGGGGCGCTGTCGATGAGGAAGCTCAGCCAGATGCCGAAGAACGAGGTGCCGACGGCGACGGCGACCGCCACCATGAGCATGCTGCCAAAGCGCCGCGTGAGGAGGGCGGCGATGGCGCCGGGCGCCACCAGCATGGCGATCGCCAGGATGATGCCGACGGCCTTCAGCGCGCCGACCACGACGAGCGACAACACCGCGAGCAGGCCGTAGTGCAGGAGCTTCACCGGCAGGCCGATGGCCGAGGCGTGCTGCCGGTCGAAGGCCTGCACCAGCAGGTCCTTGCGGAAGAGGAGGATGAAGGCCGTCGAGGCGCTGGCGATCGCCGCCGTCTCGACCAGGTCGATCGCGGCGATGCCGAGCATGTCGCCGAAGAGGATGTGGTCGAGATGGATGTCCGGCTGGATCTTCACGTAGAGCACGAGGCCGAGCGCGAACATGCCGGAGAAGACGATGCCGAGGATCGTGTCCTCCTTCACGCGGCTGTTGTCCTTGAGGTAGCCGGCGGCGAGCGCGCAGAAGAGGCCGGCGACGAAGGCGCCGGCGGCGAAGGGCAGGCCCACGACATAGGCGACGACCACGCCCGGCAGCACCGCATGGGAGACCGCGTCGCCCATCAGCGACCAGCCCTTCAGCACGAGGTAGCAGGACAGCAGCGCCATCGGAACCGAGATCGCCAGCGTCACCAGGAAGGCGTTCTGCATGAAGGCGAGCTGGAAGGGCATGATCGCCAATTCGAGCGTCTCGTTCATGGCTGGCTCTCCTCCACGGCCCGCAGGGCAAGGCGCCCCCTGCGGCGGGCGGCGAGGAGGCCGTGCTTCGGCGCGAAGAGGAAGGCGGCAAGGAAGATCGCCGTCTGCAGCACGACGATGATGCCGCCCGTCGCCCCGTCGAGGAAATAGGAGAGATAGGCGCCGATAAGGCTGGTGCCGGCGCCGAGGGCGGCGGCGATCACGATCAGCCGCTGGAAGCGGTCGGTCAGGAGGTAGGCGGTCGCGCCGGGCGTCACCACCATGGCGACGACGAGGAAGGCGCCCACCGTCTGCATGGCCGCGACCGTGGAGGCGCTGAGCAGCGTGAAGAACAGGATTTTCAGGGCGGTCGTGTTGAGGCCGATCGACCGGGCATGGCTCTCGTCGAAGAAGGTGACCATCAGGTCCTTCCATTTCAGAAGCAGGATGAGAAGCGTGACGGCGCCGATGACGGCGAGCTGGATCGTGTCCTCCGGCGTGACGGCGAGGATGTTGCCGAGCACGATGGTCTGGATGTTCACCGGCGTCGGCGAGAGCGACACCATGAACAGGCCGAGGCCGAAGAAGGAGGAGAAGATCATGCCGATGATCGCATCCTCCTTGAGCCGCGTCTTTCGGTTGAGGAAGAGCATGGCGGCGGCGGCGAGCCCGCCGGAGAGGAAGGCGCCCACCGAAAAGGGCAGGCCGAGCATGTAGGCGCCGGCGACGCCAGGCACGATCGAGTGCGAGAGCGCGTCGCCGATCAGCGACCAGCCCTTGAGCATGAGATAGGCGGAAAGGAAGCCGCAGATGCAGCCGACCAGCGCGCTCACCCACATGGCGTTGACCATGTAGCCGTAGCCGAAGGGTTCGAGCAGCGTGTCGATCACGGCGCCTTCTCCTGCTCGCGCTCGCCATAGATGACGAAGGGGCGCTCGTCGTCGGTGATGACCTTGACCGAGCGCCTGTCCTCGTCGTCGTGCAGGTCCTGGCCGCCGAGGATGAAGTGGCGCAGCACGCCGCCGAAGGCGCGCTCCAGGTTGGCCTCGGTGAAGGTCTCGGCCGTCGGGCCGGAGGCGATGACCGTGCCCTTCACGAAGACCGTGCGGTCGCAGAAGTCCGGCACGCTGCCGAGGTTGTGGGTGGAGACCAGCATGACGCGGCCTTCCTCGCGCAGCTTGCCGAGCAGCTCGACGATCTGCTCCTCGGTGTTGACGTCGACCCCGGTGAAGGGTTCGTCGAGCAGGATCACCTGGCCCTCCTGCGCGAGCGCGCGGGCGAGGAAGACGCGCTTCCTCTGCCCGCCGGAAAGCTCGCCGATCTGGCGCTTGCGGAAATCGGCCATGTTGACGCGCGTCAGCGCCTCGTCGACCATCTCGTGGTCGCGTCTGGTCGGGATGCGCAGCCAGTTCATGTGGCCGTAGCGGCCCATCATCACCACGTCCTCGACGAGCACGGGGAAGGTCCAGTCGACTTCCTCGGCCTGCGGCACGTAGGCGACGAGGTTCTTCTTCAGCGCCTCGCGCACGGAAAGGCCGAGGATCGTCACCTTGCCGGCGGCGATGGGCACGAAGCCCATGATCGCCTTGAAGAGCGTGGACTTGCCCGCGCCGTTGACGCCGACGAGCGCGGTGATCGTGCCCTTCGGCACGGAGAAGCTGGCGTGGCGCAGCGCCGTGTGGCCGTTGCGGTAGGTGACGGTCACATCCTCGGCGATGATGCCCGCCACCTTCTTCGGCTTGCCGCCCATCATCATTGCGAAAGGCCCTTCACGATGGTTTCGGACGTCACGCGCAGCAGGTCGAGGTAGGTCGGCACGGGGCCGCCCGCCTCGCTCAGCGAGTCGACGTAGAGGATGCCGCCATAGGCCGCGCCCGTCTCGGCGGCGACCTGCTTTGCCGGGTCGGCGGAAACGGTGCTTTCGCTGAAGACGACGTGGATATCGTGCTCGCGCACCGCGTCGATCACCGCCTTCACCTGCTTGGGCGTGCCCTGCTGGTCGGCGTTGATCGGCCAGAGGAAGAGCTCCTTGAGGCCGAAGTCGCGGGCGAGATAGCTGAAGGCGCCCTCGCTGGTGACGAGCCAGCGCTTTTCCTCGGGCAGCGCGCCGATCTTCGCCTTCATCTCCTCGCCGAGCGCCTTGATCTTCTCGCTGTAGGCCTTGGCGTTGGCGTCGTAGGTCGCGGCATTGGCGGGATCCAGCGCGACGAGCGCCTTGCGGATGTTCTCGACATAGATCAGTGCATTGTCCGGCGACATCCAGGCATGCGGGTTCGGCTTGCCCTCGTAGGGGCCTTCCACGATGCTCATCGGCGTGACGCCCTCGCTGACGGTGACGTTCGGCACGTCGCCGAGATTGGCGAGGAATTTCTCAAACCAGAGTTCGAGGTTGAGGCCGTTCCACAATACGAGCTTGGCGTCCTGCGCCTTCAGGATGTCGCGCGGGGTCGGCTGGTAGTTGTGGATCTCCGCGCCCGGCTTGGTGATCGATTCGACGGTGGCCGCATCGCCCGCCACGTTCGCCGCGATGTCGGCGATGATGGTGAAGGTCGTCACCACCTTCGGCTTTTCCTGGGAGAGGGCGGTGGCGGGGGCGGCGGCAAGAAGGGGCAGGCTTGCGAGGAGGGCGGTGAACGTACGGCGGAGCATGGGTCTTCCTGATCTGCTTTTGCGAATGAGTTGCATTAAACTATAGGGCGCTTTCCGCGGCTGTCAATGCTATTGCAAATCATTCGCAAAAATATCCGGAATCGGGGCGGCACCGTTTAAAACTTCCGAAACGCCCGGCCTGTAAGGTGCACGCAGTTCGCGCGCTCTCGGCGCGTTCCTGTTCTGCGTTCAAAGAGAAGTCCGCCGCCCGTGAAGTTCCTTCCGACCTCGTCCCGCCTGTCCCGGAAGCTTCTGATCATCCTTGCCGGCGTCACCGTCCTGACGGGCGCCTCCGGTGCGGCGGCGATCCTCGTCGGGCGCGATGTCCTGCTCGGACCTGTGGTGGACCGGCTCTCCGGCGTCGCCTGCACCACGGTCACGACGGTCCGCCTCGAGCGCGACGGCCAGCAATGGCTGCGCAAATATGTGCGCTCGGACGCCAGGGACGGCGAGGCGCGCATCAAGACGGCTTTGCGGGTCGCCGGCGCGGTCTCAAACAACGAGGAGGCCGATCTCTACCAGGTCATCCTGCTCGACGCCGCAGGCCCGGTGAACCGGGCGGACATGCGCGGCCGCGCCATCGGTGCCGAGGTGCTCTTCGCGCGCGATCCCTCCATCATTCCCGGCATGACCGCGCCCTTCGTCGCCCGCTATACGGATGGCAAGCCTGCCGAGAACGGCGAATTCTACGGCGAGCGCAAGGAGCTCTCGCTCGACGAGATCAAGGCCATCGTCACGGCGATGCAGGAACGCGAGGACTGCATCGATCCGAACGCCGCCGAAGGAACGGTGACGGCGAAGTCCGGCCACGGTGAGGAGGAGGGGGGCCACGAGGCGCCGGCCGAAGGCCACGCCGCCGGGGAAGGCTCCCGCGAGGTCGCCGCCAGCGGGCACTGATGCCTCTTCCACGGGCCCGGCGGCATATTTGCCGTTGTACAGCGCCGCCTAACTTTGCTAGCAGAGGCGCACGATTTTCACCCCATACCGGCACGGCGTGCCGACCCTCCCCGGCCGGGGAGGGTGAGGAAAAGTTGACATGCCCGATCTCCTGCTTGAACTCCGCTCCGAGGAAATTCCCGCCCGCATGCAGCGCAAGGCGGCGGGCGACCTGAAGAAGCTCGTCACCGATGCGCTGGTGGATGCGGGCCTGACCTATGAGGGCGCGCGGGAATACTGGACGCCGCGCCGGCTGACCCTCGACATCCGCGGCCTCAACGCCCGCTCGAACGACGTGCGCGAGGAGATCAAGGGACCGGCGACCTCCGCCCCCGAACAGGCGATCCAGGGCTTCCTGCGCAAGGCTGGCCTCGGCTCTATTTCCGAGGCGCATGTGCACAGCGATCCGAAGAAGGGCGATTTCTATGTCGCCCATATCGTCAGGCCCGGACGTCCCGCCGATGAGATCATCGCCGAGGTGATGCCGGGCATCATCCGCAATTTTCCCTGGCCGAAGTCGATGCGCTGGGGCCCCGCCTCGGCAAGGCCGGGCGCACTGCGCTGGGTGCGCCCGCTGCAGTCCATCCTCTGCACCTTCGGCTCGGAGACGGAGGAAACGCGCGTCGTGCCCTTCGAGGTCGACGGCATCGTCGCCGGCAACGTCACCTACGGCCACCGCTTCCATGCGCCGGAGGCGATCACCGTGCGCCGCTTCGAGGACTATGTCGCCAACCTCGAAAAGGCGAAGGTCGTGCTCGATGCCGAGCGCCGCAAGCAGATCATCGCGACGGATGCCCGCAACACCGCCTTCGCCAGCGGCCTGGAACTGGTCGAGGACGAGGCCCTCCTGGAGGAGGTCGCCGGCCTCGTCGAATGGCCCGAGGTGCTGATGGGCACGTTCGAAGAGGACTTCCTGGCGATCCCGTCGGAAATCATCCGCCTCACCATCAAGACGAACCAGAAATGCTTCGTCACCCGCAGGCCCGGCGCCGACACGCTCTCCAACCACTTCGTCCTCGTCTCCAACATCGAGGCGAAGGACGGCGGCAAGGAGATCGTGCACGGCAACGGTAAGGTGGTGCGCGCGCGCCTTTCCGACGCCAAGCACTTCTGGCTGCGCGACCAGGGCGACCTGCCGGACCTCGACACGCTGAAAGCGTCGGCCGGGAAATTCGGCCTCGACCTTACAAAGCCGCTCGACCAGCGCATGGCCAAGCTCGATGCCCTCAACGTCACCTTCCACGCCAAGCTCGGCACGCAGGGCGAGCGCGTCGCGCGCATCCGCACGCTTGCCGCGGAGCTCGCGCCTGTCGTCGGTGCGGACCCTGCCCTTGTCGACCGCGCCGTGGTGCTCGCGAAAGCCGACCTGCGCACGGAAGCCGTCGGCGAGTTTCCGGAGTTGCAGGGCATCATGGGCCGCAAGTATGCTGCCCTCCAGGGCGAGGACGCCGCCGTGGCCGAAGCCATCGAGGACCACTACAAGCCGCAGGGCCCTTCTGACCGCGTGCCCGCCGGCAAGGTCGGCCTTGCCGTGGCGCTCGCCGACAAGCTCGACACGCTGATCGGCTTCTGGGCCATCGACGAGAAGCCGACCGGCTCGAAGGACCCCTATGCGTTGCGCCGGGCCGCGCTCGGCGTCATCCGCATGCTGCTCGAAAAGAACATCCGCCTGCCGCTTCTCTCCGTCGCGAAGGACCCGGACCTTCTCGCCTTCTTCCACGACCGCCTGAAGGTGTACCTGCGCGACATGGGCGCGCGCCACGACCTCATCGACGCCGTGCTGACGCCGGAGGCCGACGACCTCCTGATGGTCGCCCGCCGCGTCGAGGCGCTGACGGCCTTCATCACCTCGGAGGACGGCCGGAACCTCCTCGCCGGCACCAAGCGGGCGACGCAGCTTCTGGCGGCGGAGGAGAAGAAGGGCACCGTCGTCGCGGGGGCGGTCTCGGCCGGCCTCCTCAGGCTCGACGCCGAAAAGACCCTCCACGCCGCCGTGGAAACCGCCGCGAAGGAGGCCGCCGCCGCCGTCGCGGAGGAGGATTTCCGCTCCGCCATGGCAGCGCTTTCGGCGCTTCGCGCGCCGGTCGACCGGTTCTTCGACGACGTCCTCGTCAACGACGAGGACCCCGCCGTCCGGGCCAACCGCCTCGCCCTTCTTTCCGCCATCCGCGCGGCCACCGGCACGGTCGCGGACTTCTCGAAGATCACGGGGTGAGGAACGGGCGCTGATGGCCGGCAAGATCCTCATCAGCGCCTGCCTTGCCGGTCTGCCGGTCCGCTACAACGGATCGGCGAAGCCTCTGCTGCACGAAGCGGTCGGGCGCTGGAAGGCCGAGGGGCGGCTGGTGACGCTCTGTCCGGAGCTTGCGGGCGGCTTCCAGGTGCCGCGGCCGCCGGCCGAGATCGAAGGCGGGCTGAACGGCGACGACGTGCTCGACGCACGGGCGCGCGTGCTGGAGGTCTCCGGCAGGGACGTCTCCGCCGCCTATGTCGACGGCGCGCGCATCGCCCTGAAGATCGCGCACGAGAACGGCTGCCGGCACGCGCTGCTCATCGACGGCAGCCCGTCCTGCGGCTCCGGTTTCGTCTATGACGGCACGTTTTCAGGCGTCCGGCATGCGGGGCAGGGGGTGACGGCGGCGCTGCTGCGCCGCAGCGGCATCGCCGTCTATTCCGACCGCGAGGTCGACAGGCTCGTCAGCGATATGGGCGAGGCCGGCTGATACGCGTGCGCCCCTGCTTGATGTCAGGGGCGCAAACGTCCGCTTTCGCGAATTCCTGTCAGCCTGGAGGGACTGAGAGGCAGGGCTCTCGTAATATGGGGTCAGTTGAGCCGGAGTTCAAACTTTGCCGGATCAAACTCCCGTGAGGTGGCCATCATGGCCGTTGCCGCTTCCTGCGCGGCACCGGCATCGAGCGCGCTGGTTTTCGCGCTCGCGTCGACCGTCGCGGCGCTGTCTTCGGCCGGCTTGTCCGCGTCGGCGGCTTCGAGCGTTTCGACCGGCGCCTTGCTGACGAAGAGCACGGGCGAACCGCCCATCCACGCTTCCGTGCGGAAGATCTTGCGCTCGCCGTTCGTTTCGCGGATCTCCACCTTCTGCGTGCCGGGTTCGATGGCGTCGACATGGTAGGTCGCGGCCTTCAGCCTCGGCTTGAGCGCCGGGCAGCCGGTGCAGCTGATCGTCTCGATGCTGCCTGCGGAGGTCGCGCCGGCGACAGGTTCGATCGAGCCCGCGAAGGCGGGGGCGGCAAGAAGCATCAGGGCAAGGGTCGGCAGCAGGGTACGCATCAACGGTTCTCCCTCATCGTTGGAAGGAGAATAGCGCGCGCCGGTTACGGTCCCGTCAGGGGAATTGGTAAAATTTGATCTACCGGGCGATTTCGCTTCGGCCGGGTGAGGCCGTTTCCCGGGCGACGGCCCGCCAGCCGATGTCGCGGCGGCAGAAGCCGTTCTCCCATTCTACCTGGTCGAGCGCCCGGTAGACCGCCTTCTGCGCGTCCGCGACGGTCGGCGCGACGGCGGTGACGTTGAGCACTCGCCCGCCGGTCGCCACCAGCTTGCCGTCCTTCAGGGCTGTGCCGGCATGGAACACCTTCGTGCCCGCGTCGTCCGCCGGCAGCGAGAGGATCGGCGTGTCCTTCGCGTAGGAGCCCGGATAGCCTTTGGACGCCATGACGACGGTGAGCGCCGGCGCATCGCTCCACTCGGCGGAAACGGCATCGAGCCGGCCGGTCGCCGCTGCGTGGAGGATCGGCAGGAGGTCGCTCTCGAGCCGCATCATCAGCACCTGGCATTCCGGATCGCCGAAACGCACGTTGTATTCGATGAGCTCTGGGCCCTTTGCGGTGATCATCAGGCCGGCGAAGAGCACGCCCTGGAAGGGATGGCCGTCCGCCGCCATGCCGCGGATCGTCGGCTCGATGATCTCCTTCATCGTGCGCTCGACCATTTCCGGCGTCATCACGGGAGCCGGGGAATAGGCGCCCATGCCGCCGGTGTTCGGGCCGGTGTCGCCGTCGCCGACGCGCTTGTGGTCCTGGGCGGAGGCGAGCGGCAGCGCATTCGCGCCGTCGCACAGGCAGAAGAAGCTCGCCTCCTCGCCGTCGAGGAAGGCTTCCACGACGACTTCCGCGCCGGCCGCGCCGAAGGCGCCCTCGAAGCAATCCTCCACGGCGGCAAGCGCTTCGTCGAGCGTCATGGCGACGGTCACGCCCTTGCCGGCGGCAAGTCCGTCCGCCTTGATGACGATCGGCGCGCCCTGCTCGCGCACATAGGCCTTGGCGGCATCGGCTTCGGTGAAGCGCCGGTAGGCGCCGGTCGGGATATCGTATCTGGCGCAGAGGTCCTTGGTGAAGCCCTTGGAGCCTTCGAGCCGGGCGGCGGCGGCGGAGGGGCCGAAGACGGCGATGCCCTCGCCGCGCAGCACGTCGGCGATGCCGGCGACGAGCGGGGCCTCGGGGCCGACGACGACGAAGGTCACGCCGTTCTCCTTGCAGAAGGCGCAGACGGCGGCGTGGTCTTCGACATCAAGGGAAACCAGCGTCGCGCATTCGGCGATGCCGGGATTGCCGGGGGCGGCATAGAGCGTGGTGAGGAGGGGAGACTGCGCCAGCTTCCAGGCAAGGGCATGCTCTCGCCCGCCCGATCCGATCAACAGAACCTTCATGCCGCACCCTCGATCCGTCCTTGCTTGCTGGCGGGTTAAGGGGACGGGGCCGAAAGGTCAAGGGCCGGCCTGCGGAACGTGCTCCCGCAGCGGCGCCGTAGCCCGTGGAAGCCTGGAAGCCGCGCCCGGCCTACAGCGTCGCGGCGCCCTTTTCCTCGACGGTGCGCCCGAGGCTTTCCAGTTCCGTGTCGATCAGGTGGACGTCCTCGTACCAGCCGTCATCCTCGACCATGGCGCTTTCCGTGGCGGCGCGCTGGAGCGCGCGGGCCTCGCTGCGCAGCTTTTCGAGCCTTGCGATCTTTTCCTCGCGGGTGAGGCCGGCATCGTTGCGGATCGCCTGAAGCTTCAGTTCCATCGTGCTGACGGTCATCGGGAAACTCCTTGTTTCTTCTTGCGAAAAACGCACGCCGGCCCGAATCGTTCCTGCCGGCGGCATCGCGGAATGGTTAGCGAATCGGTAATGAAACGGGGCTAATGTTCGCGCAATCAAAGGTTTCGGCGGCCCGCGGCGGGCCTGCCGGTAAAGCGAGGATTGTGTTTTGAGTATCCGTGCATCGGCCGCAATGACTGCGGCCGCCCTTCTGCTTGCGCCCGTTTCCGCCGTTGCCGGCGAAGGCGGCCATTTCTGGTCCGGGGATTGGTACCTGAAGGTCGGCGCCGCCGGCTTTGCGGCGCCGCGCTACGAGGGCGCGAAGAAATATCTCTTCCAGGTCACGCCGATGATCTCGCTCGGCAAGGCCGGTAGCACGGTGCGCTTCTCCTCGCGCAACGACAACCCTTCCTTCGCGCTCATCGACAGCGGCGCGTTCCGCGCCGGCGCGACCGGCAAGCTGGTCATGCCGCGCGACGAGGGCGATTCCGACGATCTCAGGGGCCTGACGCCGGTGAGGCTCGGCGGCGAACTCGGCGCCTTTGCGGAAGCCTACCCGACCGACTGGCTGCGCGTGCGCGGCGAATTGCGCCACGGCATCCGCAGCCACCACGGCGTGGTGGCGGACATTGCCGCCGATGCCTTCGTCGATGTCCGGCCGGACGTGCGCATTTCCGCCGGGCCGCGCCTGACGGCCGCCTCGAAGGACTACATGGACGCCTATTATCGGGTGAAGCCGGGCGAGGCCGCCGCGTCGGGCCTTTCCGCCTTCGATCCGGGCGGCGGCATCCATTCGGTCGGCGCGGGGGCGGCGATCACCTGGCAGGTCAACGAGAAGATCGAAACCAGCGCCTTCGCCGAATACAAGCGTCTCGTCGGCTCGGCGGCGGATTCGAGCCTGGTGAGAGAGCGCGGCGAGCGCGACCAGTTCCTGATCGGCGTCTCGGCCACCTACCGATTCGACTTCACGCTGCCCTGAGCCACGGAGATCCGGCCCGCGGCGTCGTGCCGGCTTGACCGGGATCGAGCGGCTTGCGATCTAGGCGCATGATCAGCTCTCCGTCCGATTCCGGCCGCGTCGCCGATGCGCCTTCCGACAACTGGGTCTACCGCGTGCTGCCGCGCGGCGCCTGGCCCTACGCGCAGCTTGCCCGCTGGGACCGGCCGATCGGCTGGCAGCTGCTCATGTGGCCGTGCTTCTGGTCTGCGGCGCTCGCCGCCAATGTCGCGGCGGCGGCCGGCACCTTCGACTGGCTGCGCTTCCTCGCCCATCTCCTGCTGTTCCTCGTCGGCGCCGTCGCCATGCGCGGCGCCGGCTGCACCTATAACGACCTCGTCGATCACGACATCGACCAGGCGGTCGCGCGCACCCGCTCGCGTCCGCTGCCGTCCGGCCGCGTCACGAGGCGGCAGGCGAAGGTCTTCATGGCGCTGCAGGCGCTCGCCGGCCTCCTCGTCCTCCTGCAGTTCAACCTCTTCACCATAGGGCTCGGCGTCGCCTCGCTGCTGATCGTCGCGGTCTATCCCTTCGCCAAGCGCTTCACCGACTGGCCGCAGTTCTTCCTCGGCATGGCCTTCTCCTGGGGCGCGCTGATGGGCTGGGCCGCCGAGTTCGGCAACGTGTCGGCCGCGGCGGTCGCGCTCTATGCCGCCGCGATCGCCTGGACGATCGGTTATGATACGATCTACGCCCACCAGGACAAGGAAGACGATGCGCTGATCGGCGTGCGTTCCACCGCGCGGCTGTTCGGCGAGAGGACGGCACGGTGGCTCGTCGGCCTTTACGGGCTGGCGGTCGTGCTCATCGCGCTCGCCTTCCTTCTCGCCGGCGTCGGCCTCGTCGCCTGGTTCGGCCTTGCCGCCGCCGCGCTCATGCTCGCCTGGCAGGTGAGGACGCTCGATATCGACGATCCGGTCCAGTGCCTCGCCCTGTTCAAGTTCAACCATGTCGTCGGCTTCAGCATCTTCCTGGCGCTTGCCGTCGCCATCCCCTTCGCCTGAAGCCAGGGTCCGTATTTAGACCGGGCGCTCGCCGGTGCGCCGCAGCGTCGCCGGGTGCAGCGCAAGCTCGAACCCCCGGCGCGGCGGGCGTGTGCGCGCCACGATCGCCGCGTCGGCCTTGCGGATATGGATGAGGAGGGTGGTGAGGAGCTTCGTCATCGTGGTCGTGTCCCTGCGTTCGTTCCGGCCCGGCCGTTTGTCGAACGCTCTTTCCCACGCCGGAGGGCGCGGCGATGTTCCGCGGGGAACAGGAACACGGAAAAGCCGGCCGCAGGGAACGGCCGGCTTTGCTGAGGTCTCGCCGTCGCGGCCTCAGCCGCGGGCGATGATCTCCCGGCCGTCGATCTTCATCTGGATGCCGAGCTTGCCCGTCGTGCGGCGCACGAGGAAGCGCGGGCGGCGGTCCGCGAAATAGGAATGGCGGCGGCGCGGCTTGGGGGGGCGGCTGCCGACCGTCAGGTGGTCGTCGAGCGGGCGGGCGATGCCGTCGGCCTCTACCATCAGCATGGGAATGCGATAGGCCTCCGACCAGCTGCGCCAGTCGGCGGCGATGTCGCAGAGGTCGTGCGCCACGAGCAGCGGAATGCAGAGGTCGGGATCGTCGTGATGCAGCTCGAGGGTGACGGTCACGTCGCCGTTGCCGTGGTCGATGGCGCGGGCGGCGACGCCCTTGAACGCGCGGGCCGGGAGCGCGATGGAAAGCGGCAGGCCGCTCGACGGCAGGACCTTGCGCAGGACGGCGCCGCGCTCGTCGAGGGTGATGGTGGCGTCGGTTCCTTCCGTACGCAGCTCGAACGTCACCTGCTGCGGGAAGCGCTTGGGATCGAGCCGGAGCGTGGTGCCGGCCCAGGCCGGCTTGGAAACGGTATTCAGCATGTCTTTCGCCCTTGTTTTCCTTGAGAGCCGGTTCGCGGTCTTCTCATCGGGACTTTGCGTCCTCTGGGGCGCAGGATAGGCGCGCCCCCTTCCATGCCGCTTAAAAATCGCGGTTAAGAAAACTTTGCAGTTCCTGATGGTTAGCAAAACCGCACGGGCTAGGGTTTAGGAGACGTGAACGCGGCCGGCGGCATTCGAGCCGCCGCACCGACAGGCCGGGACAAGCCTCGCGCGCGAGAATGCCGCCGATCGGCCCGCCGATGACCAGAAGGAATTGTTCCCCGATGCTGTCGACCTATACGAGCTACAACCTCATCGCGAGCGACATGCTCAAATCGCTGAACCGCACGGCGGCGGACGCGATCAATGCGCGGGAGGCGGCCTACTACAGGGAGAACATCGGCAAGGTCGGCTCGGTCGAAGAGTTCCTCGACGACTACCAGCTCTACTCCTATGCCATGAAGGCCTATGGCCTGGAGGAGATGACCTACGCCAAGGCCTTCATGCGCCAGGTGCTGGAAAGCGACCTTGCCGACGCCAACAGCTTCGTGAACAGGCTGACGGATACGCGCTACCGCGATTTCGCCACCGCCTTCAGCTTCTCGGCCTCGACGGCTGTGGCGCAGACCGAGGTGCAGCTCGACGAGATCATCGGCCTCTATTCCGCCACCGCCGCCAATGCGGGCGCGGCGATCAACGAGGAGACCCGCTACTACAACATCGTCATCGATACGGTGACGGGCGTCGACCAGCTCCTCAACAACGAGCGCCTGCGCAACTACATGTTCACGGCCTTCGGCATCGATCCGGGCACCTATTCGCGCGCGGCGATCCGCGGCGTGCTGACGAGCGACCTCGACGATCCGGCGAGCTATTTCAACACCGAGTTCGGGGCCAGGGCGACGGCCGCGCAGGCGGCCATACAGGCGGCGAACGAGGAACTGGCCGGGCTCGAATCCAACGATGCCAATGCGGCCCGCATCGCCGAACTCAAGGCGGAGATCAGCCGGCAGGCCGCCGTCATCGCGAATGTCGAAAAATACCGCATGCTGGCCGAGGCCTACACGTTCGAGACCGACGGCACGGCGATGGCGGGCACCGTTCAGGACGCCGCGCAGAAGCAGGGTACGAACGAGCTCTACACGCTCTCCAACCCGCGCGTGACCAGCGCGGCGGCGCTGCTGAACCAGGCGCATTTCGAGGAGAAGATCGCGAGCGTGACGACGGCGGACGAGCTCGTGGCGGATGCGCGGGTCGTCTCCTACCTCAAGGTCGCCTTCGATCTCGACAAGCTCTCCGTCGGCAGCATCACCCTGCGCAACATCATCACGAGCGATCCCGACCCGGACAATCCGAGCAGCTACATCAACCTGTTCGGCGGGGCCGACAAGGAGAAGTACGTCGCGCTGCGCGCCGCCTTCAACTTCCAGGAGGACGGCACGCTCTCGGCCGGCGACGCGGTGCAGACGGCCGAACAGACGGCGGCGACGGCCAGCAGCTACATGACCCGCTACAACGACAAGGACGACGAAGCCGACGCGCTGGCCATCTCGCGCTTCAAGGGGCAGATCGGCGCGGTGAAGACCGTGCAGGACTTTCTGGGCGAGGCGACCATCTACGACTTCGCGTTGAAGGCCTTCGGCCTCGACCCGGCCAAGGTCTCAACCCTGACGATCAAGAACGTGCTGAAGAGCGACCTCAACGATCCGAAGAGCTATGTGTACCAGCTTAAGGACGAACGCTTCGTCGAGCTGGCCAAGGCGTTCAATTTCGGGCCGGACGGCAACATCACGGCGCCGAAGCTGGCACAATCGGAGGCCGAGATCCTCGTCATGTCACGCGCCTACGTGACGGCGAAGTCCCGTTTCGGAACGGAGGACGACCGCACGCTGGCGGAGGAGGAGGCGAAATATTACTCCGTCCAGATGCAGAAGGTCGAAACGGTCGAGGAATTCCTGAGCGATCCCCGCCTCGTCGCCTTCGTGCTCACCGCGAACGGCATCGAGCCGGAAAGCGTCGATGCGGAGTTCATGGCGAAGATCTTCACCTCCGACCTCGACGATCCGCAGAGCTTCGTGAACCAGCAGGCCGACCGCGCCTATCGCAAGATCGTCGCCGCTTTCAACTTCAACGCCGAAGGCCTGGTCGAGCGGCCGGACGACGCGCAGATCCAGTCCCGGCGCGGCATCTACGAGACCCTCGACAGCCATGTGCGCCAGAAGCTGGAAGAGGAGGCGGGCACCGACAATGCCGGCGTGCGCCTCGCGCTCTATTTCGAGCGCAAGGCGGAGACGATCTCGAGCCCCTACGACATCCTGGCCGACGATGCGCTCTTCGAGGTCTTCAAGGTGCTCTACCAGCTGCCGGACGAGATCGGCAGCGCCGACATCGACGCCCAGGCCGACATGATCGAACGCTATCTGGAACTGGAGGACCTGCAGGATCCGGAAAAGGTCTCCAAGATGATCGTGAAGTTCTCCGTCCTCTACGACCTCGACAACCAGGCGACGGCCGATCCGGCCCTGTCGGTGCTCAGCGGTTCCGGCTCGTCCGGCATCAGCGCCGACGTCATGATGTCGCTGGCGCAGTTGCGCACGGGCGGGCGATAGCCTCAGGCGCTGACCACCTTGCCGGGGTTCATGATGCCGGCCGGGTCGAAGGCCCGTTTGACCCGCCGCATCAGGTCCATCTCGATCGGCTCGCGCACGGCGGCAAGCTCATCGCGCTTCAGCTGGCCGATGCCGTGCTCGGCGGAAATCGAGCCGCCGTATTTCAGCACGATGCCGTGCACGAGGCGGTTGATCTCCCGCCAGCGGCCAAGGAAGGCCTTCGTGTCCGCGCCCACGGGCTGCGAGATGTTGTAGTGGATGTTGCCGTCGCCCATGTGGCCGAAGGAGCAGATGCGCGCACCGGGGATCGCGGCCGTCACCGCCGCGTCCGCCTCCGCCATGAAATCCGCGATCGCCGAGACCGGCACGGAGACGTCGTGCTTGATCGAGCCGCCCTCCGGCTTCTGCGCCGGCGACATGCTTTCGCGCATGTGCCAGAGCGCCCTGCGCTGCTCTTCGCTGGCCGCGATCACCGCGTTTTCGACGAGCCCCGCCTCGATGCCCTCGGCAAGCAGCGCCTCCATCATGCGCCTTGCCGTCTCGGCCGCGTCCGAGGTCGAGATGTCGGCCAGCACGTACCAGTCGTGCCGGGAGGGCAGGGGATCGCGCACGCCCGGAATGTGGCGCTGGGTGAACTCGACGCCGAGGCGCGGCATCAGCTCGAAGCCGGTCAGCGCGGTGCCGCAGCGGGCCGAGGCGCGTTCGAAGAGGGCGAGGGCGTCCGTCACGGATGCGAGGCCGGCAAAGGCGACCTCGTGGCCGAGGGGGCGGGGGAAGAGCTTCAGCACCGCGCCGGTGATGACGCCGAGCGTGCCCTCCGCGCCGATGAAGAGGTCGCGCAGGTCGTAACCCGTATTGTCCTTCTTGAGCCGGCGCAGGCCGTTCCAGACCTCGCCGGTCGGCAGGACGACCTCGAGGCCGAGGCAGAGCTGGCGCATGTTGCCGTAGGCGAGCACGGCGGTGCCGCCGGCATTGGTGGAAAGGTTGCCGCCGATCTGGCAGGAGCCTTCTGAGCCGAGCGACAGGGGGAAGAGCCGGCCGGCATCCTCGGCCGCCTTCTGGACCTGCGCCAGCACGCAGCCGCCGTCGGCGACGAGGACGTTGCCGACCGGATCGACGTCGCGGATGCGGTTGAGGCGGGAGAGCGACAGCACGACATCCGCCGCCCCCTCGCGCGGCGCGGCCCCGCCGACATGGCCGGTATTGCCGCCCTGCGGCACGATGGCCGTGCGCGTCTCGGTAGCGAGGGCCAGGATTTTGGACACGTCCTCCACCGATTCCGGCCGCAGCACCAGCGGCGAGGTGCCGTGATAGAGCCCGCGGCTCTCGACGAGGTAGGGGGCGATGTCGCTTTGCTCGATGAGGGCATGGGCGGGGCCGGTGATCGCCGCGAAACGGGCGATGAGATCGGGGGGAAGCGTCGCCTGGACCATCTGCATTTCTCCTAGCTGCGGGGGGCGGCGGCGCGCTGCAGCCGGTCGTTGATCGCCTCGCCGAGGCCGGTCGAGGGGATGGGCGAGAAGGCGATGGACCGGGCGCCCGCCGCATCCGCCCGTTTCATGTAGCCGAAGAGATTTGCGGCCGCCTCGGCAAGATCGCCGGAGGGGCTGAGGTCCAGCACGAGCGCCGCCTCCGCCTCGCCGGGCAGCGCCTTGCCGCCGAAGCGGATCAGCACCTCGCCCGGCCGCACGCTCCTGGCGTCGAGCCGGACCGGCGCATCGGGCGCATAGTGCGAGGCGAGCATGCCGGGCGCCTCGATCGCCGCGCCCGCCTTGCCGCTGCGCGTGACCGGGCGGCCGGTGACGCGCTCGACCTCGGCGGCGTCGAGCCCGCCGGGCCTGAGCAGCCGGATCATCCCGTCCTCGACCTTGAGGATGGTCGATTCGAGCCCCACGGTCGCCGGGCCTGCGTCGAGCACCAGTTCCAGCCTGTCGCCGAAATCCTCGGCGACGTGCCGGGCGGTGGTCGGGCTGATGCGGCCGGACGTGTTGGCGCTCGGGGCCGCGAGCGGGCGGCCGAAGGCGCAAAGCAGGCGGCTGGCGAAGCCGGTCGGCACGCGGATGCCGACCGTGTCGAGCCCGGCGCGCGCCAGCGGATGGATGGGGCTTTCCGGGCGGACCGGCAGCACGAGCGTCAGCGGGCCGGGCCAGAAGGCCTCGGCGATCCGTCGCGACAAGGGATCGAAGACCGCGTGCCGTTCCGCCATGGCAAGGTCGGCCATGTGGCAGATCAGCGGATTGAAGCGCGGACGGCCCTTCATTTCGTAGATGCGGGTGATCGCCAGCGGATTGGTGGCATCGGCGGCAAGGCCGTAGACCGTCTCGGTCGGGATGGCGACCGGCACGCCGCGGCCGAGGGCCTCGCAGGCGCGCGCCAGCGCCGCCTGCCCATCCGTCCGTGTGTCCACGATCTGCGCCATGCCGCTTCTTCCGTTGTCCGGCGCCTCCTTTACAGGGCTTTGACGGCAGATGCCAAGAGCGCGCGCCGCTTTGCCTGGATGCGAGCGAGCGGATCAGACCCGCCGAAAGAGCGGCCTGTTGCGGGAGGATGAAAATCCCGCGCCCATGGGCGCGTCAGAGCGCGCGGATGGCCTGGCGCAGGGCCTCGTTGCGCGTGCCGAGCATCAGCACGTTCTTCATGGCGAGCTTCGGGTCGTCCGTGCGGAAGATCACGCCGTTGCCGCGCACCTTGCGGTCGATCTGCAGCCGCCCCTCTTCCTGCGTCGGCGCGATGGCGACGGCGAAATACATGCGCCCGGGCCTCTGCGAGATGCCGGCGAAGAACTGCTCCTCGTCGCCGATCTCGGCGAGGAAGTTGGCCATGTAGAAGGCCCATTGCACGTTCTCGAATTCGGCAAAGCGGGAATTGGCCACCGTGATGTGGCAGTAGCCGAGATGCGGCGTGCGCGCGAGCGTGCGATGGAAGATCAGCTTCGGAAACCGGATGGAATGGTGGAAGCCGTTGATGCGCTCATGGGTGACGCTGCCCGCCCGCTCGAGCTTGCGGCCCGTGCGCTCGGCGACCTCCTGGTCGCTGAGGTAGCGCTTTTCGCTCGGGCTCCAGGTGAGGCTGCGGTCGATCCGCCCGGTGCGCAGGAACTCGGTGTGGACGGCGGATTTGGGCGGGTTCGCGCGCTTGTAGGCGACGGCGTCGTAGTATCGGAATTTCGTCTGCTGCACGCCTTGGCACTCCATCCTCGCGCCCGGATCGAAAAAAGCTTATGGAAACGTCGTTAAGCATTCCTTTCCGTTGCGCTCCCTATTCCCGAGGGCGTGTTTTGTGGTCGCAATATGACAAGAGGGCAATCGTTGGGATCCGCCTGCCGAAAAGGTAGGCGGCCCGCTATAAAGTCGAGCACATCGCATTGAGATGTATGATGAAATTGCTGAGGCCCGGCATAGGCCCCTTCCTGATCGACTGTCGTCAAATCATGAAGTCATGTCGTTTTCCGACATGCCGGCCGCACATTCTTGCGCTTAGATGGACACACTCGAGGTGCCGCCCCAGAGGAGGGGCGGAGAATTGGGAAGCCGGTTGAAATCCGGCGCTGCCCCCGCAACGGTGTTGGAGCAAGGTGCAGCAGGAAGCCACTGGACGGGAGGTCTGGGAAGGCGCTGCATCCGGTCCCGCAAGGCACGGCCCCGAAAAGTCGTCCGGCTTTTTGGACAAGGTCATGACCCGCAAGGACGCTCCTCAGCCCGGAAACCAGCCTGGAGGAACGATCGTGACTGGCTGCGGCGGGCGGCCGGGAAACGTGCAGTCCGTGCGGCTCGCCCGCCCGGAGGCCGTCTCCTTCCGTGCGCCTCATCCCCAACTTGGATACCGAGGATCCGGCATGGACATTCGCAGCGACGTGCTCCGCAAGCTCAAGAACCGGCGCGACGGCTACAGCCTCGAGCAGGCCTTCTACATCGACCCCGACTATTACAGGCTCGACCTCGAGACGATCTGGTACCGCGACTGGCTGTTCATCGGCCATGACTGCGAGATCCCGAAGGCCGGCAACTATTTCACCGTGCAGGTCGGCGATTATCCCGTCGTCGTCACCCGCGACCGCGCGGGCACCATCCGCGCCCTGCACAATTCCTGCCGCCACCGCGGCTCGCGCGTCTGCACGCAGCACAAGGGCACCTCGGCCAAGCTCGTCTGTCCCTACCACCAGTGGACCTACGAGCTCGACGGATCCCTGCTTTTCGCCCGCCACATGGCGGAAGACTTCGACAAGAGCCAGCATGGCCTGAAGAAGATCCATTGCGAGACCGTCGGCGGCTACATCTTCATCTGCCTTGCAGACGAGGCGCCGGACTTCTCCGCCTTCCGCGCCACCGTCGAGCCCTATCTCGCCCGCCACCGCCTCGGCGAGACGAAGGTCGCCTTCGAAAGCACGATCGTCGAGAAGGGCAACTGGAAGCTCGTCTGGGAAAACAACCGCGAATGCTACCACTGCGCGGCAAACCACCCGGAGCTCTGCCGCACCTATCCCGAAGCGCCCACCGCGACCGGCGTGCAGGGCGCAAAGAACGACCCGGTGATCGCCGCGCACTGGGAAAAATGCGAGGCCGCGGGCCTGCCGAGCGAGTTCAGGATCTCGCCGATCGGCCAGTTCCGCGCGGCGCGCATGCCGCTCATCCAGGACGCGGAGAGCTATACGATGTCGGGCGCGCGCGCCGTCGCCCGCCCGCTTTCCAGCGACATCCTGGAAAGCCATATCGGCACCCTGCTGCTCTTCCATTATCCGACGACGTGGAATCACGTGCTCGCCGACCACGCCATCACCTTCCGCGTGCTGCCGCTCGGCCCGGAGCTCACGCAGGTCACCACCAAGTGGCTCGTCAACAAGGATGCGGTGGAGGGCGTCGACTACCGCCTCGACGAGCTCACCCACGTCTGGACCGAGACCAACGACCAGGACCGCCGGATCGTCGAGGAAAACGCCTTCGGCATCCGCTCGCCCGCCTACCAGCCCGGTCCGTATTCGGTCGAGGACGAGGGCGGCGTCATGCAGTTCGTCGAATGGTACGCCAACTTCATGGTCGAGCGGCTCGACGGCGCCAAGCAGCCGCTCTCGCGAGTCGCCTGACATGACGGCCGCCAGCCACTTCCGCCACTTCGACGAGCTCCAGCCGTGGAACGACCGCCAGCATCTCCTGGAATGCGTCGCCGCCACGGTGGAAACGGCGGACGTGATGACGTTCGCCTTCCGCTCGGACGGCGACAACTGGTTCCGGTACCTGCCGGGCCAGTACGTCACGCTGGAACTGCCGGTTCGCGAGGACGAGCCGGTATTCCGCACCTACACGCTGTCCTCGACGCCGTCCCGGCCCTTCTCCGTCGCCGTGACGGTGAAGGCGCAGAAGAATTCGATCGGCACGCGCTGGATGTTCGACAACCTGCGCCCCGGCATGAAGCTCAAGGCGTTCGGCCCGCTCGGCGACTTCTCCTTCGTGCGCTATCCGGGGGAGAAGTACCTGTTCATCTCGGCCGGCTCCGGCATCACGCCGATGGTGTCGATGACGCGCTGGATGGCCGATTGCGCCCCGCAGTCGGATGTCGCCTTCGTCTCCTGCGCCCGCAAGCCGGAGGACCTCCTGTTCAAGGCGGAGCTCGAATGTCTCGCCGCGCAGATGCCGAACCTTTCGCTCGGTTTCGTCGTGGAAAGCCACAATCCGCGCGACGGCTGGCATGGCCTTCGCGGCCGCATCGACGCCGCCCGGCTCACGCTGCTCGCGCCGGATTTCCGCGACCGCACCGTCTTCTGCTGCGGCCCGGAGCCCTTCATGCGCGGCGTGAAGGACATGCTGAAGGTCTGCGGCTTCGCCATGGACCGCTACCACGAGGAAAGCTTCCAGCCGGCGGCGGCGCCCGCGCCGGAGGAGATCGCCGTCCGTGCCGGCCCCGGCGAGGCGGATGCCGACGCCGTCGCCACCGTCACCTTCACCATGGCCGGCAAGGATGCGAAATGCCCGCCCGGACAGACGATCCTGCAGACGGCGCGCGCCGCGGGCGTGCGCATCGGGGCCGCCTGCGAAGGCGGCCTGTGCGGCACCTGCCGGGTGATGAAGGTCTCGGGCGAGGTCGAGATGCACCACAACGGCGGCATCCTCGACGACGAGATCGAGGAAGGCTACATCCTCGCCTGCTGCTCGCGGCCGATCGGGGACGTATCGATCGAGGCGTAAGGCAGGCGGTTCGATCGCCTCGCTTTAACCTCGCAACAAAAAGCCCCCGCACCGGCCGGTGACGGGGGCTTCAATGTGTCCGTCGGCGCCGGCCTCCCCACCGGTCAGTCCGCTTTCGCCCGCCGCGCCGGGAAGAGGATGACGTCGCGGATCGAGGGGGCGTTGGTGAGCAGCATGATCAGGCGGTCGACGCCGATGCCGAGGCCGCCGGCGGGCGGCATGCCCTGGTCGATGGCGTCCAGGAACTCGTCGTCGAGCTGCTTGTCCTTCTCGCCGCGCGCGTGCGCCTGCTCCAGCTGCTCGACCATGCGGGCGCGCTGCTCCTCCGGATCGTTGAGCTCGGAGAAGGCGTTGCCGAGCTCCCAGGTGTTGCAATAGGTCTCGAAGCGCTCGACGAGGCGCGGCTCGCCCGGCACCTCCTTGGCGAAGGGCGAGATGTCCTTCGGGAAATGGGTGACATGCGCCGGCTGGATCAGCGTCGGCTCGACCTTCTCCTCGAAGAGGAAGGCAAGGCACTCGCCCCAGGTCCAGTCCTTCTCCACCTCGAAGCCGGCGGCGCGCGCGGCGGCGCGGGCTTCCTCGTCCGTCCTGATCGCGAGGAAGTCGATGCCGGTCGTCTCCTTCACGGCGTCGGGCATCGGCACGCGGCGGAACGGCCCCTTGAAGGAGATCTGCTTGTCGCCGTAGGCAAACTCGGTCGAGCCGTGGATCTTCATCGCAAGCTCGGCGAAGAGGCGTTCCACGAGGTCCATGATGTCCTCGTAGTCGGCATAGGCCCAGTAGCACTCCATCATGGTGAACTCGGGATTGTGCCTTGTCGACACGCCCTCGTTGCGGAAGTTGCGGTTGATCTCGAACACCTTGTCGGTGAGCCCGGAGACCAGCGTGCGCTTCAGGTAGAGTTCCGGCGCGATGCGCAGGTACATGTCGAGCTTGAGCGTGTTGTGGTGGGTCTTGAAGGGCTCGGCCGTCGCCCCGCCGTAGACGGAGTGCAGCATGGGCGTCTCGACTTCCATGAAGCCGTCGTTCTCCATGAAGCGGCGGATGCCCGAGATGATCTTCGAGCGCTGCTGGAAGCGGAGCTTGGATTCCTCGTTGGTCATGATGTCGAGGTGGCGCTTGCGGTAGCGGATCTCGACGTCCGACACGCCGTGCCATTTCTCCGGCATCGGCAGCAGGGTCTTCGTCAGCATGACGATCTCTCGCGCGTTGATCGTCAGCTCGCCGCGCTTGGTGCGGCGCACGACGCCGGTGACGCCGATGATGTCGCCGAGGTCGATCATCGGCAAGAGCGCGCGGGCTTCCTCCGGCGTCGTGTCCTTGTGCGAGAAGATCTGGATCTTTCCGGAGGCGTCATGGATGTCCATGAACATGCCGGAATTGCGCGAGGAATAGACGCGGCCGGCGACCGTCACCACGTCGCCGCTCTCCGTGTCGGGTGCGAGGTCCTCGTATTTCGCGGCGAGCTCCGCATTGGTCATCGTGCGGTGGAAATGCGCCGGATAGACGTCGCCGACCGTCTGGCGCAGCTGGCCCAGCTTCTGGCGGCGGACTTCCGTCGGGTCGGAGGAAAGGGCGGTTTCGGTCTTCGTGTCGTTCATCTTTCGAACCCTGTTTCGGCTCTCGCCGTGCAATTAATTGCAAAATTCCTGCCGTGGCCACCCCCTTCACCCTGGCCCTCTCCCCGAGGGGAGAGGGGATCGGAGTGTGTTGCAGGCGCCATATTCCCCTTCTCCCCTCGGGGAGAAGGTGCCAGCAGGCGGATTAGGGGGACCCCCTTACTTGCCGCTGCCGGCCATCGAGACCACGACCTGCGCGGCGACCTTGAGGCGCTGGCGCACGACGGAGCGGCCGAGGATCGCCATCGAATCGAAGAGCGGCAGCGAGCGCGAGGAGCCCGAGACGGCGACGAAGAGCGGCGCGACGACCACCTTCAGCTTCTTGGCCAACCGGTCGGCGCTCGAGCGCAGCTCCGCCTCGATGCTCTCGACGGTCCATTCCGGCATCTTTTCGAGGTCCGCCTGCACCTGGTTGAGGATTTCCAGGATCTCTTCCGGCGTCGACTTCACCTTCGCGAAGGACTCCGGCGTCAGCCCGAGGTCGGACTTCAGCAGGAAGCCGGCGAGGTCCGGCAATTCGCCGAGCTTCGAGATGCGCGACTGCGAGAGCTTCAGGCCCTGGCGGATGCGGTCGTTCTCCATCGCCCAGTCGAGGACGCGCTTCATGAAGTCCTCTTCGGAAAGCTGCTCGCGCAGCCAGCGGCCGTTCAGCCAGTCGAGCTTCTGGATGTCGAAGATCGCGCCGGCCTTGGACAGGTTCTCCGGATCGAACTTTTCGGCAAGCTCGTCCATGGTCAGCAGTTCCTCGCCCTCGGATATCTGGATGAAGAACAGGCCGAGGAAGTTCATCAAGGCTTCCGGCAGGTAGCCGAGCGCGGAATAGTAGGAGATCGAGGTCGGGTTCTTGCGTTTCGACAGCTTCGACTTGTCGGCGTTGCGCATCAGCGACAGGTGCATGAAGACCGGTTCCTGCCAGCCGAAATAGCGGTAGAGCAGGATGTGCTTGGGGACCGAGGCGAGCCATTCCTCGCCGCGCGCCACATGGGTGATCTTCATCAGGTGGTCGTCGACGACGTTGGCCATGTGGTAGGTCGGCATGCCGTCGGCCTTGATCAGCACCTGCATGTCGACGCTTTCCCACGGGATTGACACGTCGCCGTAGACCCCGTCATGGAAGTCGCAGGACCCCTCGGTCGGGATCTTCATGCGCACGACATGCGGCTCGCCGGCCGCAACGCGCGCCGTCACCTCCTCGGCGGAGAGGCTGAGGCAGTGGCCGTCATAGCCCGGCGGCTTGCCGGCGGCGCGCTGGGCCTCGCGCATCTTCTCCAGCCGCTCCGGCGTGCAGAAACAGCGGAAGGCATGGCCCTTTTCCAGAAGCTCCTCGGCATAGGGCCAGTACATCGCCTTGCGGTCGGACTGGCGGTAGGGGCCGTAGGGGCCGCCGACATCCGGGCCCTCGGACCATTCGAGGCCACACCATTTCAGCGCGTCGAGCACCTTCTGCTCGAATTCCGGCGTCGAGCGCGTGGCGTCCGTGTCCTCGATGCGCAGGATGAAGGTGCCGTTGTTCTTCTTGGCGAAGAGATAGTTGAAGAGCGCGATATAGGCGGTGCCGACATGCGGCTCGCCGGTCGGGGAGGGTGCGATGCGTACGCGAACGCCGGATGCGGTTCCGGAAGTGCTCATGATATGGCCCGTCTTGACATGGTCTTACGCCCCCGGCCGGGGCTGCCGGCGGCGAGGGCGTCGCTTTTGGGAGGGAGAGCCCGGTTTTGCGCCGGACATGCGGCGGGAAGGGGCTTTCCGTTGGGCTGGGTGAGACCATATTCAGCCCGGCCCGTCAAGGGAAAGTCGCCCGCTACCGCACCGGCCAGACATAGAGCAGCGCCGGCACGCTGACGAGCACGATCAGCAGCGAGAGCGGCAGGCCGACGCGCGGATAGTCGGCGAACCTGTAGCCGCCCGGCCCCATCACCAGCGTGTTGCACTGGTGCCCGACGGGAGTGAGGAAGTCGCAGCCCGCGCCGATCGCCACCGCCATCAGGAAGGCTTCCGGCCTGTAGCCGAGTGCGCCCGCGAAGCTGGCGGCGATCGGCGCCATGACGAGCACGGTTGCGGCATTGTTGAGGAAGGGCGTCACCGCCATCGCCGTGACCAGGATGAGCGCGAGCGCGCCGAAGGGCGGCAGGTGCGCGGCGACGTCGCCGAGCCAGCCGGCGATGAGTTCGCTGGCGCCCGTCGTGCGCAGGCTGTCGGAGACGGGTATGAGGGCGGCGAGCATGACGAGGATCGGGCCGTCGAGCGCCGCATAGGCCTCGCGCAGCGGTACGGCGCGGAAGACCACCATGGCGACGGCGGCGGCGAAGAAGCCGGTCGCGACCGGCACGAGGCCGAGCGCGGTGGAGGCCATGGCGGCGATCAGGATCAAGACGGGGATGATCGCGCGGCGCGGCGCGCCGAGCAGGATCTCGCGCTGGGCAAGCGGAAGCAGGCCGAGTTCCGGCAGGAGCGCCGGCAGCGTGCGGTTGTCGCCCTGGACGACGATCATGTCGCCGGGGCGCAGGCGCACCTCCGAGAGCTTTTCGCGCAGGCGCTGGCCCTGCCGGCTGACGGCTAGCAGGTTTATGCCGTAGGAATGGAAGAGGGCGATGCTGCGCGCGGAAATGTCGATGAGACGGGAATCGTTGCCGACGACCGCCTCGACCGCGCTGATCTCGCCCGCTTCGCCGCGCCCGGCGCGGATCGGCTTGCCGGACAGCGTGAGGCCGGCCGCCGAGACGACCTTGTCGAGCGCGCCTGCCGTGCCCTCCATCAGGATCGTGTCCTTGGCGGCAAGCCGCACGTCCGGCAGCGGCGCGAGGTGGACATGGCCGCGGATGACGGCGGTCGCGATCACCTCGCCGTCCCCGTTGCGCAGCACGTCGTTCAGCGACCTGCCGACGGAGGGCGAGCCTTCCTCCACCGTCGCGTCGGAGGAATAGGCGGCTGCCTCCAGCGATTCCTCGATGCTGGCGCTCCTGTTCGTGCGCTCCGGCACGATGCGGTTGAAGAACAGCATGAAAAGGATGCCGAAGACCGTCAGCGCCGCGCCGACGGGCGTGAAGTCGAACATGGTGAAGCTCTCGCCGGCGATCTCCTGGCGCAGCCGCGAGACGACGATGTTGGGCGAGGTGCCGATCTGGGTCATCAGGCCGCCGAGCAGCGCGGCGAAGGCCATCGGCATCAGGAACTTCGAGGCCGGCGTGCCGGATTTCCTCGCGAACTGGAAGGCGAGCGGCATCATGATGGCGAGCGCGCCGATATTCTTGATGAAGGCCGAGAGCACCGCGACGGAGACGAGCAGCAGCGCAAGCTGGGCGCGCCCGGCGGTGAGGTTCGGGAAGAAGCGCTTGACCGCGATATTGACGATGCCGGACCGCGCGACGGCGGCGCTCACCATCAGCGCGCTGCCGACGATGATGACGATGTCGTCGGAAAAGCCGGAGAAGGCCCTGTCGAAGGGCACGATGCCGAGGCAGAGCGCCAGCAGCAGCGAACAGCAGGCGACGAGGTCGTAGCGGAACCTTCCCCATATGAACGCCGCCATCATCAAGGTGATGACGACGAAGGCGAAGGTCTGGTCAAGGGTCATGCTGTGGTCCGTGCGGCGGGACGATGCCTGGCTTGAATTCCGTCCGGGCCGTTCGGTTCCCGGCAAGCGGGCAAACCGTTCCTGATCTTCCGCGGAAGACGTCATCCGCGCGGAGATTTGCCAAGGGAAGGCTTGCCGTGTCAACCGGAGGCGGCGGAGAACGAGAGCGCGGGGATTTCCGCTCCCCGCGCCTGTCTCCGGCGGCTCTCGGGAAAACCGGCGGGACGAAGGTCCCGCCGGCCTGTTCTAGTGGGCCGCGCCCTTGCCCTTCTGCCGCGCGCGGCGGGAGAACATGTTCAGCACCTCGACGAGCGCCGAGAAGGCCATGGCGGCGTAGATGTAGCCCTTCGGCACGTGGAAGCCCATGCCTTCGGCGATCAGCGTCGTGCCGATCATCAGAAGGAAGGCGAGCGCCAGCATGACGATCGTCGGGTTCTTCTCGATGAAGTTGGCGAGCGGCGTTGCGGCCAGCAGCATGACCGTGACGGCGACGAGGACGGCGACCACCATGATCGGCAGGTGCGGCGTCATGCCGACGGCGGTGATGATGCTGTCGATCGAGAAGACGAGGTCGAGCAGCAGGATCTGGCCGATGGCCGAGGCGAAGGTCGTCGACGCCGTGCCGCCGACCATGTCTTCTTTATGGTCGACCGGGTCCACGTTGTGGTGGATCTCCTTCGTCGCCTTCCAGACGAGGAAGAGGCCGCCGGCGATCAGGATCATGTCCTTCCAGGAGAAGCCGTGACCAAAGGCCTCGAAGACCGGGGTGGTGAGCTGGACGATCCAGGCGACGGTGCCGAGCAGCGCAAGGCGCATGATCAGCGCCAGGCCGATGCCGATGCGGCGGGCCCGCACCCGGTGCTCGGCGGGCAGCTTGTTGGTCAGGATCGAGATGAAGATAAGGTTGTCGATACCGAGAACGACCTCCATCACGATCAGCGTGATGAGCGCGATCCAGGCGGCCGGGTCTTGCATGAGCGCAAGAATGCTGTCCATCCGGTCTTCCTCTCCATGAATACGGGTTGAGAATGGCCTTCCGTATTTATGCAGAATTCAACCGCTGGCAAGCTGGCCGGCCCGCCCGGCATGCGCATTTCACGATTTCGTCATCTCATCGGCGAGCGGCAGCCAGATTTCGATGCGGCCGAGGCCGGTTTCCGGGTCGAAATCCTCGCCGTAGAATTCCAGCATGTCGGGGAAGGCGGCGGCGGTCCGGCCGGAGACCGGCAGCCAGGTGCGGAAGGCCGCGTCCACCGTCGAGGGAATGCCGTTGACATGGCCCTGGTGCAAGAACATCGCCCAGCTCTGCGCCGGCACGGCGATCGTTTCGAGCTCGGCCGGCAGATCGTCGCACTTCGGCGCGCGCACCCCGGCGACGTAGCGGAAGCCGGGTTTTCCCTCAAGCACGGCGCACAGGCCGAAGGCCGTGTTGCCGACCTGGCCGGGGATGTGGCCGAAATAGTCGTTGAACTTCTGCCAGAGCGCCGGGATGCCGGCGGCCTTGCCGGGTGCGAAATCGGCGCCGAGGCCGACGATGGTGAAGGCATCGAGCGTTTCGATGCGGGGCGTGGACAGGCTGCTTTTCTCGAGAGCGGACATGCGGATAGGCTCCTGAAGGGTGAGGCCGGAAAGATCGCGCCGTGCGCGCAGGGTCTCCGGCGTCAGGCCGAATTCCTCGCGGAAGGCGCGGGTGAATGCCTCATGGGAGCCGTAGCCGGCATCGAGTGCGACGGTCAGGATGTTCCCGGCCCCGCCGGCAAGCTGGCGGGCGGCTTCCGAAAGGCGGCGCGCGCGCAGGTAGCGGTTGAGCGTCTGGCCGGTCATCTCGCTGAAGCGCCGGGAGAGGTGGTGGCGCGACATGCCGGCCATGCCGGCGATCTCGGACAGCGCGATTGCGCGGCCGAAATGGCTTTCGATGTACCAGATGGCCTTGGCAACGGGATGCATGGCGTCGGGGCTCCTCATGGACAGCCATCTTATGGCGTCCTTTCCGGCCCGTCACTTGATCGCGGTTGCGCGCATGGCGCAATCCGCGCGCAAATCCTCAAGGTTCTGCGCCGTAAGCGGCAAGGAACATGCGGATCGCCGAGACGACGTTCTTCTCGATGGCGGCCCTGGAAGGCACCTCCTCCATCGCGCCGAAGATGCGCGGCTTGAAGAGGCCGACCGTGGTGAGCTCGATGAACTGCTTGGCGGCCTGGGCGGTGTCGTCGCAGACGATGATGCCGGCGGCGGCCTGCCGGTCGAGATAGTCCTGCAGCACCGAGACGGGATTGATCGGCGTGGCGGAGAAGAAGCGGCTGCAAAGGGTCGGGAGGCGGTGGTTGGCGGCGATCACCATGCGCATGGCGCGGATCGTGTGGTCTGCCGTCATGTGCGTGGCGAAGAGCGTGCCGAACTCGTTCAGCGTCTCGGCAATCGGCTTGCGGCCGTCGAGGGCGTGCCGCACCGTCTCGGTGATCCTCCCGCGCTCGCGCTCGATCATGGAGCCGAACAGGTCTTCCTTGTTCTCGAAATAGACGTAGATCGTGCCCTTAGAGACGCCGGCCGCGCGCGTGATGTCGTTCATGCTGGCGGCCTCGAAGCCCTGCTCCATGAACACGCGCTTCGCCCCGTCGAGGATCTGCTCGCGCTTGGCGGGGTCTTCCCCGGCGGCGCGGCGGCCCGTATGCGGGGCGGCCGGTCTGTCTTCCGTCGTCTGCATTCCTGGTCCGAAACCTAGCGTCAACTATTTCGAACCGAGCGGTTCGATTTCCACTTGATATGCGGGAGAAACAGGATTATGTCAAATCGAACCGAACGGTTCAGTTCGAATTATTCACCCACAGGAATGGTGGCAAGCGTATGTCGACTTCCCATGGCGCCGGCACGGCGAAGGTTCGTCCGGTCAACGACGATTTCGAGGCCGGGACCGCGGAGGCGCAGCCGGCGACCACCGGGGAGGCGGTGCCCGCCGCCGCCCGGCCGGAAGGGAAGAAGGGGCGGCGGCGCCTGACGCTGCCGATCCTGGTGGCCGTGCTCCTGGCCGCCGGCGCCTGGTACGGCCATCAATGGTGGACGCACGGCCGCTTCATGATCTCGACGGACGACGCCTATATCGAGGGCGACATCGCCTCCATCTCCCCGAAGGTCTCCGGCTATGTCGCCGCCGTCAACGTCGTCGCCAACCAGGAGGTCAAGGCCGGCGATCCGCTCGTCACGCTGGAAGACGGCGACTACCGGCTTGCCCGGGAGCAGGCCGAGGCGCAGATCGCCACGCAGAAGCTGGCGCTCGACCGCATCGACGCGCAGATCGAGGGCGCCCGGGCGAGCCTTGCCCAGGCCGAGGCCCAGAAGACGGCCTATCAGGCGGCCCTCAAGGGCGCCGAGGTGGCCGAGAAGCGCGCCAAGGAACTGAACGCCAAGGCTATCGGCACCGCCGCCTCGCTCGACAGCGCCGGCGTTGCGCTCGACCAGGCCAGGGCCAACCTCGTCGGCGCGGACGCCAACATCGTCGCCGCGAAGGCGAACATCACGGTGCTCCAGGCGCAGCGCGCGGAAGCCGAAAGCGGCATCCGCACGCTGGAACTCGCCCGCGACAAGGCGGCGCGCGACCTCGGCTTCACCGTGCTGAAGGCGCCCTATGACGGCGTCGTCGGCAATGTCTCCGTGCAGGTCGGCGACCTCGTCTCGGCCGGCCAGCGCCTTGCCGCGCTCGTTCCGGTCAAGGACCTCTATGTCGAGGCCAACTTCAAGGAAACGCAGATCGCCCATCTCGTGCCCGGCTCCAAGGTGCACCTGCATGTCGACGCCTACGAGGACGACGACATCGTCGGCACCGTGCAGTCGATCGCCCCGGCCTCCGGATCGGTCTTCTCGTTGCTGCCGGCGGAGAACGCCACGGGCAACTTCACCAAGGTCACGCAGCGCGTGCCTGTCCGCATCGCCATCCCCAAGGCAGCGCTCGACGCCGGCAGGCTCCGGGCGGGCCTCAGCGTCGTCGTCGACGTCGACAGCCGCACGGCGCCCGCCGGCACGGCCATGGCCGCGACGGTCGAATAGAAAGCGAAGGAGCGCGGGCCATGGCCGCGACCGCTCAACCGGCAGCAGGCGCCCTGACGGCGGCGCCCGCGCAATCCGACAAGGTCCCCGTCCGCCGCGTCGTCGCGTTCTTCGCGATGGTCTTCGGCATGTTCATGTCGATCCTCGACATCCAGATCGTCTCCGCCTCGCTCGCCGAGATCCAGGCCGGCCTCGGCGCGGGCGCCGACGAGATCGCCTGGGTGCAGACCTCTTATCTCATCGCGGAGGTCATCATGATCCCGCTGTCGGGCACGCTGGCGCGCATCGTCTCCACGCGCGTGCTCTTCGCCTTCTCCGCCGCCGGCTTCACCATGGCGAGCGCGCTCGCCGCGACCGCCACGAACATCGACCAGATGATCGTCTACCGCGCCATCCAGGGTTTCATCGGCGGCGGCATGATCCCCTCGGTCTTCGCCGCCGCCTTCACCATCTTCCCGCCTTCGAAGCGTAGCGTCGTCTCGCCGATGATCGGCCTCGTGGCCACGCTCGCCCCGACGATCGGCCCGACGGTCGGCGGCTATCTCAGCCACGCCTTCTCCTGGCACTGGCTGTTCCTCGTCAACATCATCCCCGGCATCATCGTCACGGTGCTCGCCTGGAACCTCATCGACTTCGACAAGCCGGAACTCGGCCTGATGAAGCGCTTCGACTGGTGGGGCCTCGCCTCGATGGCGGTCTTCCTCGGCTCGCTCGAATACGTGCTGGAAGAGGGCAACAACAAGGACTGGTTCTCCGACGAGCACATCGTGATGGGCACGGTGGCGGTGGGTATCGGCGCCCTCGTCTTCTTCTGGCGGGCCTTGCGGGTGCCGTTCCCGGTGGTGGACCTGCGCGCCTTCGTCGACCGAAACTTCGCCTTCGGCTCGATTTTCTCCTTCACCATGGGCATCGGCCTTTACGGCCTCACCTATCTCTACCCGCTCTATCTCGGCCGCATCCGCGGCTACGATTCGCTGATGATCGGCGAGACCATGTTCGTCTCGGGCCTCGCCATGTTCTGCACGGCGCCGATCGCCGGCATGATGTCCTCGCGGCTCGATCCGCGCGTCATGATGATGATGGGCTTTGCCGGCTTCGCGCTCGGCACCTGGACGATGACGCAGCTGACGGCCGATTGGGATTTCTACGAGCTGCTCGTGCCGCAGATATTGCGCGGCGTCTCCTTGATGATCTGCATGGTGCCGATCAACAACGTGGCGCTCGGGACCCTGCCGCCGGACCGCATCCGCAACGCCTCCGGCCTCTTCAACCTGACGCGCAACCTCGGCGGGGCGGTGGGCCTTGCCGTCATCAACACGATCCTCACCCAGCGCTCGCAGGAGCATTACCTGCGCCTGTCCGAACATGTGCAGTGGGGCAACCATGAGGCCGTCGACCGGATGCGCGACATGGCGTCGAACTTCACCGCCCACGGCCTCGACGGCCCCACCATCGCCGTCAAGCAGATGGCCGGCATGGTGCAGCAGCAGGCCTACATCCTGTCCTTCATCGACATCTTCCTGCTGCTCACCTGCCTCTTCGCCTCGCTCGTCGTCTGCGTGCTGGCGATCCGCAAGCCGCAATCCGGCGTTGGCGGCGGCGGAGGGCACTGAGCCGGGCAGCCCTATACGGTCACGGTTCCGCTCATCACCGGCACGCAGGCGCCGCTGATCCGCGCGACATGCCGCTCGTCGATCCCGATGGAAATCAGGCTCGGCCGCTGCATGTCGATGCCCTGCGCCACCTTGAAGCACCGCGGCGCATCTTTCTCCAGCGCGGCGAGGAGGGCGCAGGTCGCGGCGGTGGCGCTGCCGGTTGCCGGATCCTCCGGCAGGCCATCGAAGGGCGCGAACATCCGGGCGGTGAAATCGACAGCGCCGTCGCCCTCCTGCAGTTCGCGGCAGTAGAGATAGATCGCGTCGGCACCGTCGGCCGGCAGGATGGCGGAAAACGCCGCCATGTCGGGCTTGGCGCGCCGCAGGGCCGCCCGGGTTGCGATTTCGACGACGATGAACGGCAGGCCGACCGAGGCGATGCACGGCTGATGGACGCCAAGCGCGATATCCGCCTCCGAGAGGGAAAGGCACGCGCCAATGCCTGCCGGCGGGAAGCTGCGGCCGGTGGAAAGGGCCTGCGGAGCCGTCAATTGAATCTGGTCGACCCGCCCGTGCTCGCGCAGGATCTTCGCATGCACCAGTCCGGCCGCCTCCTCGAAGACAAGTTCCTCGGCCGGTTCGGCGCCTTCCGCCGTTGCCAGAACATAGGCCGTGCCGACATTGGGGTGCCCGGCAAAGGGCACTTCCACGGCCGGCGTGAAGATGCGCACATGCGCCGTGTGCCGGTCGTCCTCGGGGGATAGGACAAAGGTCGTCTCGGAATAGTTGAACTCGCGGGCGATGGCCTGCATCTGCGCGTCGGTGAGGTGGTCGGCATCCAGCACGACCGCAAGCGGATTGCCGCCGAAGCGGGTCCGCGTGAAGACATCGAGCGTGTGGAAGGGCAGCTTCATCGTCCGTCTCCAAAGGCTTGGTGGTAGCAAGTTCGCCGGGACCGCTCAAGGCGGGGACCCGTTCGCGAATTTTTGATTTACGTACATCAAGAATTGCTCTAAGGGTCTCGCAAGGGAGGAGCGATGAGACCCACGGTTCACGACATTGCCGACAAGGCGGGCGTCAGCCTCGCCACCGTCGACCGGGTGCTCAACGGCCGGCCGGGCGTGCGCGGCGTCACGCGTGCCAGGGTCGAGGCGGCGATCGCCGCGCTCGGCTATGTGCGCGACGTGGCGGCGGCGAACCTTGCCAAGAGCCGCGTCTATCCCCTCGTCTTCATCCTGCCCGAGGGCGACAATCCCTTCATGCGCGGGCTGGAGGCGGAGGTACGCCGCGCCGGCCGGCATTCGGCGGCCGAGCGCACCCGCCTTTCCGTCGTCACGGTGCCGGCCTTCGATGCCGCCGCACTGGCGGCCGCCATCGACGCGGCCATTGCCGAGGCCGTTTCCGGCATCGCCGCCGTCGCGGTCGACGCGCCGGAGGTCTGGGCGGCGATCGGCCGGGCGCGCCAGGCCGGCATTCCCTTCGTCACGCTGGTGTCGGACCTCGAAGGCTCCGGCCGCGACCACTTCGTCGGCGTCGACAACATCGCCGCCGGCCGCACCGCCGGCAGCCTGATGGGCCGCTTCCTCGGCAGCCGGCAGGGGCCTGTCGCGGTGCTGGCCGGCTCGATGCGCGTGCGCGACCACGGCGAGCGCCTCGAAGGCTTCCTCGCCGCCATGTCGGCCATGCCCGCCGCCCGCGCCATCCTGCCCGTCCTGGAGGGGCAGGACGATCCGGACCTCTCCTTCTCTCTGATCGCCGATTGCCTGGCCTCGGTGCCGGACCTTGCTGGCATCTACAGCCTCGGCGCGGGCAACCGCGGCCTCATCGCGGCGCTCGCCGCCCACGGCGGCAGGGACATCTGCGTGATCGCGCACGAGCTGACGGCCGATACCCGCGCAGCGCTCGAAACCGGCATCATCGACGTGGTGCTCAACCAGGATGCCGGCCACGAGGTGCGCAGCGCCATCCGCGTGCTGCGTGCCAAGGCCGACGGCCTGCCGGTGATCGCCGCGCAGGAGCGCATCCGCCTCGACATCTTCATCAAGGACAACCTCCCGGCCGGCCCGGACGAGGACGAACAGCCCGGCAAGGGCGGCAACTAGGGAGACGCGCATGTATCTCGGGATCGACCTCGGCACCTCGGGCGTCAAGGCCATGCTGATCGATGACGGCCAGAGGGTCGTCGGCTCGGCGTCGAGCGGCGACGTCGGGACCGCCCGCCTCCATCCCGGCTGGTCCGAGCAGGATCCGGCCGACTGGATCCGGGCGAGCGAGGAGGCGGTCGCCGGCCTTCGCGCCGCCCATCCCGCCGAGTTTTCCGCCGTGCGCGGCATCGGCCTGTCCGGCCATATGCACGGTGCAACCCTCCTTGATGCGGACGACGCGGTGCTGCGTCCCTGCATCATGTGGAACGACACGCGCAGCCACCGCGAGGCCGCCGCGCTCGACGCCGACCCGCGCTTCCGCAGAATCACCGGCAACATCGTCTTTCCCGGCTTCACCGCGCCGAAGCTCGCCTGGGTGAGGAACAACGAGCCGGATGTCTTCGCCAGGGTCCGCCGGGTGCTGCTGCCGAAGGACTACCTGCGCCTCTGGCTCACCGGCGAGCACCTGTCGGAAATGTCGGATTCGGCCGGCACGTCCTGGCTCGACACCGGCGCGCGCAAATGGTCCGCCGAGCTTCTTGCCGCGACCGGCCTCGAAGAACGCCAGATGCCGGGCCTCGTGGAGGGCACGGAAGCCGCCGGCATCCTGCGGGCGGAACTCGCCGCCCGGTGGGGCCTTGGCGAGGGCGTCGTTGTCGCCGGCGGAGCGGGCGACAATGCGGCCTCGGCCTGCGGCATGGGCACGGTGCGGGAAGGCACGGCCTTCGTTTCGCTCGGCACGTCCGGCGTGCTCTTCGCCGCCAATGCCAGCTACCTGCCGAACCCGGAAAGCGCCGTGCATGCCTTCTGCCACGCGCTGCCCGGCACCTGGCATCAGATGGGCGTCATCCTTTCGGCGACCGATGCGCTCAACTGGCATTCGCGCGTCACCGGCGCCTCGGCCGCCGATCTTGCGGCAGAGCTCGGCGGGACGCTGAAGGCGCCATCCGGCGTCACCTTCCTGCCCTATCTTTCCGGCGAGCGCACACCGCACAACGACGCGGCCATCCGCGGCGCCTTCCTCGGCCTCGGCCACGAAAGCGGGCGCGCGGCGCTGACGCAGGCGGTGCTGGAAGGCGTGTCCTTCGCCATCCGCGACAGCCTGGAGGCGCTGAAATCCGCCGGCACGACGCTCTCGCGCGTCACCGCCATCGGCGGCGGCTCGCGCTCGCGCTACTGGCTAAAGTCGATCGCCACCGCGCTTTCCCTTCCCGTCGACCTGCCGGCGGACGGCGATTTCGGCGCGGCCTTCGGCGCCGCCCGGCTCGGCCTCATCGCCGCGACCGGGGTAAACCCGACGGACGTCCTCACCGCGCCCGCCACCGCCGAAACCGTCGAACCGGAGGCGGCGCTCGCCGCCGCCTACGAGGATGCCTACCAGCGCTACCGCCGCCTCTACCCGGCGATCCGCGCCGCCTACTGATCAAAAACACGCAAGAGGAGACACCCAATGGCCACCGGCTTCTTCGGCGATACGCCCAAGATAAGATATGAAGGTCCCGAGAGCACCAATCCGCTCGCCTTCCGCCACTACAACCCCGACGAGATCGTCATGGGCAAGCGCATGGAGGACCACCTGCGCTTCGCCGTCGCCTACTGGCACACCTTCGTCTGGCCGGGCGGCGACCCCTTCGGCGGGCAGACCTTCGAGCGTCCCTGGTTCGAGGATTCGATGCAGGCGGCGAAACTCAAGGCCGATGTCGCCTTCGAGTTCTTCCAACTGCTCGGCGTGCCCTTCTACTGCTTCCACGACGCGGACGTGCGCCCGGAGGGCCGGGACTTCGCCGAGAACACGAAGAACCTCAACGAGATCGTCGACTATTTCGAGAAGAAGCAGGCCGAGACGGGCGTGAAGCTGCTCTGGGGCACGGCGAACCTCTTCTCCAACCGCCGCTACATGGGCGGTGCCGCGACCAATCCGGATCCGGACGTCTTCGCCTTCGCCGCCGCGACCGTGAAGACCTGCATCGACGCGACGCAGCGCCTCGGCGGCCAGAACTACGTGCTGTGGGGCGGCCGCGAGGGCTACGAGACCCTGCTCAACACGAATATCGGCCAGGAGCTCGACCAGCTCGGCCGTTTCGTCAACATGGTCGTCGAATACAAGCACAAGATCGGCTTCAAGGGCGCCATCCTCATCGAGCCCAAGCCGCAGGAGCCGACCAAGCACCAGTACGACTACGATGTGGCGACCGTCTACGGCTTCCTCAGGAAGTACGGCCTGGAGAACGAGGTGAAGGTCAATATCGAGCAGGGCCACGCGATCCTCGCCGGCCATTCCTTCGAGCACGAGCTGGCGCTCGCCAACGCGCTCGGCATCTTCGGCTCGATCGACATGAACCGCAACGACTACCAGTCCGGCTGGGACACCGACCAGTTCCCCAACAACGTGCCGGAAATGGCGCTCGCCTTCTACCAGGTCCTTGCCGGCGGCGGTTTCACGACCGGCGGCACGAACTTCGACGCCAAGCTGCGCCGCCAGTCGATCGATCCGGAAGACCTGCTGATCGGCCATATCGGCGGCATGGACTGCTGCGCGCGCGGCCTGAAGGCCGCGGCGAGGATGATCGAGGACAAGGCGCTCTCCGGCCCGCTCGCCGAGCGCTATGCCGGCTGGCAGAAGCCCGAGGCGCAGAAGATCCTTTCCGGCGGCTCGTCGCTGGAGGACCTGGAGGCCTATGTGCGGAACGCCGGCATCAACCCGCAGCCGCGCTCCGGCAAGCAGGAGCTCCTGGAGAACGTGGTCAACCGCTACGTCTGAGCCCCGCGGACCATCGAGGCACGACGGGGCGCCTGCGAGGGCGCCCCCGACCGCTGTCGAAAAACCGTGCTCCTCCGCCATGGCCGAGCAGGGCGGCGGAAGGTTTTCGGGACTGCCTCAGCAGTCCGGGTGCACCGGTCAAGATGCGCCGTTTTTTCGCAAGTCCGCGCTCCCCGCCGCCGCCGTGGTGCGGCTCTGCGCGAAGATGACGACGCGGGCGGGCGAGATTTGCCGGCAAGCCGCCGTGCCTTTGCTTCCGGCGGCTTTTGGCTGTACTTCTCCTTACGTAGCGTAAGATATATTTCAGGATGTGCCGGGTAGTATTGTATCGGAGTTGTATTTAATGCTATATTTTATAACAATGAGCGGATACCGGACATAAATTCAACAGAAGCTTGATTTTTATCAATTTTGAAAAAGTAATCGGCCGCCATCTATATTGTTTGTTTACTCTCCCCTGCGAAAAAACTCCTCGGTCCGGCAGATGGAGACCTGATTCGGGGTTTCGTGTCGGCCGCCGTTGCAAGCACACGAGGATTTGCCCGATGTCAGCGCAGGATGCCAAGACCCAGCAGTTGAACGAACGCCTCCAGTTCGTCGATCTCGATACGGACCAGCGCGCCGCGCTGAAGCGGGCATTGCCGGCCATTTCCGCCTCGCTCGACGGCGCGCTGGACACCTTCTACCGCAAGGCGCGCGCGACGCCCGAGACGGCCCGCTTCTTCTCCTCGGAGGCGCATATCGAGAGCGCCAAGGGCCGGCAGGTCAAGCACTGGGAACTGATCGGGTCGGGCCGCTTCGACACGCAATATGTCGACGCCGTCACCATGATCGGGCGGACCCATGCCCGTCTCGGCCTGGAGCCGCGCTGGTATATCGGCGGCTATGCGCTGATCCTGGAGGCGATCGTCGAGAGCGTCATCACGAAGCATCTCGAAGGCTTCCTCTACCGCAAGAAGGCGGCGGCGCTGGGCGAGGAGATCACGGCCATCGTCAAGGCCGCGCTGGTCGACATGGACTATGCGATCTCGGTCTACCTCGAGGCGCTCCAGGAAGAGCGCGAGAAGGCGGAGGCCGCGCGGCAGGCGCTGAATGCCGAGCAGGAAGAGGCGCTCGGCGCCCTCGACGCTTCGCTCAACCGCCTTGCCGGCGGCGACCTGACCGCCGCCATCACCAGGCCGCTCGCCCCGCAGTTCGAGCGGCTGCGCTCCAACTTCAACGCCGCGATCGAGAAGCTCGACGACACGCTCGGCGCGATCGTCACCGCGGCGGAGGATGCGGCCGGCAATTCCGGCGAACTGGTGAACGCCACGGACGACATGGCGCGGCGCACCGAGCAGCAGGCGGCTTCGCTGGAGGAGACGGCGGCGGCCGTCGAGGAGATCACCACGATTTCCCGCGAGGCGGCCAGCCGCGCGGAAGAGGCGCGCCGCGTCGTCGGCAGCGCGACCGAGGAGGCGAGGCGCTCCGGCGCGGTCGTCGAGCAGGCGGTCTCGGCGATGAGCGCCATCGAGGACTCGTCGCGCAGGATCACCCAGATCATCGGCGTCATCGACCAGATCTCGTTCCAGACCAACCTGCTGGCGCTCAATGCCGGCGTCGAGGCGGCACGGGCCGGCGAGGCCGGCAAGGGCTTTGCGGTCGTGGCGCAGGAGGTGCGCGAGCTCGCGCAGAAATCCGCGGAGGCCGCCAAGGAGATCAAGGCGCTGATCGACAAGTCCTTCGAGGACGTGCTGCTCGGCGTTTCGCTGGTCAACAAGACCGGCGAGGCGCTGCACCATATCGGCGAGCAGGTCGTCAACATCAACGGGCATATCGACGCCATCGCCAATTCCGCCCGCGAGCAGTCGGCCGGCATCTCCGAGATCAACACCGCCGTCGGCAGCATGGACCAGATGACCCAGCAGAACGCCGCGATGGTCGAAGAAACCAACGCCGCCACGCACAATCTCATGCAGATCAGCACGACGCTGAAGAGCCTCGTCGACCGCTTCACCGTCTCGGCAACACGCGACCAGCGTGCGGCGAAGCCGGCGCAGCGGCGGTATGGGTGAGGGGCTATTCCCTCCCATCGACTTCTTCTCGCTGCAGGTTTGCCCCTCATCCTAACCCGCTCCCCGCAGGCGGGGAGAGGGGACGTGCCCACATAAACGCCGATAATTCGGGAAACCGGTCCGGCATGTTCCCTTCGCCCCGCCTGCGGGGAGAAGGTGGCCGGCAGGCCGGATGAGGGGCAGATGTATCGCGAGGCCATGCTTGGAAGAAGCGCGCCGCCTCCTCCGCCAATGACCTTACCGCTTCAAGAACCGCCGCGCCGGCGCGGACACCGAGTTGCGCACGATCAGGTCCGGCCGGAGCAGGATTTCCGTCTCGGCCGGTTCGCTGCCGGAAAGCAGTTCCAGGAGAAGCGCCATGGCGCTCTTGCCGATGGCGGTGCGGGGCTGGCGGATCGTGGTGAGCGAGGGCGTCATGAAGGTCGCCTGCGGCACGTCGTCGAAGCCCGTCACGGAAAAGTCGGCCGGAATGTCGTAGCCGCGCGCGCCGAGGCCGATCATCACGCCGATCGCGGTCTGGTCGTTGACGCACATGAACGCGCTCGGCAGCGTGTCGCGCATGAAGAGCTGTTCGAGCGCCAGCCGCCCGCTCTCGATCGTGCCGTCGCCCTCGACGACGATGCGCTCGCCGGGCGGCACGCCGGCCGCGTCGAGCCCCTCGTCATAGCCCTGGCGGCGGCGGCTGTAGGCGAGCCGCGTGCGCGAATCGCCGATGAAGGCGATCTTGCGGTGCCCCTCGGCGATCAGCAGGTCGACCGCCTTGCGCGCGCCCTCGATGTCGTCGACGCCGACATAGGCGATGCCGCCGTTGTAGACCGGCTCGAAGACGCCGACGCTCGGCGGCAGGCGCGCGGTCATGGTCTGGTGGCCGAAGGGCAGGATGCCGGTGAACAGGATCAGCCCCGCCGCCTGGTTGGAGTTCAGGAACTTCAGGTATTCGAGCCCGCGCTGCGGGTCGTTCTGCGTGTGGCCGATCAGGATGCCGTAGCCGTGCGCGCGCGCCTCGTTCTCAAGGCCGACGAGGATGTTGGAGAAGTTCGGGTCGCCGATGTCGGGGGCCACGACCAGGATCATGTTCGACCGGCCGAGACGCAGGCTGCGCGCCATCGCATTGGTCGTATATCCGGTGATGGCGATCGCCTGGTTGACCTTCAGCCGCGTCGAGTTCGCCACCTTCTCCGGCGTGTGGATCGCCCGCGAGACGGTCGCGATCGAGACCTGCGCGATGCGCGCGACGTCCTCGATCGTGGCAGGGCTGGGCGTCGACAAACTGGCTCTCACTCGGCGGTGGCAGTTCCGGCAGGGATGCCAAGCGGCTGCGTCCGGAATTGCTTGAAACAAACGAATTGCGGGGACACTACACAGACTGGCCCGAGGGTCAAACAGCGCTTGATAAAAATTGCTGACATCCAACAATGTAAACCTTTACATCAGCACTGTAAAGGTTTACATCATGCTCAAGCGGTCGAGGAGCCGCAGGGAGGAAATCATGAATCCGGACGCTGCCGACGGGGCTCCCGTCGTTCTTGCCGCCCGCCGCATCAGCAAGTCTTTCAGCGGCGTGCAGGTGCTGTTCAGCGTCAATTTCGAGCTGCGCGCCGGCGAGATCCACGCTCTCATGGGTGAGAACGGCGCCGGCAAGTCGACGCTCGTCAAGATCCTCTCCGGCTTCGAGCAGCCGACGTCCGGCGAGATCGTTCTCGACGGCCAGCCGGTGAAGCTGCCGCCGAACGGCCAGGCCGAGCAGCTCGGCATCGTCATCATCCACCAGGAATTCAACCTCGCCGAACACCTCACCGTCACCGAGAGCCTGTTCCTCGGCCGGGAAGTGACGCGCTACGGCGTGCTCGACCGCAAGTTCATGCGCGCCGAGACGCGCCGCGTGCTCGACCAGCTCGGCTCCCACGTCGACGAGAACGCGCTGATCAGCTCGCTGTCCATCGCCGACAAGCAGATGGTGGAGATCGCCAAGGCGATCAGCCGCGATGCGCGCATCATCTTCATGGACGAGCCGACCGCCGTCCTCTCCCGCGAGGAGACCAACTACCTCTTCCGCCAGGTGCGCAAGCTGCGCGAGAAGGGCACGTCCTTCGTCTTCGTCTCGCACAAGCTGGACGAGGTGATGGAGCTGACCGACCGCGTCACCGTGCTGCGCGACGGGCAATGGGTGAAGACCGCGCCGACCGGCATCCTCGACGGCGAGTCGATCGCCCAGCTCATGGTCGGGCGCGAACTGTCCAGCCTCTATCCCGCCAAGCAGGAGCCGAGCGTCGACGAGGAGGTGACGCTTTCGGTCGAGGGCCTTTCGACGCATTATGTGAAGGATGCGAGCTTCGAGGTCCGCAAGGGCGAGATCCTCGGCTTTTCCGGCCTGATCGGCTCGGGCCGCACGGAGCTGATGGAGGCGGTCGCCGGGCTGCGCCCGCGCACGGCGGGCGAGGTCTCGGTGCGCGGCGAGAGCGTGCCCTCCGGCGACGTGCATGCCGCCAACCGCGTCGGCATCGCCTACATGACCAAGGACCGCAAGCACAAGGGCCTGCTGCTCAACTCCCGCATGACGGCGAACCTCACGCTGCAATCGCTGGAGAAGCACGGAAGATACGGCTATCTCAGCCCGAAGAGCGAGGCGACCGCGCTGGAGCGCGCACGCCGGCGCTTCGACATCCGCGTGCGCGACGGGCGCGTCGTCGCCGGCCGTATGTCGGGCGGCAACCAGCAGAAGCTGCTGCTCGCCAAGGTCATGGAGACCGAGCCGGACGTCATCATCATCGACGAGCCGACGCGCGGCATCGATGTCGGCACCAAGCAGCAGATCTACCACTTCATCTCGGCGCTCGCCCGCGACGGCAAGTCGATCGTCGTCGTCTCCTCGGAGATGCCGGAGATCATCGGGCTGTGCACGCGCGTCGCCGTCATGCGGGAAGGGCGGATCGTCGGCATCCTCGAGGGCGAGGAGATCACCGAGCAGGAGATCATGCGCTATTCGGCGGGCCTGAAGAAGAAGACCGCCGCCTGAGCGCGACGCCGGGCGGCATTCGCAACGAATTCACGTCGGGGAAGAACATGACGGCAAGCGAAGACCTGGGCGAAACGAAGGCGAAGGGCCGGAGCTGGCGGGACGTCGACCTGAGGGCGGTCGCGCCCTTTGCGGCGCTCGCCCTGCTGCTCATCGTCGGGGCGCTGATAAACCCCAACTTCATCGGCCTCAACAACCTGGCGAACGTGGCGACGCGCAGCGCCTTCATCGCGATCATCGCGGTCGGGGCGACCTTCGTCATCTCCTCCGGCGACCTCGACCTTTCCGTCGGCTCCATGGTCGCCTTCGTCGCCTCGATCATGATCCTGTTCATGAATTCCGGCGCGATCGCCGATCCCTCGCTCATGCTGACCGCCGCCGTGGTGCTGACGGTCATCATCGGCGCCGGCTGCGGCCTTGCCAACGGCCTCATCACCACGGTCGGCAAGATCGAGCCCTTCATCGCCACGCTCGGCACGATGGGCATATACCGCGGCCTGACGACGTGGCTTTCCCAGGGCGGCGCGATCACGCTGCGCGAGCCGGAACTGCAGGCGCTCTACCGCCCGGCCTATTTCGGCCACCTCTTCGGCGTGCCGGTGCCGATCGTCGTCATCCTCGTCGTCACCGCCATTGCCGCCTTCGTCCTTTACCGCATGCGCTACGGCCGCCATGTCGTCGCCGTCGGCTCGAACCGGGACGTGGCGCGCTATTCGGGCATCCCCGTCGACCGGGTGCGCACCATCGCCTTCGTCATCCAGGGCCTGTGCGTCGCCATCGCCGTGCTGCTCTACGTGCCGCGCCTCGGCTCCACCTCCGCCACCACCGGCATTCTCTGGGAGTTGCAGGCGATCACCGCGGTCGTCGTCGGCGGCACGGCGCTGAAGGGCGGGGCGGGCCGCGTCTGGGGCACGATCTGTGGCGCCTTCATTCTCGAACTGGTCGGCAACATAATGCTGCTGTCCAACTTCATCAGCGAATATCTGATCGGGGCCATCCAGGGCGCGATCATCATCATTGCGATGCTCGTCCAGCGCTCGCTGGTGCGGAAGTCGTAAGTACAGCCGGGTTCACGGGTCCCCGGCCATGAAGGAAGACCTGCTTTTGGGAGGAAACTCATGCGCAAGAAACTACTGGGCCTGACGGTTGCGGCGCTCGCCGCCTTCACCGGCCTCGGCCACGCACAAGAACAGAAGAACGTGACGATCGGCGTCTCCATCCCGGCCGCCAGCCACGGCTGGACGGCGGGCGTGGTCTACCACGCCGAGCGCGTCGCCAAGCTCCTCATGGAGCGCCACGAGGGCCTCAACGTCATCGTCAAGACCTCGCCGGACCCGGCAAGCCAGGCCAACGCCGTGCAGGACCTCCAGACGCAGGGCATCGACGCGCTCGTCATCCTGCCGACCGACCCCGATCCGCTGGTCAACGCGATCAAGGAGATCAAGGACGGCGGCACCTTCGTCGCCCTCGTCGACCGCGCGCCGAGCGTCAACGACAACACGGTGCGCGACCTTTACGTCGCCGGCAACAACTTCGCGCTCGGCCAGACGGCGGGCGAATACATCAAGGCCACGACGCCGGACGCCGAGGTCGTCGTCATCCGCGGCATGCCGATCCCGATCGACCAGGAACGCCAGAACGGCTTCGACAAGGGCATCGAAGGCTCGAACGTCAAGGTCCTCGACCGCCAGTACGGCAACTGGAACCGCGACGACGCCTTCAAGGTCATGCAGGACTACCTGACCAAGTACCAGAAGATCGACGTCGTCTGGTGCCAGGACGACGACATGGCCGTCGGCGTCCTCCAGGCCATCGAGCAGGCCGGCCGCACGGACATCCAGTATGTCGTGGCCGGCGCCGGCTCGAAGGAGATGATCAAGAAGGTCATGGACGGCGACAAGATGATCCCGGTCGACGTGCTCTATCCGCCGGCGATGGTCGGCACCGCGCTCGAAATGACCGCCGCCAACTTCTACGGCCAGGTCCCGGTCCGTGGCGTCTACACCATCGACGCCACGCTGGTGACGAAGGACAACGCGAAGGACTTCTACTTCCCGGATTCCCCGTTCTGATCCGAAGACGAAGCGATCCGCCCGGGTTCTGCCCGGGCGGTTCGACGACGAAGCCCGCGCACCGCGCCTCCGTCGACAAGCCCGCGCACCTCAATTCCACCAATCCCGCATTTCCGCATTGCCCATCCTGCCAAAGGCCGTTAGCCTGCCACGCGCTGTGGTACGTACCGCAAAACTATCTTCGACTGGCCGCAGGAACGGCCGGATGCATGGGAGGAAGCCAAAGATGAAGACGATCAAGGGCCCCGGCCTGTTTCTCGCCCAGTTCGCCGGCGATGCCGCACCGTTCAACTCCTGGGACGCGATCACAAAATGGGCCGCCGACATCGGCTACAAGGGCGTGCAGGTGCCGACCTGGGACACCCGCCTCATCGACCTGAAGAAGGCGGCCGAGTCCAAGGCCTATTGCGACGAGTTCGCCGGCAAGGCGCGCGAGAACGGCGTCGAGGTCACCGAGCTTTCCACCCATCTCCAGGGCCAGCTCGTCGCCGTGCATCCCGCCTATGACGAGGCCTTCGACGGCTTTGCGGCGCCCGAAGTGCGCGGCAATCCCAAGGCGCGGCAGGAATGGGCGGTGGACCAGGTGAAGATGGCGCTGACGGCTTCGAGGAACCTCGGCCTTGATGCCATGGCGAGCTTTTCCGGCGCGCTCGCCTGGCCCTTCGTCTATCCCTGGCCGCAGCGCCCGGCCGGCCTCGTCGAGACGGCCTTCGACGAGCTCGCAAGGCGCTGGAAGCCGATCCTCGACCATGCCGAGGAGAACGGCGTCGACGTCTGCTACGAGATCCATCCCGGCGAGGACCTGCACGACGGCATCACCTACGAGATGTTCCTGGAGCGCACCGGCAACCATGCCCGCGCCTGCATGCTCTACGATCCCTCGCACTACGTCCTGCAGTGCCTCGACTATCTCGACAACATCGACATCTACAAGGACCGCATCCGCATGTTCCATGTGAAGGATGCCGAGTTCAACCCGACCGGCCGGCAGGGCGTCTACGGCGGCTACCAGGGCTGGGTGGACCGCGCCGGCCGCTTCCGCTCGCTCGGCGACGGCCAGGTCGATTTCGGCGCCGTCTTCTCCAAGATGGCCGCCAACGATTTCGCCGGCTGGGCCGTGGTCGAATGGGAATGCGCGCTCAAGCACCCGGAGGACGGCGCCCGCGAGGGGGCCGAGTTCGTCAAGGCGCACATCATCCGCGTGACGGAGAAGGCCTTCGACGATTTCGCCGATGCGGGTACGGACGAGGCGGCGAACCGGCGCATGCTGGGGCTGTGAGGGCTGCCCCGCACCCTGGCCCTCTCCCCGCAAGCGGGGAGAGGGGACTTGCCCCACGAACGGGCGTTGTTTGAGGAAAACCGTGCGTCCTATCCCCTTCGCCCCGCAGCCAAGGAGAAGGTGGCCGGCAGGCCGGATGAGGGGCATTTGCCCCACGATGAACTTTCAGGAGGAACACATATGGCAATCGAAGGAAGCACCAGCGAGACGCGGGAGCGCCGCATCCGGCTCGGCATGGTCGGCGGCGGCTCGGGCGCCTTCATCGGCGCGGTGCACCGCATCGCGGCCCGGCTGGACGACCATTACGAGCTTGTCGCCGGCGCGCTCTCGTCCTCGCCGGAAAAGGCCGCGCAGTCGGCGCGCGAGCTTGGTCTCGACCCCGCGCGCAGCTACGGCAGCTTCAAGGAGATGGCGATCCGCGAGGTCAAGCTGAAGAACGGCATCGAGGCGGTGGCGATCGTCACGCCGAACCACGTGCACTACGAGGCCGCGAAGGAGTTTTTGAAGCGCGGCATCCATGTCATCTGCGACAAGCCGCTGACCTCGACGCTTTCCGACGCCCGTAAGCTGAAGAAGCTGGCGGAGGAGAGCGACGCGCTCTTCGTGCTCACCCACAACTACACCGGCTATCCCATGGTCCGCCAGGCCCGCGAGATGGTCGCCAGCGGCGAGCTCGGCGCCATCCGCCTCGTGCAGATGGAATATCCGCAGGACTGGCTGACGGAGGACATCGAGAGCAGCGGCCAGAAGCAGGCCGCCTGGCGCACGGACCCGTCGAAGTCGGGCGCGGGCGGCTCGACCGGCGACATCGGCACCCATGCCTATAATCTCGGCTGCTTCGTTTCCGGCCTCGAGCTCGAGGAGCTCTCCGCCGATCTCGACAGCTTCGTGCCGGGCCGCCGGCTCGACGACAACGCCCATGTGATGCTGCGCTTCAAGGAGAAAGACGGGGTGCGCGCCAAGGGCACGCTCTGGTGCAGCCAGGTCGCGCCCGGCCACGAGAACGGCCTGAAGGTGCGCGTCTACGGCACCAAGGGGGGCCTGGAATGGGTGCAGGCTGACCCGAACTATCTCTGGTACACGCCGTTCGGCGAGCCGAAGCGGCTGATCACCCGCAACGGCGCGGGCGCCGGTGCGGCCGCCGGCCGCGTCAGCCGCGTGCCCTCCGGCCATCCGGAAGGCTATCTGGAAGGTTTTGCCAACATCTATTCGGAGGCCGCCCGCGCCATCTACGCCAAGCGCAACGGCGCCGAGGTCGATCCCGCCGTCACTTATCCGACGGTCGACGACGGCCTGAAAGGCATGCTCTTCGTCGATGCCTGCGTGCAGTCGTCGAAAAGGAACGGCGCCTGGGTGAAGGTCTGATTGTCGTAAAGGCGACCGGGTACCCGCCCCGGCGCGGCGGCCGGCTACCGCCTCAGGCGAAGATGCCGCCGAGGCGGATGACCAGTTTCTTGTCGAACAGCTGGCCGCGGCTGAACATCCAGCTCAGCGCATCCCGTGCGGTCCACGGCTGCTTGTAGGGGCGGGCGCTCGTCAGTGCCTCGAAGACGTCGCAGACGGTGGCGAGGCGGATTTCCTGGCTGAGCTCGCCGGCCGCAAGGCCGAGCGGATAGCCGCTGCCGTCCAGGGTTTCGTGATGGTACCGGCAGATGTCGAGGACGAGGTGGGACATGCCGCCCTGTTCCTTCAGCAGGCGATAGCCGACCTCGGGATGGTTGCGCACGAGGCGCCGTTCCTCCGCCTCCAGCCGGCCGGCCTTGTTGAGGATGGCGTTCGGCACCATGAGCTTGCCGACATCGTGCAAGAGGCCGGCGACGCCGAGTTCGCGCACCATGTCGTCCGCATAGCCGAGAGACCGTGCGAGCCGCATCATCAGTGCGCTCACCGCCAGCGAATGCACATAGGTTCCCTCGTCCTTCGTCTTGAGGCGCGTGACCTCCAGGAAGATTTCGGGCGAGGCGTCGATCCGGCTGGAGATTTCATCCGCGACGGGGTTGAGCGTGTCGGCCTGCAGCTGCCCGCGGCGCACCGCATCGAAGCTGCCGCGCAAGGCGCTCGTCGCCTGCACGACCGTCTCGGCGGTGCGCTTGCGCTCCTGCGCGCCGGCCGCCGGGCCGCCGGCCGCGTCGATGTCCATCATGCTCTTTTGCGGATTGACCAACGCGTAGGCCGCGGAGGTGGCGAGGATGGCGCGTATGGTCTCGTCGGACTGGACGAGGAAACGGCGCCCGGAAAATTCGGCGTCCGGGCATTCGACCGATTCGACGAACATGCCCTTGCGAACGAGATGCTTCGGAATTCGTCGTACCACGCGCCTGTCTCCTCCCAGGACGCGGGCATTCTACGGAACGATTTCCTAAGCTTTTGTTTAAGCAGGCGCTGCTTTAAGCTCTGCCCTGCGCGGGCAAGGCACGATGCGGCACGCGGAACCATCGCGATAGCCCTCGGCACCCTCTCTTCTGTCGTCATCCTCGGGCCTGACCCGAGGATCCACCCACCGGAAAACCCTCGCTTTCCAGCAAACCGCCCCGCGGTTTTCCCCGCCCCCGCAACCCGCCGCGGATACGCTGCCAGGCGTGGCAGTGAAGCGGAGTCGGCGCGGGGGGTGGGGAAAGGACGCGGACCCTCACGCGCCGGGCGTGCCTGTGCGGCACACCCCGTCCGAATGCCCTTCGAAAAACCACGGACGCAAATGCCGCGTGAACGATACTGCATGCCGCAGGCGTTGACTTTTCGCGCGGCCGCATTACTGCAACGTTGCAGAAGCGCCTGCGACGGCGCGCAGCACGTAAGGACCGGAAGCGCCCGATGATCGACCCCAAGACCCTTGCCGACCGTTTTCCCGGCGACTTCGTGTTCGGCGTGGCGACCGCCGCCTTCCAGGTCGAGGGCGCCTCGAAGGCGGACGGGCGCAAGCCGTCGATCTGGGACGCCTTCTCCAACATGCCGGGCCGCGTCCATGGCCGGCACAACGGCGATGTCGCCTGCGACCACTACAACCGCCTGGAGGAGGACCTCGACCTCATCGCCTCGCTCGGCGTTGCGGCCTATCGTTTCTCCATCGCCTGGCCGCGCATCGTTCCGGAAGGCACCGGCCCGGTGAACGAGAAGGGGCTGGATTTCTACGACCGCCTCGTCGACGGCCTCAAGGCGCGGGGCATCAAGGCCTTCGCCACGCTCTACCATTGGGATCTTCCGCTGATGCTCATGGGCGACGGCGGCTGGACGGCGCGGCAGACGGCCTATGCCTTCCAGCGCTATGCCAGGGCGGTGACCGCCCGGCTCGGCGACCGGCTGGATGCGGTGGCGACCTTCAACGAGCCCTGGTGCTCCGTCTGGCTGAGCCACCTCTACGGCATCCACGCGCCGGGCGAGCGCGACATGGACGCAGCGCTTCATGCGCTCCACTTCACCAATCTGGCACATGGTCTCGGCGTCGCCGCCGTCCGCTCCGAGCGGCCGTCGCTGCCGGTCGGCCTGGTGCTGAACGCCCATGCGATCTATCCGGGCAGCGACAGCCCGGCCGACCGGGCAGCCGCTGCCCGCGCCTTCGATTTCCACAACGGCGTCTTCTTCGGCCCCGTCTTCAAGGGCGAATATCCCGAAAGCTTCCTTGCCGCCCTCGGCCACCGCATGCCGGCGATCGAGCCCGGCGACATGGAGACGATCTCCCAGCCGCTCGACTGGTGGGGCCTCAACTACTACACGCCGATGCGCGTATCCCACGACCCGGCCGACGGTGCGGAATTTCCCGCCACCGTGCCCGCGCCGCCGGTCGCCGAGGCCAGGACCGACATCGGCTGGGAGGTTTTCGCCCCCGCGCTCGGCGACCTCGTCCGCAGGCTCAACGCCGACTACCCGCTGCCCCCGTGCTACATCACCGAGAACGGCGCCTGCTACAACATGGGCGTGGAGGGCGGGACGGTCGACGACCAGCCGCGGCTCGACTACATCGCCGACCACCTCGCCGTCACCGCCGGCCTCATCGCCGAGGGCTATCCGATGCGCGGCTATTTCGCCTGGAGCCTCATGGACAATTTCGAGTGGGCGGAAGGCTACAGGATGCGCTTCGGCATCGTGCACGTGGATTACGAGACGCAGGTGCGCACGGTGAAGAAGAGCGGCCATTGGTATGCGGCGCTCGCGGGCGAGTTCCCGAAGGGGAATCATCGGGCGGGGTGACCCCTTGGAAAATCGGAAGGAAAAGCGAGCCGCCGGCGTTTCGGAGCTTGCCCCTCACCCTGATCCTCTCCCCGCAAGCTCCGCCACCAGGATGCGTGATCCGGAAGGGGCACTATGGCCGGACTACTTTCCCAGATGCCGCTCCCCGCGCTTGCGGGCGAGGTTCATCTGCCTCTGCCGCTCGCGGAAGCGCCGGCGGTCCGCCTCGCTGCGCGTTGCGTGGCAATGCGGACAGGAGACGCCGGCCTCGTAGAGCGGCGAGGCAATCTCCTCTGCCGTCAGCGGGTGCCGGCAGGCGCGGCAGAGCTTGTGCTCGCCCTCTTCGAGGCCGTGGGTGACGGAGACGCGTTCGTCGAAGACGAAGCAGGCGCCTTCCCAAAGGCTCTCCTGCGGCGGCACCTCTTCCAAGTATTTCAGGATGCCGCCCTTGAGGTGGTAGACCTCCTCGAAGCCCTGTTCCTTCATGAAGGCGGTCGCCTTCTCGCAGCGGATGCCGCCGGTGCAGTACATGGCGATCTTCGGCTTGTTGTGCAGGCCGGTGTTCCGGCGCACCCAGTCCGGGAACTCGCGGAAGGTCTTCGTGTTCGGATCGACCGCGCCCTTGAACATGCCGATCGCCGTCTCGTAGTCGTTGCGCGTGTCGATGACGATGGTGTCGGGGTCCGAGATCAGCGCGTTCCAGTCCGCGGGCGCCACATAGGTGCCGACCGAGCGCGTGGGGTCGATGTCCTCGACGCCCATGGTGACGATCTCCTTCTTGAGCCGCACCTTCATGCGCAGGAAGGGCATCTCGCTCGCATGGCTCTCCTTGTGCTCCAGCCCCGAAAATTCCGGCTGGCTGCGCAGGAAGGAAAGCACGGCGCGCACGCCGGCGTCCGGCCCGGCGATCGTGCCGTTGATGCCCTCATGGGCGAGAAGCAGCGTGCCGCGCACGCCGTTGTCCTCGCAAAGCGCCTGCAAGGGCGCACGCAGGTCCGCAAAACGCGGAACCGAGACGAAATGGTAGAGCGCGGCGACGAGGAAGCCGCTGTCCTGTACTGGCGCCCGTGCTGGCGAAGGAATCTCGTTTGTCATGGCCGCCACATACAGCTTCGGCACATTTCAGGCAATGCGGCGCATGGTCCGGCCGCGGGCCGCTCAGGCAAGCTGGCGCAGGCTCGCGCCGCTGCTCATGCCGAGCGCCATCGACTGGTTGGAATACTGGCTTTCGCCGGTCACTTCCCGGCCCACCCAGTTCGGCAGCCGCGGCTCGTCGTGGATCGAGGAAAGCTCGACCTCGGCGATCACCAGGCCGCGATGGGTGCCCTCATAGACATCGACCTCCCAGACATGGCCCTCGTGCGGCACCCGGTAGCGCACCTTTTCGATCACGTTGCCGATCGCATGGCGCAGCATGTCCTCGGCCTCGTCGCGGTCGATATCGAACTCGTATTCGTCGCGAACGAGGGCCGTATGGCCGACTTTCAGGGTGATGCGCGCGTGTCCGTCGCCATAGATGCGAACCCGGAGAGACCGATCGTCCTGGGCCACCACGTAGGCCTGCCGTATGGCGATGCCTTCATCTGCGAAGGTGCGCCAGCGCTGGCCCGACACCAGGAACTTCCGCTCGATCTCTTTCGCCATAGGCACGCTTTCGCTGTTGGAGATGGGCTTGGGCGAGGGCAGACTACACACGATAAGTGTGTCATGACAAGTGCACGCATCATGCTTTAGGCTCGACACGATGGCGCGGACGCGGTATGCCGATCTCAATTCAATCGTTTTAAAAAGGTGGTGCCATGAGCGAGAAGAACGCCAAGCTCCTTTCCGTCCTGAAGCTGCAGCCGGTGGTGCCGGTGCTGATCGTCGAAGACGTCAAGACGGCCGTTCCGCTGGCGCGCGCGCTCGTGGCCGGCGGGCTGAAGGCGATCGAGATCACGCTGCGCACGACCGCCGCGCTGGAGGCGATCCGGGCGGTGGCGAACGAAGTCGAGGGCGCCGTCGCCGGTGCCGGCACGATCCTCAATGCCGCGCAGTTCGAGGCGGCGGCCGAGGCGGGCTCGCAGTTCATCGTCAGCCCCGGCACGACGCAGGAGCTGATCGAGGCGGCGGCCGATTCCGAAATCCCGCTTCTGCCGGGCGCGGCCACCGCGAGCGAGGTCATGGGCCTTCGCGAGGAGGGCTACGAGGTGCTGAAGTTCTTCCCGGCCGAGCAGGCGGGAGGCGCGGCCTATATCAAGGCGCTGTCCTCGCCGCTCGCCGGCACGCTGTTCTGCCCGACGGGCGGCATCTCGCTCGCCAATGCCCGCGATTACCTCTCGCTGCCCAACGTCGTCTGCGTCGGCGGCTCGTGGGTCGCGCCGAAGGACCTCGTCGCCAGGGGCGACTGGGCGGGCATCGAGAAGCTTGCCGCCGAAGCCGCCGCCCTGAAAGGCTGAGAAGGCCGACGTAATTGTCCGGCCCGCCGCCGGTCGCGGCGTCGCCGTCCGCGGCCGTTCTCCCCGTTATGCGTTTGTAATTTAGAATGGGCATTCCTATCTTGCCTTGCAGTCGGCAGGAGAAACGGAGACCGCCCATGTTTGACGCCAAGAAGTTGCTTGACCAGTTCCTCGGTTCCCAGGTGCCCGGCGCCGGCGGAACCGTGCGCGACCGCGCGGGCCAGGTCACCCAGCTCGCCAAGGACAACCCTCTTGCCACCATCGCCATCGCCGGCGTGCTGCTCGGCACGGGCGGCGGCCGCAAGGTCGCGGGTTCGGCGCTGAAGCTCGGCAGCCTCGCCGCCATCGCCGGCCTCGGCTACCAGGCCTACAAGAACTACAAGGCCGGCCAGAACCCGCAGGAGACCGCTCAGGCCGGCACGCCGGAGCTCCTGCCGCCGCCGGCCGATTCCGGCTTCAACCCGGAGGCCGTCAGCACCGACTTCGCCCTCGTCCTCGTGCGCGCCATGATCGCCGCCTCCCGCGCGGACGGCCATATCGACGATGCCGAGCGCGCCCGCATCGTGGACAAGCTGAAGGTTTCCGGCCTCGGCGAGGATGCCGCGCAGTTCCTCGAGGAGGAGCTCGCCAATCCGGTCGATCTCGACGCGATCATCGCGGCGGCGAAGACCGAGGAGCAGCGCGTGGAGCTCTACACCGCCTCGCGCCTCGCCATCGAGCCGGAGTCGCGCGCCGAGCGCGGTTACCTCGACCTGCTCGCCGGCCGCCTCGGCCTGCCGGATGCGCTGGTCGACCATATCGAGGCGACGGTCTCCGCGGCCAAGGTCCCGGCGTAGCGGGGGAGCGGCCGGCCGCCGCTTTCCGCATTGCCTGGAACCGCCCGCTGTTCTATGCCTTCGGCGGGACCGAAGGAGGAATTGATGCGCGATCTCAAAGACTGGAAGGGTTGTCCGCCGCCTGCGCCCGTCACGCTGGAAGGGCGCACCGTGCACATCGAGCCCTATGATCGCGCAAGGCATCTCCAGGCTCTCTGGAATGCCTTCGGCGGGCTGCAGATCAATGCGCTGCTGCGCTATTTCTCGCAGGACGATTTTGCCGGCATCGAGGATTTCGACGCCTGGTCGGAGGCGGTGATCAAGTCCGGCTGGGTGCGCGAGGTCATCGTCGACAAGGCCAGCGGCAAGGTCGTCGGCATGGCGCATTACATGCGCCCGGATCCGGCGAACGGCGTGGTCGAGATCGGCGGCATCGCCCACGGGAGCGGCATGTCCCGCTCGCCGCTCTCCACTGAGGCGCAGTATCTCCTGGCAAAGCATGTCTTCGAGGATCTCGGCTACCGCCGCTACGAGTGGAAGTGCCACGACGGCAACGAGGCGAGCAAGCGCACCGCCGCCCGCCTCGGCTTTACCTTCGAGGGCGTCTTCCGCCAGCACATGCTCTCCAAGGGCGAGAACCGCGACACCGCCTGGTTCTCGATCATCGACGGCGAATGGCCGGTCCTCGCCAAGGCGTTCGAGGCCTGGCTGTCTCCGGCGAACTTCGATGCGGCCGGCCGGCAGAAGCGCAAGCTGGAAGACATCCGTGCCGAGATCGCCAAGGCGGACCCGGCATGAGCGGGGCACCCGAACGCAAGGCGAAATCGCCGGCGCTGGCGGCGCTCCTCATCCTCATCGGCACGGGCGTGGCGTTCTACTTCCTGCCGCGCGTCATGATCGCGCTCGGCGACGTCTCGCCGTGGCTGGCAGGCATGTTCGGCACGCTGCTTGTACTCGGCTTCTTCCTGCTCTTCTGGCTGCGCTCGCGCTACCAGCGCAATCGCGAAGGTTAGCATTCAGCCGAATGCCCCGATGAACCGGATTTTGCCGGGATTTCTCTAGGCCTGCAGCGCGGCTCCGAGCAGGACCAGCCCCAGGACCATCACCAGCGCCGCGCCGCCGATCTCGATGGCGGTGCCGACGCGCACGGCCGCAGACCCGTTGCCGGCGAAGCGCACGGCCGCGCCCTTGGCGGTGACGGCGAGGGTGGCGAGGATGGAGACGGTGATGGCCGTGCCGATCGACATGGCGAGCACGGCGAGCATGCCGCCGAGATAGAGGCCGTTCAGGAGCGCGAAGCTCAACACGATGAGCGCGCCGGAGCAGGGACGCAGCCCCACGGCGACGATCGCCGACCAGGCCTCCCTGAGCGCGAAGCGCTCGCCCTTCAAAAGCGAGGGATCCGGCGCATGGGCATGGCCGCAGGTGGCGCAGACTTCACCGGCATGATGGTGATGATGATGGTGCGCGTGGTGGTGATGATGGTGATCGTCGCGGACCTCGACGGCCTGCGCGCCGAGCGCGGAGGCGCGGCGCTCGGCCGGCCGGAGCTTGCGGAAAAGCAACCAGGCGCCGAACAGTGCGATGAGGGCGTAGCTGCCGATCTCGAGCGCGCGGGTGGCGTCGGTCATCGAGATCGTCGTGCCGCGCAGGAACAGGTAGGCCGCGCCGACGAGCAGGATGGCGACGATGCCCTGGAGGATCGAGGAGAGGAATGAGAGGAGCACGCCGCGCTTCAGCTCCACCTCGTTCGCCAGCATGTAGGAGGAGATCACGGCCTTGCCGTGGCCGGGGCCGGCGGCGTGGAAGACGCCATAGGCGAAGGACAGCGCGACGAGCGTCGAGGCCGCCCACGGGTTCTCGCGCATTTCCTTCAGGGCGCCCGTCATCAGCCGGTAGAAGCCCTGCTGCTGGGCGTTGATCCAGGCGAACAGGCCGCCGAAGACGCCGGACGTGTTGAAACCCGGCTCCGCCGAGCCGATGCCGAGCGGCGACTGGGCATGGGCGAGGCCTGCGGTGAGAATGAAAGCAAGGGCGAGGACGAGTGCGAGGAGCACGCCTCTTTGCTTCAGGGCATCGGCATGGAACGCGCGGGTCAGCATGTCAGCTCCAGACGGGTGGCGAAGAGTTTCGACATGTCGGTGCCTGCCGGGTCGTTGAAGAAGGCTTCCGTCAGGCTGTCCTGGTTCTGGGCGAGCACCTCGTCCGGGTCGGGCCTGACGACCGCGCGCTTGCAGGCGGCGAACTTGTCGCCGACGGTGACGAGGTCGTCGTCCGAGGCGAAATCCATCGCCGCATACATGGTGGGGTCGTAGACGCCGAACGTCAGCTTGCCCTTGAGCGGCATGACCTCGCCCGGCTTGACGGTGAAGAACATCAGCAGCTGGCCGTCCTTGTAGTCGACGTTTATCGCGTCGGGCTTGGCGACCTTGATGGTTTTGCCGTCCTCGGTGATCGTCGTGTAGTAGCTGAACTCCTCCAGCGATTCGAGGACGGTCTTGCCGACCTCGGCGAGCTCGTCGGGGTCGAGCTCGGCATTGCTGTTCTTGTCGAAGTCCATGACGACGCTTGCGGAGAACATCTCGTCGAAACGCCAGACATTGCGCAGTTCGTTGACCGTGCCGTCCTCGCTCGCGACCACTTCGAGCCGCGCTTCCGCGAAGATATGCGGATGGGCGAAGGCCGCAGCCGGCGCGAGGAGGGCTGCTCCGGCAACGAGAAGGGGGAGGGCGCGCATCGGTTTCTATCCTCTCGGAGCGGCGTGGCGGTCTCGGGATTCGTCCGGTTCAATGTAACGCAAATGGGTCGGAATTGGGACTTTACTACGCCTCGATGCCGGGATTGCGACGGAACCAGCCGTGCAGGAAATCGACGAAGGTGCGGACCTTCGCCGGCAGGTAGCGGCGATGCGGGTAGATCGCGTAGATGCCGCGGTCGGTCGGCAGGTAGTCCTCGAGGATCGAGACGATCCGGCCGGAATCGAGGCAGGGGCGGGCGATGAAGGCCGGCACCTGCGCGACGCCGAGGCCGCTTGCCGCCGCGCGCACGGCCGCCGTCGGGCTGTTGACCTCGATATGGCCGCCGACCGGCACGCTGAAGCCGGCGCCCTTCTCGTCGACGAAGCGCCAGTTGCTGTGCGACTTGCCGTTGGTGTCGATGATGCAGGGCAGGCGGGCGAGATCGCTCGGATGGTTGATGGGGCCGGCGCGCTCCAGGAATTCCTCGGTCACGCAGATCTTCAGGAAGAAGTCGCCGAGCTTGCGGGCGATGAGGGCGGAATCCTCGAGCCGCGTGATGCGGATCGCCACATCGAACCCTTCCTCCACCAGGTCGACGAACCGGTCGTCGGAGACGATCTCCAGCGAGAGTTCCGGGTGCTGCCGGCCGAAGTCGATGAGCGACTGGCCGATGTCGGCGTCCACGAAGGTGCGCGGAGCGGAGACCTTCAGCTTGCCGCGCAGGTCCGTGTTCTTCTCGCGAACGAGATCGGCCAGGTTGTCGATCTCCTTCAGGATGTCGGAGGCGGTGCGGTAGTAGGTGTGGCCGGCCTCGGTCATCGAGAACTGGCGGGTCGTGCGGTTGAGCAGCAGCGTGCCCAGCTCGTCCTCCAGCTCCCGCACGTATTTGGACAGAAGCGCCTTCGAGCGGCCGGTCCTGCGCGAGGCGGCGGAAAAGCCTTCTGCATCGACGACGTCGATGAAGGCCCGAATTCGGGTCAATGTATCCATGTGTCCCCACTTGAACGATACGCCGCCGTGTCGCGGCGCGGGGTCCGGCGCCTGGGCCGCCGGACGCGGAAAGGATGCGTCAAAACCAGTTCCGCGAATGTCGTGGCTCGATGAATATTTTCAATAGTCGAACGCAAAAAACCTCTTGATTACGACAGCGATTCTTCTTATCTCCAGCCTTGCCCAAAGTCGCACGTGCCTGTGGGTGTCCGCCGACCCTCGATTTGGTGAGGATCATCGGTAAGGTACCTGGACCTAACCGCTCCAGTCGCTATCCCGGCCAACCGGGAAATGCGAGGACATCTTGAAGCAACGACGGTGCGGGCCTTTCTGGTGTCTCCCGGCTTTCCATCAGCCGGGGTTACTGAAGAGGCACACCTTCATTGCCGGACGTGCGGTCGGGTTCTCCCAACCAATCCAAGGCAGACAAAGCCGAATTGAAGCCTAGGCGGGCTTCGGTTCACCGTTCGCGCACGATGCGCATGCTTGGTTCCGGGGTCTCCACCGGCTGGTTCCAGAGCGTTGCCGCATCTGCCCTTTGTCCTCCGGGTTTTCCCGGAGCAACCTGGATATGGGGAATACCGAGATGGCATCTGCACGTATTATCGACTTCCTGAACACCCGACGTCCCGACGGCCCCTGCCTCGTGGTCGACCTCGATGTCGTGCGCGACAACTTCAAGGCCTTCCGCCATGCGCTGCCGGACAGCGCGATCTACTATGCCGTCAAGGCCAACCCGGCGCCGGAGATCCTGCGCCTTCTCGCCAGCATGGGCTCCAACTTCGATTGCGCGTCCGTCGCCGAAATCGAGATGGCGCTCGACGCCGGCGCGACCGCTTCGCGCATCTCCTTCGGCAACACGATCAAGAAGGAGCGCGACATCGCCCGTGCCCATGCGCTCGGCGTCTCGCTCTTCGCCGTCGACAGCCATGAGGAAGTCGAGAAGATCTCCCGCGCCGCACCCGGCGCGCGCGTGTTCTGCCGCGTGCTGACGGACGGCGAGGGCGCCGAATGGCCGCTGTCGCGCAAGTTCGGCTGCGTGCCGCAGATGGCCGTCGACGTGCTCGTCTACGCCCACCAGCTCGGCCTGACGTCCTACGGCGTGTCCTTCCATGTCGGCTCGCAGATGACGAAGCTCGACGCCTGGGATTCGGCGCTCGCCGATGCCAAGCGCGTCTTCGTCTCGCTTGCCAAGCAGGGCATCGAGCTGAAGATGGTCAACATGGGCGGCGGTTTCCCGACGAAGTACCTGCGCGACGTTCCGTCCGCTGAAGCCTATGGTCAGGCGATCTTCGGCGCGCTGAAGAAGCACTTCGGCAACCAGATCCCGGAGACCATCATCGAGCCGGGCCGCGGCATGGTCGGCAATGCGGGCGTGATCAAGGCGGAGGTCGTCCTCGTCTCGAAGAAGTCGGACAACGACAACCACCGCTGGGTCTTCCTCGACATCGGCAAGTTCGGCGGCCTTGCCGAGACCATGGACGAGGCGATCCGCTATCCGATCCGCACGCCGCGCGACGAGGACCGGATGGAGCCCTGCGTGCTCGCCGGCCCGACCTGCGATTCGGCCGACGTGCTCTACGAGAAGAACATGTATCCGCTGCCGGTCTCGCTGACGATCGGCGACGAGGTCCTGATCGAGGGCACGGGCGCTTACACGACGACCTACTCGGCGGTCGCCTTCAACGGCTTCGAGCCGCTCAAGGCCTACGTCATCTGACCGCCACGGCGCTCCCGTCCCTGCGGGAGCGCCACCCTCACACTTCATTCCGGATACCGTCTGAAACGGTTTTGAGTTCGGGAGGCCCAGAGATGGCCACTGTTCTTGATTCTGTCCGCGCGTTCTTCGCGCATGCCGCCTTCACCATCGACCGGGAGAACGCCGGCGACGTCGTCGCGCGCGAGCGCCTGCTCGACAGCGTCATGGGCGAGGCCCGCTTCCGCAAGTCCTCCGAAAAGCTGCGCCGCGGCCGCATGCCGGCGGAGGGCCTCGCGCTCGTCGCGCGCGATCCGGACGGCCACGTCATCGGCACGGTTCGCCTGTGGAATGTCGAGGCAGGGGTCGATTCGGACGGCAATGCCGTGCCGGCGCTGCTGCTCGGCCCGCTCGCCGTCGATTGCGCGCACGAGGGCAAGGGCATCGGCGGCGCGCTGATGCGGGCCGCGGTGACCGAGGCGCGCGACCGCGGCCACGGCGCGGTGCTGCTCGTCGGCGATCCGGAATATTACGAGCGTTTCGGCTTCTTCGCCGACAAGGCGCAGCATCTCGTCATGCCCGGCCCGTTCGCGCGCCGCCGGTTCCTCGCTTTGGAACTGAAGGACGGCTGGCTCGACGGCGCCGCCGGCGTGCTCGTCGCCAGCGGCCGCCGCCGCATGCCGGCCGGGCTGCCCAAGGCCGCCTGAAAGGGGCGCCGGCTACGGCCGGCTCCTCGTTCTTGATGCCTGTCATTGTTTTTATTAGGCAATCGTCAACATCTGTACGAATTCTGCGCCAATCCCGGTGCCGTTCCGCCTTCGTTTGATCCATCTCAAAGGAGGTCGTTTGCCCGTGGCTTCATAGTCGCCGCGCAAAGAGTCGCGACCGATGGAGAGACGACATGAACGGAAATGGGATGACGAAGCTTGCCGCCCTTGCGGCCGGCCTTATGCTGCTCGGCGGCCAGGCGCCGGCGGCGGACCTCGAAGAGCGCATGGCGCCGCCGGAGGCGACGACCGACTTCGCGGCGCAGAGCCCCTGGCAGATCCGCGTGCGCGGCCTCGGCGTCCTGACCAACGATTCCGGTTTCGTCGACGGGATTGCCGGCTCCGACCTTTCCTATTCGGACACGCTCGTCCCGGAACTCGACATTTCCTACTTCTTCACCGACAACATCGCCGCCGAGCTCATCCTCGGCACGACCTATGCGAATGTGAATGCGGACGGCTCTATCGCCGGCCTCGGCAAGGTGGGCAAGACGTGGCTCCTGCCGCCGACGCTGACCCTGCAATATCACTTCACCGATTTCGGCGCCTTCAAGCCCTATGTCGGCGCGGGCGTGAACTACACGCTCTTCTACAACCAGTCCGGCTCGGGCGCCTTCAGCGGCCTCGACGTCAAGAACAAGCTGGGTGCGGCGCTGCAGGTCGGCTTCGACTACATGCTGGACGAGCACTGGGGCGTGAACTTCGACGTGAAGAAGCTCTTCCTCGAGCCCGAATGGAAGGTGGACTTCAACGGCGCGCCGCTGACCGGCAAGGCCAAGCTGGATCCCTGGCTGGTCGGCGCCGGCATCACCTACCGCTTCTGAGGTCCGGCGCGGGGAAACCGCCCCGTCGTCCGCGGGGGACGGGGCGGGCCCTCCGGCAAGACCACGCTTCCGGTGGCGATGCGCCGCCACCGGAGCATTTGACAGACGGGCGGTGAATGCCTATGTGCGGGGCAGGGTGAGAGCCCCTGCCGTCCGCGAGCGCAAGCTTTGGTGAAGTCTCTCGATCAGACAATCGGTCTTCCAGCATCACGCATGCGAACCGGTGGCAATGCGGGCTCCCTCCGACAGATGCATGCAGATATTGGAGATCCGACATGCGTCCCTCATCGACGCCGCTTCCTTCCCTCGATGCCCTGAAAGATCAGGCAAGACGCCTGCGCAACCGGTTTGCGGACGACGGGCAGCCCGTTTCCCATTCCCGTGCGCTCGAACTCATCGCCGCGCAATACGGCTTTCGCGACTGGAATACGCTCCATGCCGCCGCGGGCAACCGGCCGCCGTTCAATCCGTGGATGCTCGGCTCGCGCGTGCGCGGCCACTACCTTGGACAGCCCTTCGACGCGGAGGTCATCGGTGTGCAGGCGTTGCCGAACCAGCCGGGCCGCTACCGCATGACGCTGCACTTCGACGAGCCGGTGGACGTGGTGACCTTCGAAAGCTTCTCCGCCTTCCGCCAGCGCGTCAGCTGCACGGTCGACGAGACGGGGCGGACGAGGGAGAAGACCTCGAACGGCCGGCCGCACCTCGAACTCGAATGGTAGGCTTCAGAACGAGCCGGAAAACCGCGCCGCGAGGCCGCCGACCCTGAAGCCGGCGGCCTCGTCCGTTTCGCGGCGTACGAGGTGGCTGTATTCGAGCGCCACCGTCGCGCCTTTGGCCAGCGTGTAGCTCAGCGTCGCCGTCGCTCCCGTCGTGCGGGTCTGGTAGTCGTAGTAGAGCCAGTCGCTGCGGGCCTGCTCATAGGCAAGGGCGAGCTTCAGCTTTTCCGTCAGCGCGGTCTCCAGGGCGAGGCCGACCGTGCGCACGTCCTCGCCGAGCGGGTCATCGATGTCGTCGAGCCGGATGTCGCGCGCAAACCTTGCCTTCAGCGCGGTGTCCCGCGACAGCTGCCAGCCGAGCTCCGCCTTCAGGAAGGGGCGCGTGCGGTCGACCGTCCCGCCGAGCCCGGGACTGTCCACGCCGACGATGCCGGCCTCCGCCATGAGCGTGACGCCGCCGGCGAGGGCGCGGCCATAAGCGAGCGAGCCGCGCAGCGTGCGGGCGGGAAGGCGCTCGAACCGCTCACGGTCGTCGGCGGGGATGCGGTTCGTGCGGTATTGCAGGGTGGCGCCCACCTCGCCACCGAGAAGCGGGCGGATATGGCCGCCCGTCAGCTCGAAGAGCCGGTTGCCGGCCTCCAGCCGCAGGCGCGGCAGGCCCCGCAGCGTGAAATCCGCCTTGCCGCGGTCAAGGTTCGACAGCGCGGCGGTCAGGCGGCTCTTGCCGTCCCAATGTTCCACGGCGAGGCCGGCGCTTGCCGCCGCGGCGATGTCGGCCTTGCGGTATCCGATCAGGAGGCCGGGCAGGGCAAGGAAGAGATCGCCGTCCCGCCGGTGCTCGATGCCGGCCTTGAGGGTGAGCTCGACGGCTTCGCCGAGGTCGCGCGCATAGCCGATCTCGACACCGGCCTTCCGCTCGTCCGCGAAACGGTAGCGGGCGATGCGCCGGACGCTCGCCGTCAACCCGTAGGCAAAGCGGGAATCCTCAAGGGCGAGGCTGCCGCGCAGGGCGATCTTCCCCTCGCTGAAAGGGGAGGCGAGGCCGGTCGTATCCCTAAAGACGTTCGATGTCCGGCCGCCGCCGAGGCTGTAATCAAGGGTTGAATCGGCATTTGCCGGGTTGCAGGCGGCAAGGGCGAAGAGGGCGCAAAGCAAGCCATGAAGGGGGCGCATCGGCATCTGATCCTGTCCGTTTCCGAAACAGAATCCTAGGGTTGCATGGTTAAAAATTCTCTCAATGGTTGATAATATCCCCAGTATTGCAATTTATTATATCTAAAGTTGTATCGGATTGAGGATTTGTTAAACTTGTCTACGTTATGGTTAACTCTTTGCTATGATTGGCAGATTTGGTTGAGTAAATCATGGCTTATATTACCTTTGATTGTGTACCGATAAGGTGCGCAACCAAAGGAGAGAGACCATGAACAAGACCCGCATCATTGCCATTGCAACCGTCATCGCATTCGCCGGCACCGGCCAGGCCTCGGCCGGCGGCCTGCTCGGCGGCATCGGCATCCTCAACGGCAACAAGACCAGGACAGGCGGCATCGTGATCGCCCCGAGCGTGGGTGTCGGCAACATCCTCAGCGACAACGACGGCAACAAGGTGCTGAACGGCGTGCTCAACGGCACCCTGTCAGGCATCCTCAACGGCAGCACCGTCGGCATCCTCGGCGGCGATTGCGGCTGCAAGAAGCGCAAGCACTGACCGCATTCCCTGCCCCTGCGGCCAGTGGCCCGGGAGAGCCTGGCTCTCCCGGGTTTTCGTGTTCAGGCGAGATTGAGCTGCCAGGAAACGCCGAAACGATCGTTGAGCCAGGCGAAGGCGCGGCTGAACCCATAGTCGTCGAGCGGCATCAGTTCACCGCCGCCATCGCCGAGCACGGCATGCAGCTCCCGGATGCGCGTTTCGGATTCGCATTCGACGAAGAAGGAGAAGGACGGCGTGAAGCTGAAGGCGTGCGATACGGGGCTGTCGATGCACATCACCGACTGGCGGCCGAGGCTGAAGCGGGCGCGCCGGACCGAGCCTTCCCTGCCGGCCTCGCCCGGCCCGTAGCGCTCCATCTCCTCGATGCGGCTTTCGGGGAAGAGGCCGACATAGAAGGTCATCGCCTCCTCGGCGCGGCCCTCGAACATCAGGCATGGGGTGATCGACGAAACCATGGCTGCCTCCCTCTCCGGTCGGCATTATCCGGCAAGGTCGATGACACCGCAATCGCCGGCTTCGCTGCCGAAGGCAAGGAGCTTGCCGTTGCGGCTCCAGGCCATGGAGGTGACGGCGCCCTTGCCGGGGCGGCGCAGCAGCGCCTCGCGGCCGTCGGCAAAGCGGGCGGCGAGCACCATGCCGTCCGAATAGCCGATCGCGACGACCTCTTCGGCCGGATGGCAGGCGACGGCCGTGACCATCACGTCGGCGCGGGTGCCGAGCTCCAGCGGCGGCTTGCCCATCGGGCCGTCCTTCGAGGCGAAGGGCCAGACGATGGCGGCCGGCGCACCGGAGGAGGCGAGCCACTTGCCCCTGGCGGACCAGGAGAGCGACTTCACCTTGGCGGGATAGCCGGTCATGCGCATGTGGCGGGTCTCCGCCCCGGGCTTGGTGTCGAGCTTCCAGCCGTGCAGGGCGTTTTCCTGCATGCTGGTGACGACGAAGCGGCCATCCGGCGAGAAGGTGACGCCGGTATGGGCGCCCTTCCATTCGAGATCGACGGGCGGGGCGGCCATGGCCGCCCAATGCAGCGAGACGCCGTTGTAGCGCGCCACGCCGAGACGCAGGCCCTTCGGCGCGAAGGCGATGCCCTCGGCGGAGCGCGCCTCGGAAAATTCCTTGATCGTGCCGTCCGCAAGCCGGACGCGCGCCGTGCGGCCTTCCGCAAAGCCGACCGCGCCCTGCGGGCCGGCGGCGACCACGGAGATCCACTTGCGCGGCACTTCGGCAAGAAGCGCCGCGGCGCCGTCGGCGACGATCCTGAGCACCTTGCCGTCCTCGCCGCCGGTGATCAGCGTATCGTTCGCCTCGTCGCGCACGCAGGCGAGCAGGCCGTCATGCGCTTCGGTGACCTTGTGGCCGTGATCGAGGCGATGGACGGCGCCGGAGGCGGAGGCGAAGAACGGCACGTCGCCGAGAAAGGCGGCCGCGACGACGTGGCCGTCGAGATCGAGGGGCGCGACCGTCGGCATTATCGGGTCTTTTCCATGCGCATGACGTCGTCCGAAAACCGCTTCGCACTTTTCGGCGTCATGCCTGCGCCTCGCACGCCTTGAAGGTGCGCTCGATCTTCTCGCGGTCGAGGTCGCGGCCGATGAAGACGAGGCGGCTTTCGCGCTTCTCGCCGTCCTTCCAGGCGCGCTGGTGGTCGCCCTCGACGATCATGTGCACGCCCTGCACGACATAGCGGTCGTCATCGCCGGCAAAGGCGATGATGCCCTTGAGGCGCAGGATGTTCGGGCCGTCCGTCTGGGTGATCTTCTGGATCCAGGGGAAGAAGCGGTCGGGGTTCATCTCCCCGCCGCGCAGCGAGATCGACTGCACCGTCACGTCATGGATCGGCGAGACGCCGTGGTCGTGGTGATGGTGGTCATGATCGTGATCGTGGTGGTGATGGTCGTGATCATGGTGATCGTGGCCATGATGGTGATGATGATGGTCGTGGTCGCAATCCGGTCCGCAGACATGGTCCGGATGGTCGTGGTCGAGGAAGTGCGGGTCGTTTTCCAGCGCCCGTTCCAGGTTGAACGCGCCCTGGTCGAGAACCTTGGTGAGGTCGATCTGCGAGCGGGTCGTGCGGTGGATGCGGGCGGAGGGGTTGATGACGCGCACCGTCGCCTCCACCTTGGCCAGCTCTTCCGGGCTGACGAGATCGGTCTTGTTGATGAGCACGACGTCGGCAAACGCGATCTGGTCCTCGGCCTCGCGGCTGTCCTTGAGGCGCAGCGGCAGGTGCTTGGCGTCGACGAGAGCGACGACGGCATCGAGCTCGGTCTTCTGGCGCACGTCGTCGTCCATGAAGAACGTCTGGGCGACCGGCACCGGATCGGCAAGGCCGGTGGTCTCGACGATGATGGCGTCGAAGCGGCCGGGGCGGCGCATCAGGCCTTCGACGACGCGGATGAGGTCGCCGCGCACGGTGCAGCAGATGCAGCCGTTGTTCATCTCGTAGATTTCCTCGTCCGATTCGACGATCAGGTCGTTGTCGATGCCGATCTCGCCGAACTCGTTGACGATGACGGCGTATTTCTTGCCGTGGTTGCCGGTGAGGATGCGGTTGAGCAGCGTCGTCTTGCCGGCGCCGAGATAGCCGGTGAGCACGGTGACGGGGATGGGCTTGGGGAGAGCTGTTTCGGTCATGGGAGCCTCGAAGGATGATCGGACCCAAGGTCCGTCGTTGCGACTGATATAGGAGATCGGACGGGTCAGCGCAAATGTCGATCGGCCCTAGCGAAGCGTATCCGCATCGAACGCGGCGACATCCTCGAGGAGGGCGACGAGGCCGCGCAGGACATGGGCCAGCAGCCGCTCGCCCTTTTCCGCCGTCGCGGCGGCGGCATCGCCCGCCACGCCCTTCGGGTTGAGGTCGGACATCTTCCAGCCGAAGGCGTGCGGGCCATAGGCGCGCAGATGGGCGAAGCGGGCGGCGAACTCCGCCTGCCGCGAGCCGAAGCGTTCCGCCTTGTCCATGCGCACGAGACCGGGATGAAGGGCGAGCATCACGGAGGTTTCGATGTCGCCGCCGTGGATGTCGATCGCCTTGTCCTGCGGGTCGATCCAGCCGGCCGGCTGGCCGAAGCGGGTCCAGGCGGTCGCAACGACGAGCATGCCGAAGCGCACGCGCGCCTCGGTCGCGACGATCGTCATCAGGGGCGAATTGCCGCCGTGGGCGTTGAGCAGCACGAGCTTGCGGATGCCGAAACGGTGCAGGTCCCCGGCGATGCGCAGCCAGCGTTCGATCGCCTGCGCATAGCCGAGCGAACGGGTGCCCGGCACGTCGAGGTGCTCGGGCGAATAGCCGACGGGCTCGGCGGGCAGGAAGGTGACGGGAAGGTGGGCCGGCAGGACCGCCATCAGCCGTTCGGCGATGCCCTCGGCGATCAGCGTGTCTGTTTCCAGCGGCAGGTGCGGGCCGTGCCCCTCGTGGGCGCCGAGCGGCAGGACGGCGATCCAGTCCGCGCGGTCCTCCGGCCCCAGCATGGGGTTGTTTTCGGTCCATCGCATCTTGGGATGCGCCATGGCGTGTCTCCGATCCTTACTTGCCGCCAGCCTCGATCCTCTGTCATACAAGGCCGCGCCCGCGATGCAAGGGCGGTCCAGGAGGCAGCGGATGGGCAAGAAGCACAAGGACGGCAAGGACGGGAAAAAGGCCAAGAAGAAGAAGTCGCACGAGGAGGTCTCGGGCGCGGGCCTTGCCGCCGCCGTCGTCAATGCGGCGCGCTCCATGCGCACGGTGCTTTCCCGCAACCTGCTCGCCACCGGCCTTTATGCCGGGCAGGACGGTGTGATCCTCGCGCTCGCGCAGGAGGGCGGGCTGACGGCCGGCGCGCTCGCCGCCCGCCTCGGCGTCAAGGCGCCGACCATGACGCGTACGATCGGGCGGCTGGAGGCGCAGGGCTTCGTCGAGCGCCGGCCGGACGAGGCGGACGGGCGCCTTACCGTCGTGCACCTCACCGAGGCCGGCCGCGCCTCCGTCGGCCACATCACCGAGGCCGGCCGGCTGAGCGAGCGGCAGGCGGCCGAAGGCCTCAGCGAGAAGGACGTGCGCCATCTCCTGAAGCTTCTGCGCACCGTGGACGAGAACCTGCACGCCGCGATGCCGGACGCGCCGCGCGGCAGCGAAAAGGCAGTTGCCGACGACATTTAAACTGTTTAAATAAACGGTTTTAAAGCCGCGTTGCTGCGCGTTGGCCGGGGAGGGGTCGTGGCACAGAAAATCAAGCTTTCCACCATCGCGGAGACGCTCGGCGTTTCCACGGCGACGGTATCGCTTGCGCTGAGGGACAGCCCGCTCGTGGCTGTCGCGACCCGCGACAGGATCAAGGAACAGGCGCGCGCGCTCGGCTATATCTACAACCGCCGCGCGGCGAGCCTCAGGACCTCCCGCTCCGGCATCATCGGCGTCGTCGTGCACGACATCATGAACCCGTTCTACGCGGAAATCCTCAAGGCCATCGAAAGCGAGCTGGATCGGGACCGGCAGACCTTCATCCTCTCCAACCACTACGATTCGGTCGAGAAGCAGCGCAATTTCGTCGAGACGCTGCTGCAGCTCGGCGGCGACGGCGTGATCATGTCGCCGGCGATCGGCACGCCGCCGGAGGACATCCGGCTCGCGGAGGACAACGGCATGCCGGCGATCCTGATCGCCCGCTCCATCGAGGGGCTGGACGTGCCGATCTTCCGCGGCGACGACAGCTACGGCATCTCGCTCGCCACCAACCACCTGATCGGCCTCGGCCACCGGGTCATCGCCATGGTGGGCGGCACGGACCAGACGTCGACCGGACGGGACCGCTACCAGGGCTATGTCAACGCGCTGCGCAAGGCGAACATCGAGGTGGACCCGGGCCTTCGCATCCCCGGTCCGCGCACCAAGCAGGGCGGCTTCGAGGCGGCGGTGCACTTCCTCTCGCTGCCGCAGAAGCCGACGGCGGCGGTCTGTTGGAACGACCTCGTGGCGATCGGCCTGATGAACGGCATCGCCCGCGCCGGCCTCGTGCCCGGCCGCGACGTCTCCGTCACCGGCTACGACGACCTCGAAGAGGCGGCGATCGCCACGCCCGCGCTCACCACCGTCTGGAACGGCCAGTCCGAGGTCGGGCGCAACGCCGCCCGCGCGCTGCTCGACAAGCTTTCGGGCAGCCACGAGCCGGACGGCATCCATCTCATCAAGCCCGAAATGCGCATCCGGCAATCCACCGGACCGCTGAAGCCGCATCCGGAAGGGTGAGGCATTTCCCAGAGCAGGAGGTTTCACCATGTCAGCCAAGACACGCATCCTCGTGCCGGGCACCATCCGCGAACGGGTGCTCGACCGTCTAGGAGAGGCATTCGACGTCGTGCGCATCGACAGGGCGGATCCGTCGCTTCTCGCCCGGTCGGAGGCGGCGAGCATCGCCGGCGCCGCCGTCTCCGGCGCCTTCGGCGCGGCGATGATCGAGCACCTGCCGGCGCTGGAGATCATCGCGAGCTTCGGTGTCGGCTATGACGAGGTGGACGTCGCCGCCGCCGCGGCGCGGGGCATAGCCGTCACCAATACGCCGGACGTCCTGAACGACGAGGTGGCCGATACCGCGATCGGCCTTCTCATCAATACCGTGCGCCGCTTCCCGCAGGCGGAGGCCTGGCTGCGCGAAGGACGCTGGAAGCGCGACGGCGCCTTTCCGCTGACGCCGCTCAGCCTGCGCGGCCGCAAGGCCGGCATCTACGGGCTCGGGCGTATCGGCCTTGCGATCGCCGAACGGCTGAAGGGGTTCGGCGTCGAGATCGCCTATCATACGCGCCGCCCCCGCGAGGGCGTGCCCTACGCGTACTACCCCTCGCTGATGGCGCTGGCGGAGGCTGTGGACACCCTGATCGCCATCGTGCCGAAGACGGACCAAACGCACAGGACGATCGATGCGGCGGTCCTGCGGGCGCTCGGGGCGAACGGCGTGCTGATCAATGTCGGGCGCGGCTGGACGGTCGACGAGGAGGCGCTGGCCGCGGCGCTGAGGGACGGGGTGATCGCCGCCGCCGGCCTCGACGTGTTCTATGACGAGCCGAACGTCCCGCAGGCGCTCATCGACCTGCCGAACGTCTCGCTGCTGCCGCATGTCGCTTCCGCGTCGGTCGCCACGCGCGACGCCATGGCCGACCTCGTGGCGGACAATCTTTTCGCCTGGTTCGGGCAGGGGGCGGCGCTGACGCCGGTGCCGGAGACGCCCTTTACGCGAAAAGCCGGCTAGGGGCCGGAAAGCCTTCGTTAACCCTTCGGCAAGCTTGCGGGCGCATGCTTCTTCCATCGAGTCGCTGACGAAGGAGAGCCCCATGAAGACGCTGACGATCGCCGTTCTCGCCGGTGCGGTGTCGCTGGGCCTCTGGAGCCTTGCCGCGCAGGAGGTTCCGGACGTCGATCCGGTGGTGTCCAACTCCATCCCCGCGCGGGCGGCAGGCCACAGCTATACGGTCTCCAACGTAGTGGCGAACACGGCCTGCCTTGCCGAACGGGGCAATCCCATTTCGAGCCGCAGCGCGCGGTTTGACGCCGGGGCCGATTGCGATGCCGTCTGGCCCGGCCTTTCCAAGGCGCGGACCTGGACCAGCAACGGCGACGGCACGGTCGTCGTCGCCGATGCGCAGGGCGAGGCGATCCTGACGGTCGTCGACGGCGACGGGCTCGCCTACGAGGCGGTCGAACCCGCCGACGCCATGATCACGATGATTTCCGCGGATTGACGGGTTACTCGGCCGCCGTGCGGTGCATCGCGCCCTGCTTGGCGGCGGCATAATCCCGCACGGCCTGGCCGAAGGCGGCGAAGAGCTTGTCGGAGGGCTGGTCGGAGCCGACCCAGTATTCCGGGTGCCACTGCACGCCGACCGCGAAGGCCTTGGCGCCGATGACGGACACGGCCTCGATCGTGCCGTCTTCCGCGACGGCTTCGACGGCAAGGCGCGGCGCGGTTTCGGCGATGGCCTGGCGGTGCAGCGAGTTCACCTGCACCTCGCCTGCGCCGAGCACCGAGGCAAGGCAGCTTCCCTCCTTGACGATGACCTTCTGGCGGATGCCGTAGGCGACGTCGAGCACCGGCGTGTCCGGCTTGCGGTGGTCCCAGATGCCAGGCTGTTCCTGGATCTCGTTGGCGAGCGTGCCGCCGAGCGCGACATTGAGCTCCTGGATGCCGCGGCAGATGGCGAGCAGCGGAATGCCGCGCTCCAGCGCCCGCTTGATGAGCGGCAGGCTGGTCGCGTCGCGCGCCGTGTCGTAGGGACCTTCCGCCTCAGTCGCTTCCTTGCCGTAGAGGGCAGGGTGAACGTTCGTGCGCGAGCCGCTGACCAGGAGCCCGTCGACCCGGTCGAGGATGCCGTCGAAATCGTTGTCGGCCTCGAGCGCCGGCACGAGGAAGACCGTGACGTCCGCGCCCTTGACGGCGGCGCGCACATACTGGTTCGGGGTGGCCTGCCAGACGTTGCCTTCGATCTCCCGGATATCGGCGGGAATGGCGACGACGGGTTTGGACATGATGGGCTCCGGAAAAGAAATAACAAATGAGGATTTGCTATCAAATCTGCCGCCAGTCAATTCCCCCTTTCCGGCCAAATGACGACGGAACGGCGGGTTCGGGCGGTATGGGCCGGCTTGCGACGGCAGGAGGGCTCACCAGTTTTCACGGGTCGGCAAGAGGCAAGCCGTTAACCATAAGACTGCAAACAGCGATTGCAACCCGCGATTTTCCTTGTCCAACGGCTGCGCAATACTCTGTCGCCTTCGAGTCAGGAAGTTGCGTGCCGAGGGTATGAAAGGTTGAGTCGCCCTCGCTCGGGACGCTTCTCCTGCAATATTGGGTTGAGCGCACCTTCCCTTGGTTGCGCAAGCGTGCGATAATGCGGGATCGTCCCCTTGTTATTGGGTAATTTCCCGAAATCATTCATTAAATTTTGGCCGGTAACCCTCGAACGTCATAGGGAGTGCCGAGTCCATGAGGGATAAGGGTCAGAACACACTGCCGGCCGATGTGTACCTGTCGTTCGTCAGTTCGCTGTATGGGAACCGCCAGACCCTTTTCGTGGGCATGATCTCGCATGTCATCACGTTCTCCTTCGTCTATGCCAAGACCAATGATCCGTTCTTCCTCGTCTGGAGCGCGCTCGTCGTCCTCATCTGGTCGCTGCGCGCCCACGGCATGCGCCGCTTCGACCGCACGGACAAGGGCGCGCTCGATACGGACGGCATCCGCTATTGGGAGAACTGGTACAATCTCGGCGCCGTCGGCACGACGCTCGCGCTGGGCACGGCCTGCTGCTACAGCCTGATCGTCAGCCGCGATGCGTTTGCGGAGATCGCCTGCATCTCGGTGACGCTCGCTACCATGGTTTCCGTCGTCGGCCGCAACTACGGCTCGCCGCGGGCCGTCAACTACATGGTCTTCTCCGCCTGCTTTCCGATCGTGGTCGGGTTTCTCGGCCTGCAGGACTTCTATCACGCGGTGCTCGCCTCCCTCGTCCTGCCCTTCGCGATGACGACGCGGTCGATGGCGAACGGCGTGCGCACCTTCCTCTACGAGAACGTGCTGGCCGCACGCGAGCTCGCGACCATCGCCGACCGCTTCGACACGGCGCTCAACAACATGCCGCACGGCCTGTTCATGCTGGACGCGGACCAGCGCATCCTCGTGGCGAACCGCCGGGCCTGCGAGCTGCTGCATCTCGGCAGCCAGGAGCGGCTGAAGGATTGTCATCTCGACGTGGTCCTGCGCTTCGGCGTGCGCAACACCTTCTTCAATGCCGAGCAGAGCCGGACGATCCTTCGCCGGCTCGAAGAGCTTCTGAAGGGCGAGCGCTCGCGCGCGCTGGTGCAGGTGACGGACGGGCTCTACCTCGAATTCACCGCCGCGCCCCGCGACAATGGCGGCGCCGTCCTCATCTTCGAGGACGTGACGGCACGCGTGCGGGCGGAGAAGAAGATCCTGCACATGGTGCGCTACGACAGCCTCACCGGCCTGCCGAACCGCACCTATTTCGCCGATCTCGTGCAGGAGGCGCTCGGCGAGCGCAGGAAGCCGGGTACGGTCGGCTTCATGGTGCTCGACGTCGACGACTTCAAGCATGTCAACGACATGAAGGGCCATGTCACCGGCGACCGGCTGCTTTGCGCCGTCGCCGAACGGCTGCGCCAGATTGCCGGCGACCAGGCGATCGCCGGCCGCCTGATGGGCGACGAGTTCATCCTGTTCTTCCCGAATGAGACGAACCGGCGCGACCTCGAAGTGCGCATGCGGCGGCTCCACGAGCAATTGCGCGGCACCTACGAATTCGACGGCATGACCCTCTTCGTCTCCTTCAGCGCGGGCTGCGTGACGGTGGCGAGCGACGATTTCCGGCTGGAGGAGATGCAGATCCGCGCCGATCTCGCGCTGTTCGAGACGAAGTCGCGCGTCAAGGGCGGCTTCACCGTCTTCGAGCAGGAGATGGATGCACGCTACATGGATCGCCAGAAGCTCAAGGACGACCTGCGCGAGGCGCTCGCCAACGATGCGCTGGCGGTCGCCTACCAGCCGATGTTCGTGCCGGACGGCTCACGCATCGAATGCTGCGAGGCGCTGTCGCGCTGGACGCATCCGGAGCGCGGTCCGGTGGCGCCGAACGTCTTCATCAGGATCGCCGAGGAGATGGGCATCGTCTCCGAGATCACGCGGTTCATGATCAACCGCGCCTGCGCCGACTGCTCGACCTGGCCGGCGCACATGAACGTGTCCGTGAACCTCTCCGTGCAGGACCTGCGCGGCACGGGCATCATCGAGATCGTTTCCGGGGCGCTGGAGGCGGCAGGGCTGGCGCCGCACCGCCTGCATCTCGAAGTCACCGAGAGCTGCCTCATGGAGGAACCGGTCAAGGTGCAGGCGATCCTGCAGGAGCTTCGCGCCCGCGGCATCACCATCGCCATCGACGATTTCGGCACCGGGTATTCGAGCCTCAGCTATCTCGATCAGCTTCCGCTCGACGTCATCAAGATCGACCGGTCCTTCGTGCGCAACATCGGAGAGGACCCGCGCCGCTTCAAGCTGCTGCGCGGCACCGTCAACCTGTCGCGCGAGCTCGGCCTGCGCATCGTCATCGAGGGCGTGGAGACGGAGGAGCAGCTCGCCCTCATCAACAAGTACCATTGCGCGGATCTCGTGCAGGGCTATGTGTTCGCGGCGCCCATGTCGCCCGATGCGCTGCGCGACCGCTACGAAAGCCTGGGCGGCAAACCGGACGAACCCCGCCGCCGCGGGCGCCGCGTCGCCTGACGCTTCATTTCCCGCTTTGTTCGACGGATGTATAAGTCCACACGATGTATCAGTTTATTCAAAATTAGCGTTAACCATATATTAAGGTTAATGAATGGTATTTTACACAAATTGTCTTATATCGATGATTATGAAGTCGGCGGCGGGGTGCGGCCGGCTTTTTCGATCAGGGGTATGGGGCAATGGCCAACGTGGAAACGGCGAACAATCGCTTTTCCGAAAAGCTTCTTGGGCTGCTCGACAAGGTGGAATACCGCCGTGTCGAAACAAGCGAGGACATGGAAGACATCGCTCGCATCCGCTACAAGGCCTACAAGGCCGGCAGCGTGATGCATCTGGCGGACGACTCGCCGCTTCTCATCGACGAGGTCGATTTCGACAGCCATGCCTATGTCTTCGGCATCTACTACGAGGAGCGTCTGATCTCGACGGTGCGCCTGCACCATGTGACGCCGGAGCATCGGGTCACGTCGTCGGGCAAGGTGTTCCCCGATGAGATCAAGGCTTTCCTGGATGCGGGCATGTCGCTGATCGATCCGGTTCGCCTTGCCGCCGATCCGGAAGTCTGGAGCGAGATGCCGGCGATCCCGTACCTGACGCTGCGCCTTGCGACGATGGCGGCGGACTATTTCGATGCCGACCGCGTCCTCCAGATGGTCAAGCCTGCCCATGCGGCCTTCTACAGGCGCGTCTTCGACGGCGATTTCGTCGCCTCGCCGAAAAGCAACCAGGGCAAGTTCATCATCGACCTGATGCTGATGGCGACGCGTTGCAGGGACGTGCGGTCCTCGCTCTATGCGCGCTTCCCGTTCTTCCAGTCGGAACCTTTCGAGCGGCGGATGCTGTTCGCCCGCGGCGACGAGATGCCGTTCAGCCCGCTGACGGTGCGGCCCACCGCCCGTCTCGCGGACACCCATCGCCGCGTGCAGATCTCCGGCGGCGCCTACGCCGGGTAGCCTTGCGTTTCGATGTCGCACGACGGGCCGGTTTCCCGCGAAACCGGCCCGTTCCGCTTGGGAAACGATACGGGGTGAAATCCGCGTTCCGCCTTGCCGTTGCGCTTTGCCGATCCATTGTGTATGGCCAGAAAGACGCGCTTTCGCGCTTGAGGGAATCGCCGGGCCGTTCTGGTCCCGGCCTGTTTTAGGCGCTCATCGGGTGGAGCTTTCCGGCTGGCGGGTGCGGCTGCTTAGGAGAAGGTGACTATGGCTGAACATCATGACGGACCGGTCGAGCTGGGCGCTCCGATGGACTATCGCGAGCACGAGAAGACCTACAACCTCTTCGTCAACGGCGCAAAATACGGCACGCTGTTCTGTGTGGCGCTGCTGATCGCCATGGCCGCCGGCTTCTTCACCAGCGCCGGCTTCTTCTCGAGCCTCCTGCTGCTCATCATTCTCAACGTCGCCGGATACTTCCTCCTGCGTTGACCTGAAAGCCGCATCTGCGGTTCGCTGCGACGCCGCCCGGCGTCGTGATCCAACACGGCCAGTCTCGGGGGGAGGACCACGGTTTGAGTCAGTGTGTTTTTGTCGCGCGGGAAAGCGATCCGGCCGAAGGCCGCGTCGCCGGTTCCGTCGAAACAGTCAAGAAAATGAAGGCATTGGGGCTCGACGTGCTGGTGGAGGCCGGCGCGGGCCTTGCCTCGCGTATCCTGGATGGCGACTACGAGGCCGCCGGTGCCCGCATCGTCGGCCCGCAGGAGGCGAATGCGGCGGACGTGATCCTCAAGGTCCGCCGTCCGACCCCGGCAGAGATCGCGACCTACAAGCCGGGCGCGATCGTCATCGCCACGATGGATCCCTACGGCAACGAGACGGCCATCGCCGAGATGGCCAAAGCCGGGCTGACGGCCTTCGCCATGGAACTGATGCCGCGCATCACGCGCGCCCAGTCGATGGACATCCTCTCCTCGCAGGCGAACCTTGCCGGCTATCAGGCCGTCATCGACGCCGCCCATGAATTCGACCGCGCCATGCCGATGATGATGACCGCCGCCGGCACCGTGCCGGCCGCCAAGGTCTTCGTCATGGGCGCGGGCGTCGCCGGCCTCCAGGCCATCGCCACGGCCCGCCGCCTCGGCGCGGCCGTCTCGGCGACGGACGTGCGCCCCGCCGCCAAGGAGCAGGTCGCCTCGCTCGGCGCCAAGTTCATCGCCGTCGAGGACGAGGAGTTCAAGGCGGCCGAGACCGCCGGCGGCTACGCCAAGGAAATGTCCGCCGCCTACCAGGCCAAGCAGGCGGCGCTCGTCGCCGACCATATCGCCAAGCAGGACATCGTCATCACGACGGCGCTGATCCCCGGCCGTCCGGCGCCGCGCCTTGTGACGCGCCAGATGCTGGCTTCGATGCGCACCGGTTCCGTCGCCGTCGACCTCGCGGTCGAGCGCGGCGGCAATATCGAGGGGTCCGAGGCGGGCAAGGTCGTCGAGGTCGAGGGCGTCAGGGTCATCGGCTATCTCAACGTGCCGGGCCGCATCGCGGCTTCCGCCTCGGCGCTCTACGCCAAGAACCTTCTCACCTTCCTGGAGACCATGGTCGACAAGGAGACGAAGTCGGTCTCGGTCAATGCCGAGGACGAACTGGTCAAGGCGACGATGCTGACCCATGGCGGGGCCGTGGTGCATCCGAACTTCGGCGGTGCCGCCGCTCATGAAGGGGAGGGCAAGTGATGGCGAACGAACTTCTGGACAAGGCGATCACCGATCTCGAACGCGCCGTCGAAGCCGTGCGCGCCGCATCGGAATATGTGCCGGACGCGGCCGCCGCCGCGGCGCACGGCGTTTCCGGCGGGGCGATCGATCCCTTCGTCTTCCGCCTGGCGATCTTCGTGCTGTCGATCTTCGTCGGCTACTACGTCGTCTGGTCGGTGACGCCGGCGCTGCACACGCCGCTGATGGCCGTCACCAACGCGATCTCCTCGGTCATCGTCGTCGGCGCGCTGCTCGCCGTCGGCATCTCGCTTTCGGGCGTTGCGACCGGCTTCGGCTTCGTCGCGCTGATCCTCGCCTCCGTTAACATCTTCGGCGGCTTCCTCGTCACCCAGCGCATGCTGGCGATGTACAAGAAAAAAGACAAGTGAGGCCGGCCCGATGAACGCAAACTTCGCAGCCTTCCTCTATCTCGTCTCGGGTGTCCTCTTCATCATGGCGCTGCGCGGCCTGTCGCATCCGACGACCAGCCGGCGCGGCAACATGCTCGGCATGATCGGCATGGGGATCGCCATCGGCACGACGCTGCTGCTGGCGACGCCCTCCTTCGGCGGCCTCGTGCTCATCGTGCTCGGCCTTGCCATCGGCGGCGGTGCGGGCGCCTATATCGCCCGCTCCATCCCGATGACCTCGATGCCGCAGCTCGTCGCCGGCTTCCACTCGCTCGTCGGCCTTGCCGCCGTGCTGGTGGCCGCGGCCGCGCTCTATTCGCCGGTCTCCTTCGGTATCGGCGAGGTGGGCGGCATCCACGGCCAGGCGCTCGTAGAAATGGCGCTCGGCGCGGCGATCGGCGCGATCACCTTCACCGGCTCGATCATAGCCTTCCTCAAGCTCGATGGGCGCATGTCCGGCAAGCCGATCATGCTGCCCTACCGGCACGTCATCAACATCGTGCTGGTGGCGCTGATCGTCTTCTTCATCGTCGGCCTGACGCTGTCGGAAAGCCATATGGACTTCTGGCTGATCGTCGTGCTCTCGCTGGCGCTCGGCGTCCTCATCATCGTGCCGATCGGCGGGGCGGACATGCCAGTGGTCGTCTCGATGCTCAACTCCTATTCGGGCTGGGCAGCGGCCGGCATCGGCTTCACGCTCGGCAACCTCGCGCTCATCATCACCGGCGCGCTGGTCGGCTCCTCGGGCGCGATCCTCTCCTACATCATGTGCAAGGGCATGAACCGCTCGTTCGTCTCCGTCATCCTCGGCGGCTTCGGCGGCGAGACGGCGGCAGCGGCGGACGACGGCATCCAGCGCACGGTCAAGCAGGGCTCGGCCGACGATGCGGCCTTCCTGATGGCCAACGCCTCCAAGGTCATCATCGTGCCGGGCTACGGCATGGCGGTGGCGCAGGCCCAGCACGCGCTGCGCGAGCTTGCCGACAAGCTGAAGGAACAGGGCGTCGAGGTGAAATACGCGATCCACCCGGTCGCGGGCCGCATGCCCGGCCACATGAACGTGCTGCTTGCCGAAGCGAACGTGCCCTATGACGAGGTGTTCGAACTGGAGGACATCAACTCGGAATTCGCCCAGGCGGACGTCGCCTATGTCATCGGCGCCAACGACGTGACGAACCCGGCCGCGCGCGACGACAAGTCCTCGCCGATCTACGGCATGCCGATCCTCGACGTCGACAAGGCCAAGACCTGCCTCTTCGTCAAGCGTTCGCTCGGCTCCGGCTATGCCGGCATCGACAACACGCTGTTCTACAAGGACGGCACGATGATGCTGCTGGGCGACGCCAAGAAGATGACGGAAGACATCGTCAAGGCGATGAACCACTGAGGCGAGGCCGGCCGGACAGCGCGTCGATAAAGAAAAGCCCGCGAGACGATCGCGGGCTTTTTGCATTCCGGGGCTTGCTGCCGGTCAGGCCGGCTGTGCGGTGCCGGCCCCGCGGGTGCGGGCGAGGCCCGACTTTGCCGGTGCGTAGTTCGGGTCGAGGCGCAGCGCCTGCGAATAGGACCGCGCGGCGCGCGTCATGTCGCCGCGGCGCTCGTAGATCAGCGCCTGGTTCGCCCAGGATTCGGCCAGCTTGCCGTCGAGGTTGATCGCGGTGTTGAAATCCTGGAAGGCGTTGTCGTCGTCGCCTTGCGCGGCGTAGGAGATGCCGCGGCCGTTATAGGGCTCGGCCGAGTTCGGCGAGAGCGAGATGGCCTTGGAGAAGTCCTCGATCGCCTTGTCGTGCTGGCGGCGTGCCTGGTAGATCAGGCCGCGGTTGTGATAGGCGCGCGGGTCGGTCGTATCGAGCTCGATGGCGCGGTTGAAGTCGCGGAACGCGTCGTCGAGGCGGCCGGCCTGGCGATAGAGGTTGCCGCGGCCGATATAGGCGACGTCATAATTCGGGTTGATCTGCAGCGCCATGTTGTAGTCGGCGGCCGCCTGCGCCTGGTCGCCCAGGCTGCGCTGGACGAGCGCGCGGTTGGCGTAAGCCTGGTAGAAGCGCGGGTTGAGCTCGATGGCGCGGTTGAAGTCGTCGAGCGCGCGGCGGTGCTGACCGGCGCGGCCATAGGCCGAGCCGCGGACGTTGTAGCCTTCCGGATCCTGCGGGTTGGCGGCGATCACCGCGGAGAGCGACGAGATGTTCTCCTCCGAGCCCTGGGCGCGCTCGACCTTCAGGACGTCCGTCGAGGTGGTCGACTGGCAGCCGGCGAGCAGCAGGGCGAGCGACGTGGCGGCGACGGCGGCCATCAGGGGGCGGCGAATGCGGGCGGACGGGGAGGAGGGACGATCGGTCGGGAACGCGATAGATGCAGCCATGTCCAAGTGCGGATCCTCAAAATGGGCTCGTCGCGCGTCATGCGCGAAGAATACGCTACGGCCTTGAAGGCAACTCCGGCGGAAGTGCGTAGCGGTTGCGCCCGAAGTTGCACGGGAAGCGTTTCACAAGAGTGAAAATCTTCCGGTCACGTCAAAAAAGGCGGCGGCGAATTCATCGCCCCCGCCCGGTCTTGCATCCGAAAACGTCGAAAAAACGACCGATCAGCGGGCGCCAGGACGGCCGCCGATGAGGCCTTCGCGCTGGGCGCGCTTGCGGGCCAGCTTGCGGACGCGACGAACAGCTTCTGCCTTTTCACGCGCACGCTTCTGCGACGGCTTTTCATAGTAGTCGCGCATCTTCATTTCACGGAAAATGCCTTCGCGCTGCATCTTCTTCTTGAGAGCGCGGAGAGCCTGATCAACGTTGTTGTCGCGGACAAGTACCTGCACGAGAATCCCGTTCCTTTGTTTGTTGCGCGCCCGGCGATTCCTTGAGGTCGTCAGGCAAAGAGATGACGTTCGCGCAGCCCGGAAGGCTGACGATTGGGGCGTCGGATACCAGATCGCTCGGAAGAAGTCCAGCCTGAAGCGCCCGGATGTTGAGGATATTTGCGTGGAAGCCTCGTAAAACCATCGCAAAACGCCGATGGGGATCATGTCGCATGTGGTACAAGGTACGCCTGAATGCGTCGCAAAGGATACGGCGCGCGGCGCCAAGATTTGCTTTCTATCGGGGCAGGAAACAGCCGGCGGCGCCGGCGAGACATCGAGGACTGGGAATGCGCAAATATTCGGTTTTCGCCGTCGCCCGCGAGGCGATGCGCGGCCACAAGGGGTGGGAGGCGCAATGGACCTCGCCCGAGCCGCGCAAGGAATACGACGTGATCATCGTCGGCGGCGGCGGCCACGGCCTGGGCGCGGCCTACTATCTTGCCAAGGAACACGGCATCACCAATGTCGCCGTGATCGAGAAGGGCTGGCTCGGCGGCGGCAATACCGGCCGCAACACCACGATCATCCGCTCGAACTATCTCTATGACGAGAGCATGGACATCTACGAGCACTCGCTGAAGCTCTGGGAGGGCCTCAGCCAGGACCTCAACTACAACGTCATGTATTCGCCGCGCGGCGTGATGATGCTGTCGCACAATGTCCACGACAAGCAGTCCTTCCAGCGGCACGTCCACGCCAACCGCCTCTACGGCATCGACAACGAATGGCTGACGCCGCAGCAGGCGAAGGAATACTGCCCGCCGCTCGACATCTCCGCGACCGCCCGCTACCCGATCAACGGCGCGGCCCTCCAGCGGCGCGGCGGCACCGCCCGCCACGACGCCGTCGCCTGGGGCTATGCCCGTGCGGCCTCGGACCGCGGCGTGCACATCATCCAGAACTGCGAGGTCAAGGGCATCCGCCGCGGGCCGGACGGGGCGGTGACGGGCGTCGAGACGTCGAGGGGCTTCATCGGCGCCAAGAAGATCGCCGTGTCGGCCTCCGGCCACAACTCGGTCATCCTGGCGATGGCCGACGTCAAGCTGCCGCTGCATTCCGTGCCGCTCCAGGCGCTCGTCTCCGAGCCGCTGAAGCCGATTTTCCCCTGCGTCGTCATGTCCAATTCGGTGCATGCCTATATCTCGCAGTCGGACAAGGGCGAGCTCGTCATCGGCGCGGGCACTGACCAGTACAATTCCTACTCCCAGACCGGGGGCCTGCAGATCATCACGCATACGCTGGACGCGATCTGCGAGCTCTTCCCGATGTTCCGCCGCGTCAAGATGATGCGCCAGTGGGGCGGCATCACCGACAATACGCCGGACCGCTCGGCGATCCAGGGCGTGACGCCGGTCCCGAACCTCTTCGTCAACTGCGGCTGGGGCACCGGCGGCTTCAAGGCGACACCGGGTTCGGCGCATCTCTTCGCCTACCTCATCGCCAAGGGCGAGCCGCACAGGCTGGCGGCCGGCCTGACGCTCGACCGCTTCCGCACCGGCCGCCTCATCGACGAGGCGGCGGCGGCGGCCGTGGCCCACTGATGAACGGCGCGCTCGTCGCCGGATTGCTGATGACGGCCGGCCTCGTGCCGGCCGGCGACATGATCCCCGGCGCAGGGGACTTTCGCTTTCAGACGATCCGCAAGGCGGCGGGCGAGGAGAATTGGCCCTTCATCGCCGAGAGCGGGATGCTGGGATGTGCGAAAGTGCTCGGCGAGCCGACGGTCTACTTCATTCCGGACGAAGCGGACCTCACCCGCGCTTTCCACATCGACGTCAACCTCTTTGCGATGAGCATCACCAATCTCGGCGTGCCAGACGTGCTGGCCCCCTACGACGACAACGCACAGCTGCTCCGTCGGCTTGTGCCCTTCGTCACCATGGGCCAGCGACTTTGCGACCAGGACCCGGGCACGCATGTGACGGGCCCAGAGCTTTAAACAGGTAGGAAACAATGCTGCTGATCTACTGCCCCTACTGCGAGGAAGAGCGCTCGGAGCTCGAGTTCCGCCACGGCGGCGACGCGCATATCGCCCGGCCGGCGAACATCGCGGACATCACCGACGAGGAATTCGAGGACTATTTCTTCCTGCGCGACAACCCCAAGGGCCTGATCTTCGAACGCTGGCGTCATATCCACGGCTGCGGGCGCTTCTTCAACGCGGCGCGCGACACGGTGAGCGACAAGTTCGTCATGAGCTACAAGGCCGGCGAGCCGAAACCCGACCTGCCGGGTGTCGCTCCCGCCACCGAAAAGACCGTCGAAACCTATGAAGCCACGGAAGGAACCGCGAAATGAGCGGCGCTAATCGCATTGCCGGTCAGGGCCGCCTGACGCCTGCCAGGACGGCGCGTTTCACATTCGACGGAAAGACCTACGAGGCGCTGGAGGGCGACACCGTCGCTTCCGCGCTCATCGCCAACGGCGTGCACCTCGTCGGCCGCTCGTTCAAGTACCATCGCCCGCGCGGCATCCTTTCCGCCGGGGCGGAGGAGCCGAACGCGCTGGTCGACGTCGCGCGCGATGCCGCCCGCCGCCAGCCGAACGTGCGCGCCACGGTGCAGGAAGTCTTCGACGGCATGAAGGTCTCCTCGCAGAACCGCTGGCCGTCGCTCGCCTTCGACGTCGGCGGCGTCAACAACCTCCTGTCGCCCTTCTTCGCCGCCGGCTTCTACTACAAGACCTTCATGTGGCCGAAGGCGGCCTGGGAGAAGCTCTACGAGCCCTTCATCCGCAGGGCCGCCGGCCTCGGCGTCACGCCGACGGAAGAGGATCCGGATCACTACGCCAACCGCTATGCCCACTGCGACGTGCTGGTGGCCGGAGCGGGCATCGCCGGTCTTTCCGCCGCGCTGGCCGCGGCCGAAGCCGGCGCGCGCGTCATCCTCGTCGACGAGCAGCCGGAAGCCGGCGGCGCGCTGCATTTCGATACGTCGGTCAGGATCGACGGCCAGAACGGCTACGACTGGGCGCAGGCGACGGCGGCGAAGCTGAAGGCGATGGAGAACGTCACCGTGCTCACCCGCACGACGGCCTTCGGCTACTACAACCACAACTTCGTCGGCCTCGTGGAGCGCGTGACGGATCACCTCGCCAGGCCGGACAGGAAGCTGCCGCGCGAGCGGCTGTGGCAGGTCCGCGCCAAGCGCGTCATCCTCGCCACCGGCTCCATCGAGCGGCACATGGTGTTCGCCAACAACGACCGGCCGGGCATCATGCTCGCCTCTGCCGCGCGCACCTATCTCAACCATTTCGGCGTCGCCGTCGGCCGCAAGGTGGGCGTCTACACGGCGAACGATTCGGCCTATGAGGCCGCCTTCGACCTGAAGCGCGCCGGCATCACCGTCGCCGCCATCGTCGACAGCCGTGAAAAGCCCGGCGAGGCGGTTCTGGCGGAAGCCCGCAAACTCGGCATCGAGGTGCTGGCCGGCCATTCGGTCGTCGACACCAAGGGCAAGCTCCGCGTCTCCTCCATGTCGGTCGCCCGCAACGGCGGCGGCTCCGCGCGATCTATCCCCGTCGATGCGCTATTGATGTCGGCCGGCTGGACGCCGTCCGTGCACCTCTTCTCGCAGTCGCGCGGCAAGGTCGCCTATGACGCGGCTACCGGCCGCTTCCTGCCGGGCACCTATGCGCAGGACTGCCTTTCGGTCGGCGCGTGCAACGGCACGGACGGGCTCCAGGCGACCATCGAGGAATCGCTTGCCGCAGGCGAGCTGATGGCGCGCGCCACCGGCCACGAGGGCGGCTCCAAGGTCGAGCTTTCCGGCGAGAACGCCTTCGAGTGGACCGGCGGCATGGCCGGCAGCGGCGAGGGCGCCGGCATCGACACGACGGTCAAGGCCTTCGTCGACTTCCAGAACGACGTCTGCGCCAAGGACATCCGCCTTGCCGTGCGCGAGGGCATGCACTCGATCGAGCACATCAAGCGCTTCACCACCAACGGCATGGCGACGGACCAGGGCAAGCTCTCCAACATCCACGGCCTTGCCATCGCCTCGGAAGTCTTGAACCGCGAGATTCCGAAGATCGGCCTCACCACCTTCCGCGCGCCCTATACGCCGGTGACCTTCGGCGCGCTGATCAGCCATTCGCGCGGCGAGCTGTTCGACCCGGCGCGCAAGACGCCGATGCACGGCTGGGAGGAGGCGCACGGCGCCGTCTTCGAGGATGTCGGCAACTGGAAGCGCGCCTGGTACTATCCGCGCGCGGGCGAGACCATGCACGACGCGGTCAACCGCGAATGCCGCACGGTGCGCAGCGCCGCCGGCCTCTTTGACGCCTCGACGCTCGGCAAGATCGAGGTCGTCGGCCCGGATGCGGCCACCTTCCTCAACCTCATGTACACGAATGCCTGGGACACGCTGAAGCCCGGCCGCTGCCGCTACGGCATCATGCTGCGCGAGGACGGCTTCGTCTACGACGACGGCGTCGTCGGGCGGCTGGCGGAAGACCGCTTCCACGTCACCACCACGACGGGCGGCGCGCCGCGCGTCATGCACCACATGGAGGACTACCTCCAGACGGAGTTCCCGCACCTCAAGGTCTGGCTGACCTCGACCACCGAGCAATGGGCGGTCATCGCCGTGCAGGGGCCGAAGGCGCGCGAGATCCTCGAACCGCTCGTCCAGGGCATCGACATCTCGAACGAGGCCTTCCCGCACATGAGCGTGCGCGAGGGGAAAATCTGCGGCGTGCCGACGCGGCTCTTCCGCATGTCGTTCACCGGCGAGGCGGGCTACGAGGTCAACGTGCCGGCCGACTACGGCGAGGCCGTCTGGGAGGCCATCTGGGCGCGCGCCGAACCGCTCGGCGCCTGCGCCTACGGCACCGAGACCATGCACGTGCTGCGCGCCGAGAAGGGCTACATCATCGTCGGCCAGGATACGGACGGCACGGTGACGCCCTACGATGCCGGCCTCGGCTGGGCCGTCTCCAAGAAGAAGACCGACTTCGTGGGCATCCGCGGCCTGAAGCGGCCGGATATCGTCAAGGAAGGCCGCAAGCAGCTCGTCGGCCTCCTCACCAAGGATCCGAAGGTGGTTCTGGAGGAGGGCGCGCAGATCGTCGCCGATCCGAACGAGCCGAAACCCATGAAGATGCTCGGCCACGTGACCTCGTCCTACTGGTCGGAAAACTGCGGCCGCTCGATCGCCCTGGCGCTCGTCGCCGGCGGACAGGCGCGCATGGGCCAGACGCTCTACGTGCCGATGCCCGACCGCACGATCGCGGTCGAGGTGAGCGACATGGTCTTCATCGACAAGGAAGGAGGACGCCTCAATGGCTGATCAAGCTCTTCGCAAGCCGGCGCTTGCCGGCCGCCACGGCGGCTCCGCCGGCGCGCGCGTCACGCCCGCCGCCCCCGCAACCCGCCTGTCGCTGCGTGCGGGCGAGGATGCCCTCGGCACGCTTTCGCTGGCCTTCGGCCTCGAATTGCCGCGCAGGCCCAAGACCTCGGCCTCCGTCAGCGGCCGCCACGCGCTCTGGCTCGGCCCGGACGAGTGGCTGCTGATCGACGAGAACGGGGCGGACCTGATGGGGATGGCCTCGGGCGTTTCGGCGCTGCATTCGGCGACGGACGTTTCCCACCGCAACACGGCGATCCTCGTTTCCGGGCCGGATGCGGCCGGGGCGATTTCCAGCGCCTGCCCGCTCGACCTCGGCAATGCGGCCTTCCCCGTCGGGGCCGCCGCGCGCACCGTGCTCGGCAAGATCGAGATCGTGCTGTTCCGTACTGGCGAGGAGGATTACCGGGTCGAGTGCTGGCGCTCCTTCTCGCCCTACGCCTTTGGCCTTCTCGTGGAAGGCGCGGAGGATGCCGGACTCTGATTTTGCTCAGAGAAAGCGGTAGAAGAACAAGGCTGCCTCCCGCGTGCCGGGGGACAGCCCTTCGTACAGGTGCCGGTCGTAGCCGCCGAGCACGAAACCCTGGCGCAGGTAGAACCGGCAGGCCGCGACATTGTTCGTCTGGGTCTCAAGCCGGATGCCGGGAAGGCCCTTCTGTCCCGCCCAGCTGAACGCCTGCTGCATGAGGCGTTGCGCGGCGCCGGTGCCGCGCCATTCCGCATCGACGGCGATGTCGTCGACAAAGGCGAAGTTGTTCCAGCCGGCGGAGAGCGAGATGTAGCCGACGGGCGTCTCGTCGCCGATGACGACGAAGAGCGCCTTGTCGTCGTCCGCGACATAGGCCTCCATCTCTTCCGGATCGAAGCCGTAGCCTTTGGGATAGGGCTCGACCGGGCGTGCGTGCGTCAGCCAGTCGCCCTCGAAGGGCGGGACGGCCTCGCGGGTCACGAGGAAGGAGAAGTCGCAGGCGGCGAGCACCGGCACGTCCTCCCGCGTGGCGGGACGGATCCTCATACGTTTTCCGGCCGGTCCTTGGGATCGAACTGGACGATGGTGATCCATTCGGCGGTCAGCGCGGGCTTGCGCTCGTCCTCGATCTCGACGGCGACGTTGTAGCGGATGGCCACCATGCCGGCGCCGCGGAAGCGGGCCTCGTCCAGCACGAAGCGGCCGCGCACGCGCGCGCCGCTCTTCACCGGCGTCATGAAGCGCACTTTCTCGAAACCGTAGTTGATGCCCATCGTCTGCTCGATGATGCGCGGCACGCAATCGAAGTTCATCGCCGAAAGCAGCGAGAGGGTGAGGAAACCATGGGCGATCGTGCCGCCGAACGGCGTTTCCGCCGCCGCGCGCTCTGGATCCGTATGGATGAACTGGTGATCCTGCGTCGCATCGGCAAAGCGGTCGATCATCGTTTGGTCGACGGTGAACCAGCGCGATACGCCGAGTTCGCTTCCGACAAGGGCTGGAACGTCTTTCAAATGGATGTTGGCTGGCATCTGGCTTTCCCGCCCGATCGGCGTCTCTTCTCAAGCAATTCCGGAGGCAGACCGCTTCGCATTTTTGCTGGAATTGCTCCAGAGGAAGGGAATGCCGGGGCAATGAACATCAGTACTTTTCGACAAAAATCTCCACCGTGCGCCCATGGAGCATGCCGGCCGCCGGGCGATTGACGGATAGCAGGCTCGTCCAGTCTTTTCCATCCGAAGGGGGCAGGACGAGGGCCTGCTCCCCGTGGGTGCGGTTTATGGCGATGGCAAGGCGGACGGTGCGCTGCTGCTGCAGGTCGGACGTTTTCAGGAGGACGAGCAGGGTTCCGGCGAGGGGAGCCTGCCAATCGGCGACCGTCATCGGGCTGCCATCCGGCGTCAGCCATTCGACATCGCCCGCGCCGCTGAGGAATGACGTTTCGCCGAGCGCGGGGAAGCGCTTGCGGATCGCCGAGAGCATGGACGCATGCTCGACCAGGCCTTCGTCCAGCGCATCCCAATGCATCCACGTGCTGGCGTTGTCCTGGCAGTAGGCATTGTTGTTGCCCCTCTGGCTGCGCCCGCCCTCGTCGCCCGCCGTCAGCATGATGGTGCCGCGGGACAGGAAGAGGCTCGAAAGCAGCGCTTTCACGTCGGCGCGGCGGGCCGAAAGCACCGCGCCGTCCGTCGTTTCTCCTTCCGCGCCGTTGTTCCAGGAATGGTTCTCGTCGTGGCCGTCGCGGTTGTCCTCGCCGTTCGCCTCGTTGTGCTTTACCGTGTGCGAGACGAGGTCCATCAGCGTGAAGCCGTCATGGGCAGCGAGGAAATTGACCGTGCGCGTCACCTCTCCGCCGTGGCGGGAGAAGATGTCGGAGGAGCCGGTGAAGGCGGTGGCGAAGGAGCCGAGCCGGTGGCTGTCGCCGCGCCAGAACATGCGCGTATCGTCGCGGAAACGGTCGTTCCACTCCAGGAAGGGAGGCGGGAAATTGCCGAGCTGGTAGCCGCCGGGCCCGATGTCCCAGGGCTCGGCGATGAGCACGCGGTCCTTCAGGAGCGGATCGTCGCAGATTTCGGAAAGCAGCGCGGCGCGGGCAGAAAAGCCGTCCGCGCCGCGGCCGAGGATCGTGGCGAGGTCGAAGCGGAAGCCGTCGACACCCGCATGGCGCACGAAATGGCGCAGGCTGTCGAGCACGAGCTGGCGGACGACCGGGTGCTCGCCGTCGATCGTGTTGCCGCAGCCGGTATCGTTGATCAGCTCGCCCGGCCGGTCCGGCACGTGGCGATAATAGCTGAGGTTGTCGAGGCCGCGCATGGAAAGCGTCGCGCCGTGGCGGTCGCTTTCCCCGGAATGGTTGAAGACGAGGTCGAGGATGACGCCGATGCCTTCCGCGCGCAGCGCGGCGACCGTGTCCGCCAGCTCCGCCATGCCGCCCGGCGCAAGGCGCGGGTCGAGCGCCATCAGCGCGATCGGGTTGTAGCCCCAGCTGTTGGAAAGGCCGAGCGGTGGCAGGTGGCGCTCGTCGATCCAGGCGACGATGGGCATCAGCTCGACCGCATCGACGCCGAGGCGCCCGAGGTGCGAAAGCACCGCGGGATGGGCGAGCGCGCCGATCGTACCGCGCATCGCTTCCGGTACGTCCGGATGCAGCATGGTGAATGCGCGGACAGCGATCTCGTAGATGAAGCCGCCGGGGCGAAAGAGCGGCGGCTTCACAACGACCGGCCGGTCGCGGGTGACGATGGCCTTCGGCACGATGTCCGCCGTCTCCGCGCCGAAACGGGCAAGGCGGCCGTCATGCACGAAGCGCCGGTCGAGCTCCCTGGCATAGGGATCGACGAGCAGCTTGGCGGGATCGAACCAGAGGCCGTGATCGGGCGAGTAGACGCCGTCGGCGCGAAAGCCGTAGCGCGTGCCGGCCGTCGCGCCTTCGACGAAGACGCGGTGGAAGCCGTTCTCGTCCCGCCCCATGGTGAGGCGGCAGAGCTCCTTGTCGCCCCCGTTGTCGAACAGGCAGAGTTCCACGCGGGAAGCATCGCGCGAATAGACCGCAAACTCCACCCCGTCCCCGGAGAGCGTGGCGCCCGGCGCGAAGGAAGGAGCGGTCAGCGCCATGTCAGGTGATCACGCTCGGTTCGGTCCGGCCGGTGCGGCTCCTGATGCCGGCGATCTCGTCGGCGACCGCGATGAGATCGGCAAGTGCCTCCTGCGTGTCGAGGTCGTGGCGGGCGGCGTCCGGCTCGAAACGCTCGATGTAGACGCGCAGCGTCGCGCCGGACGTGCCGGTGCCGGAGAGGCGGAAGACCACGCGCGAGCCGCCCTCGAAGAGGATGCGCACGCCCTGGTTCCTGCTGACGGACTGGTCGACCGGGTCGTTGTAGGCGAAATCGTCGGCGGTCTCGACCTTGAGGGCGCCGAAACTCTTGCCGGGAAGCGTTGCGAGCCGGTCGCGCAGGTTCGCCATCAGGCCGTTCGCTGCCTCGGTATCGACCTCCTCGTAGTCATGGCGGGAATAGTAGTTACGGCCGTAGGTCGCCCAGTGCTGCCGGACGATGTCGATGACGCTCTCCTTGCGCACGGCGAGGATGTTGAGCCAGAGCAGCACCGCCCACAGGCCGTCCTTCTCGCGCACATGGTTGGAGCCGGTGCCGGCGCTTTCCTCGCCGCAGATCGTGGCAAGGCCGGCGTCGAGCAGGTTGCCGAAGAACTTCCAGCCGGTCGGCGTCTCGTAGATGCCGATGCCGAGCTTTTCGGCCACCCGGTCGGCCGCCCCGCTCGTCGGCATGGAGCGGGCGATGCCGGCAAGGCCGGCGGAATAGCCGGGGGCGAGATGCGCATTGGCGGCAAGCAGGGCGAGGCTGTCGGAGGGGGTGACGAAGATGCCCTTGCCGATGATGAGGTTGCGGTCGCCGTCGCCGTCCGAGGCGGCGCCGAAGTCGGGGGCATCCTCGGCCATCATCGTCTCGTAGAGCGCGCGGGCATGGACGAGGTTCGGGTCGGGATGGTGGCCGCCGAAATCGGGCAGGGGCATGAAGTTCAGCACCGAGCCCTTGACGGCGCCGAGACGGTTTTCGAGGATTTCCTTGGCATAGGGGCCGGTGACGGCGCTCATCGCGTCGAAGACGATGCGGAAGCCGCCGGCAAGCAGGGCGCGGATGGCGGAAAAGTCGAAAAGCTCCTCCATCAGTTCGGCATAGTCGGCGACCGGGTCGATGACGGTGACCGTCATGCCCTCGACGTCCTGCGTGCCCTCGTGGTCGAGATTGACGTCCGGAACGTCGGCGATCCTGTAGCTGTCGATCGACTTGGTGCGGGCGAAGATTGCATCGGTGATCTTCTCCGGCGCCGGGCCGCCATTGCCGATATTGTACTTGATGCCGAAATCTTCCGTCGGGCCGCCGGGATTGTGGCTGGCCGACAGCACGATGCCGCCGAAGGCCTTGTACTTGCGGATGACGTTGGAGGCGGCGGGGGTGGAGAGGATGCCGCCGCGGCCGACGAGCACGCGGCCGAAGCCGTTGGCGGCGGCCATCTTGATGGCGAGCTGGATGACCTCGCGGTTGTAGAAGCGGCCATCGCCGCCGATCACCAGCGTCTCGCCCTCAAACCCTTCCAGCGAATCGAAGATCGACTGGATGAAATTCTCCGCATAGTTCTTCTGCTGGAAGACGGGGACCTTCTTGCGCAGGCCGGACGTGCCCGGCTTCTGGTCGGCATAGGGCGTGGTCGATACGGTGGTTATGGTCATCGGCTCATACTCGTCAAGAAAGATTGGCTCGCGAAAGCAGGCTGGAATAGAGGTCGGCGTAGCGCGCGGCGCTGTTTTCCCAGGAAACATCCGACTTCATGCCCTGGTTCTGGATGCGCGCCCAGACTTTCGGCTCGCGCCATGCCTTGAAGACGCGGCGCAACGCCTGGCGCAGGCCCTCGGCATCGATCGGCGTGAACTGGAAGCCCGTGGCGACGCGGGCGGAAAGGGCGGCTTCGTTGGCGTCGATTACCGTGTCGGCAAGGCCGCCGGTGCGCGCCACGATCGGAATGCAGCCGTAGCGCAGGCCGTAGAGCTGGGTGAGGCCGCAGGGCTCGAAACGGGACGGGATGAGGATCGCGTCGGCACCGGCCTGCATGAGATGCGACAGCGGCTCGTTGTAGCCGATGACGATGCCGATGCGGCCGCGATGGCGCGAGGCGGCGGCCAGCAGCGCGCCTTCCAGCCCCTGGTCGCCGGAGCCGAGCACCGCGAGCTTGCCGCCCTGCTGTACGATCCAGTCGGCGACCTCGGCGATGATGTCGATGCCCTTCTGCCAGGTGAGGCGGCTGATCACGCAGAAGACCGGCCCGTCATCCTGTTCGAGGTTGAAACGCTCTGCGACGGCCTTGCGGTTGACCGCGCGCTGCCTGAGCGAGCCGGCGGCGTAGGTGCGGACGATGTGCGTGTCGGTCTCGGGATTCCACACGGCGGTGTCGATGCCGTTGACGATGCCGGTGAGATCGGCGGCGCGGGCATTGATCAGCCCTTCGAGGCCCATGCCGTATTCGGGCGTCATGATCTCATGCGCGTAGGTGGGGCTGACCGTGGTGATCGACCAGGCGGTGCGCAGGCCGCCCTTCAGGAAGCCGACGTCGCCGTAATATTCGAGCCCGTCGACGGTGAAGGCCTCCGGCGGCAGGCCGAGCCCGTCGAAGATCTCCGCGCCGAACTGGCCCTGGAAGGCGAGGTTGTGGACGGTGACGATGGAGGGAATGTGCTGGAGGCCGGTGTAGCGCATGTAGACGGCCGTCATCGCCGCCTGCCAGTCATGGGCATGCACGATGTCCGGCCGCCAGTCCGGCAGGAGGCCGCGGGCGATTTCGGCGCCCGCGAAGGAAAGAGCGGCGAAGCGCTGCCAGTTGTCAGGGAAGTCCTTGCCGGTGGCATCGGTATACGGTCCGCCCGAACGGTCGAAGAAGCCCGGCGCATCCAGGACGAGGATATCGAGGCCCTGCGCGGCGGCGAGGATGCGGGCCGGCTCCCCGAGCAGGTCGTCGAAGGTGGCGACCGGCTCGACCTGCGCCAGACGCTGCATGACCGCGGGATAGCCGGGCATGAGCGTGCGCATGTGCACGCCATGCCCGGCGAGCGCGGTCGGCAATGCGCCGGCGACGTCGGCGAGGCCTCCCGTCTTGATGAGCGGGAATACTTCGGATGCCACCGAAAGGATCTTCATTTCCTGGCTAGAGCTCCAGCTTGTCGATCATGGACTGGGTGATGAGGCAGATTCCGTTCTCGGACCGGCGGAAGCGCCGGGCGTCGAGTTCCGGATCCTCCCCGACGACAAGGCCTTCCGGAATGATGACGCCGCGGTCGATGACGACGTTCCTCAGCTGGGCGCGCCGGCCGACCTTGACGTCCGGAAGGACTACGGCACCTTCAAGACGTGCATATGAATTGGCGCGCACGCCGGTGAACAGCAGGCTGCGGTACAGCGTCGAGCCGGAGATGATGCAGTCGCCGGAGACGAGCGAGGAGATCGCCGAGCCGCGGCGGTTCTCGTCGTCGTGCACGAACTTGGCCGGCGGCTTGATCTCGGCGAAGGTCCAGATCGGCCAGGAGCCGTCGTAGATGTCGAGCTCGGGGGTGATGTCCGTCAGGTCGATATTGGCCTGCCAGTAGGCGTCCACCGTCCCGACGTCGCGCCAGTAGGCCTCGCGCTCGAAGTCGGAGCGCACGCAGGAGGCGGTGAAGCGGTGGGCGACGGCTTTGCCGTGCTGGACGATATAGGGGATGATGTCCTTGCCGAAGTCGCGGCTGGACGTCGGGTCGGCCGCGTCGCGGCGCAGGAGGTCCATCAGGAACTTCGTGTGGAAGACGTAGATGCCCATGGACGCGAGCGCCATCTCGGGATTGCCCGGAATGCCCGGCGGATCGGCCGGCTTTTCCACGAAGGCGATGATCTCATCCTTCTCGTCCACATGCATGACGCCGAAGCCGGTCGCCTCCATGCGCGGGACCTCCAGGCAGCCGATCGTCACCTGGGCGCCGGAATCCACGTGCTGCTGGAGCATCAGCTCGTAGTCCATCTTGTAGATATGGTCGCCGGCGAGGATGACCATGTATTCGACGCCGTAGTCCTCGATGATGTCGATGTTCTGGTAGACGGCGTCGGCGGTGCCCTCGTACCACTGCGTTTCGGAGACGCGCTGGCTTGCCGGCAGGATGTCGAAGCTCTCGTTGCGTTCCGGGCGGAAGAAGTTCCAGCCGCGCTGCAGGTGCCGGATCAGGGAATGCGCCTTGTACTGGGTGGCGACGCCGATGCGGCGGATGCCGGAATTCAGCGCGTTGGAGAGGGCGAAATCGATGATGCGCGCCTTGCCGCCGAAATAGACGGCCGGCTTGGCGCGCCGGTCGGTCAGTTCCTTGAGGCGGCTGCCGCGGCCGCCGGCCAGAACGTAGGCCATCGCGTCACGGGCAAGGGGTTGATTGCGCTTCTGCTCCATTGGTGTCTCCTCCCGACTTTCCGATTATGCGTCCAGCTCGAGCATCAGCGTCGCCAGCGGCGGCAGCGTGATCATGGCTGCGATTCTTCCGTTTGCGTGTTTCGTGGCCTGGACCGCGCCGCCGTTCCCCTTGCCGCTGCCGCCGTAGATCTCGGCGTCGGTGTTGAGGATTTCCCGCCACCGCCCCTCCACCGGCAGCGGCACCCCGTAGTTCTCGCGGTAGACGGGGGTGAAATTGGTGACGACGGCGATCGGCTTTTCGCCCGGCGCCTTGCGCAGCCAGGCGAAGACAGAGTTGTCGCGGTCGTCGGCGATCAGCCACTCGAAGCCGTCGCCCTCGCAATCGCGGCCATGCAGCGCGGCCTTGCGCCGATAGGTGCCGTTGAGGTCGCGCACGAGGCGGCGCATGCCCTCGTGCAGCGGATATTCGAGCAGGTTCCAGTCGAGCGAGCGGGCCTCGCTCCACTCCTGCCATTGCGCGAATTCCTGGCCCATGAACAGGAGCTTCTTGCCGGGATAGCCCCACATGAAGCCGTAATAGGCCCTGAGGTTCGCGAACTTCTGCCAGTCGTCGCCCGTCATCTTGGCGATCAGCGAGCCCTTTCCGTGCACCACCTCGTCGTGGCTGAGCGGCAGGACGAAGTTCTCCGTGAAGGCGTAGATGAGGCCGAAGGTCATGTCGTTGTGGTGGAACTTGCGGTGCACCGGCTCGCGCGAAAGATATTGCAGCGTGTCGTGCATGAAGCCCATGTTCCACTTGAAGCCGAAGCCGAGGCCGCCCTCATGGACGGGATGGGAAACCTTCGGCCAGGAGGTGGATTCCTCGGCGATCGTCAGGATGCCGGGATGGGCGCCATAGACATGGCGGTTCATGGACTGGAGGAAGCGGACCGCCTCCAGGTTCTCGTTGCCGCCGTATTCGTTCGGGATCCACTCGCCGTGCTTGCGCGAATAGTCGAGATAGAGCATCGAGGCGACCGCATCGACGCGAAGGCCGTCGAGGTGGAACTTCTCCGCCCAGTAGAGCGCGTTGTTGATGAGGTAGGCGAGGACCTCGGCGCGGCCGAAATTGTAGATCGCCGTGTTCCAGTCGGGATGGTAGCCCTTGCGCGGGTCCTCGTGCTCGTAAAGGGCCGTGCCGTCGAACCAGCGCAATCCATGCTCGTCCGTCGGAAAATGCGCCGGCACCCAGTCGAGGATGACGCCGATGCCGACCTTGTGGCAGCCGTTGACGAAGCGGGCGAAGCCCTCCGGTTCGCCGAAGCGGGCGGTCGGCGAATAAAGGCCGGTCGTCTGGTAGCCCCAGGAGGGATCGAAAGGATATTCGGAGATCGGCAGGAACTCGATATGGGTGAAGCCCATGTCGACGCAATAGGGGATCAGCCGGTCGGCAAGCTCGTCCCAGGTGAGAAACGCTCCGTCCTCATGCCGTTGCCAGGAGCCGGCATGCACCTCGTAGATCGAGATCGGCTGGCGGCGGGCGTCGACGGAGGCCCAATGGGCAAGGTGCGCCTCGTCCTCCCACACCTGCTCGATCGGCCCGGTCGTCATCGACGCCGTGTTGGGGCGCAGCTCCGAGCGGCGGGCGAAGGGGTCGGCCTTCAGCGGCAGCAGTTCCCCGTTGATGCCGACGATCTCGTATTTGTAGGCGTGGCCCTCGGTGATGCCTGGCAGGAAGATTTCCCAGATGCCGGTGTCACGGCGCAGCCGCATCGGGTTGCGCCGGCCGTCCCAATCGTTGAAATTGCCGACGATGGAGACTCGCCTCGCATTCGGGGCCCAGACGGCGAAGTGGAAGCCGTCGATGCCGTCGAGCGTCATGGGATGGGCGCCCATCTTGTCGAAGAGGCGCAGGTGCGAGCCCTCGCGGATGTAATAGTCGTCCATGGGGCCGAGCACGGGGCCGAAGCTGTAGGGGTCGACGACCACCCATTCGCCGCCTTCGTTGCGGGCGCGGTAGCGGATTGGCTGGAACTTCCTGACGGACACCTCCCCGGCGAAGACGCCGGCGGGATCGAGCTGTCCGAGCACGCCGATTTCCTTGCCCGCCAGGGTTTCGGCGACCACCTCCTTCGCGCCGGGCAGGAAGCAGCGGGCGACATAGCTATCGCCGGCCGCATGCAGGCCGAGCACCGAGAAGGGATCGGGGTGCCGGCTTTCCAAGATCGCGTCGATGTCCGCCTTCGCCAGAAGTTCTAACGGTTGCTCCGTCGTGCCTTTTTTTGGCGGTGCGGTCATCAGGCTCTCCAGATTTCCTTGGCATATTGCCGGATGGTCCGATCCGACGAGAACCAGCCCATGCGGGCGGTGTTGCGTATGGTCTTGGAGTACCAGGACGCCTTGTCGTTCCAGATGGCGTCGACATCGCGCTGGGCCTTGGAATAGGCGTCGAAATCGGCCGCCACCATGAACCAGTCGTGATTGTAGATGCCGTCGACGAGGCCGGCGAAGCGGCCGCGATCATCGGGCGAGAAGACGCCGGAGGAAATGGCGGCGAGCGCCTGGGACAGTTCCCTCGATTGCTCGATGATGGCGCGGGGATTGTGCCCCTCGGCGCGGACCTTTGCGACTTCTTCGGCGGTCATGCCGAAAATCATGATGTTCTCCTCGCCGACCCAGTCGCGCATTTCGACATTGGCCCCGTCGAGCGTGCCGATGGTGAGCGCACCGTTCAACGCGAACTTCATGTTGCCGGTTCCCGACGCCTCCATGCCGGCGGTGGAAATCTGCTCGGAGAGGTCCGCGGCGGGCACCATGATCTCGGCGAGCGAGACGTTGTAGTTCGGCACGAAGACGACCTTCAGCAGGCCGCGCACGGCCGGGTCGTTGTTGATCACCCGCGCCACGTCGTTGGCGAGCTTGATGATCAGCTTGGCGTTGTGATAGCTCGGCGCCGCCTTGCCCGCGAAGAGCTTGACGCGCGGGACCCAGTCGAGCTCGGGATGCGAGCGGATCTGGTCGTAGAGCGCGACCGCCTCGATGATGTTGAGGAGCTGGCGCTTGTATTCGTGGATGCGCTTGATCTGGATGTCGAACATGGCGGCCGGATCGATGCGCACGCCCATGCGGCTTCCGACGAGATTGGCGAGGCGGTTCTTGTTCTCGCGCTTGATCGCCGCGAAACGTTCCTGGAAATCCCTGTCGTCGGCGAAGGCGTCGAGCGCCTTCAGCGCCTCGGCATCGTCCATGAAGGCATCGCCGATCGCTTCGCGGATCAGCTCGAACAGGCCCGGATTGCATTGCATCAGCCAGCGGCGGGGCGTGATGCCGTTGGTCTTGTTGTTGATGCGGTCCGGATAGAGCTTGTGCAGGTCGGCGAAGACCGTTTCCTTCATCAGCTCGGTGTGCAGCGCCGACACGCCGTTGATCGAATGGGAGCCGACGAAGGCGAGGTTGCCCATGCGCACGCGCCGTTCGCCCGACTCCTCGATCAGCGAGATGTTGCGGATGCGCTGGTCCTCGAAACCCTTCTCCCTGCGGGCCTCGACGAGGATCTTCGCGTTGATCGCGTAGACGATCTGCATATGGCGCGGCAGCAGCCGCTCGAACAGCGGCACCGGCCAGCTTTCCAGCGCTTCGGGCAGAAGCGTGTGGTTGGTATAGGAGAACGTGCGGCGCGCGATGTCCCAGGCCGTGTCGAATTCGAGGCCGTGCACGTCGGTGAGGAGCCGCACGAGCTCGGCGACCGAGACGGCCGGGTGCGTGTCGTTGAGCTGGATGGCGACCGCATCGGGCAGGGACGTGAAGTCCGGATACTGCTGGAGATGGCGGCGCAGGATGTCCTGCAGCGAGGCGGAGGAGAAGAAGAACTCCTGGCGCAGGCGCAGCTCCTGGCCGGCGGGCGTGGCGTCGGCCGGATAGAGCACGCGCGTCAGGCTTTCGGCCTTGTTGCTCTCGCGCAGCGCGCCGATGTGATCGCCGGCGTTGAAGGCGTCGAGCAGGATGGGATCGATCGGATTCGCGGCCCACAGGCGCAGCGTGTTGACGCGTTTGGCCCGCCAGCCGACGGCCGGCGTGTCGTAGGCGGTGGCGATGACGCGTTCGGCCGGCTTCCAGACGAAGCGCTGCTTGTCCTCGCCGATGCTGATCGTCTCGACGGAACCGCCGAAGCCGATCTCGTAGGAGCTTTCGCGGCGCTCGAACTCCCACGGGTTGCCGTGGGCGAGCCAGGTTTCCGGCAGCTCCACCTGCCAGCCGTCCGCCATCTGCTGGCGGAAGAGGCCGTGCACGTAGCGGATGCCGTAGCCGTAGGCCGGCACGTCCACCGTCGCCATGCTTTCGATGAAACAGGCGGCAAGCCTGCCGAGGCCGCCGTTGCCGAGCGCGGCATCCGGCTCCAGCTCGGCGATGATGTCGAGGTCGACGCCGAGAGAGGCCAGCGCATGGCGCATCTCGTCGAGGATGCCGATATTCGTCATGGCGTCGCGCATCAGGCGGCCGATGAGGAATTCGAGCGAGAGATAGTAGACCCGCTTCGATCCCGTGGAATAGGTGCGGCGGGTGGAGTCCATCCACTTGTCGGTGATGCGGTCGCGGGCAACGAGGATCGCCGCCGTCAGCCAGTCATGCGGCTTGGCGACCTTCGGGTCCTTGCCGATGCGGTATTTGAGGCGTTCGAGGAGTTCGGTTGCAAGCTGTTCGCGGTCCGATGACCGGGGGGCGGGCGCGAGGTCGTTGTTGGTTACCCGGTTCATCATCGGTGAGCCTTGCCCCCTCGCATTTGCCTGCGTTCGTTCTGGCGAAAATCGCGTTTAAATCAATTTATGCATCTATCCGAAGCGCTTGCAATATGCCTTTTCGAGAAAGGAAGCGTGCATTTTCGGCATGGCTGATAAACCGGAACAATACAGAAAAACCCGCTGCACCAGGGTGCAGCGGGCGGATGGCGACGGGTGCGTTGCGCGCGCTTAATGGGTCAGACGGGACGCCACGTCGGCAGCGCTTTTGCCGATCGCCTCGAAGGCGGAGACGAGGGCTGCCATGTCGTCGGCCTCGTAGTAGTCCGAGGTGGAGGTGGCGCAGCTCTTCAGGAGCGTCTGGCCGCGCTCCGGGGCCATGAAGGCGACCGTATAGACCCGGACGCCGGCGTCCTTGGCCTCCTTGCAGGAAGCCAGGGTATCGTTATCGGACTTCTTGGCGTAGGCGTCGCTCGACTTACCGTCATAGTGGGTGTTTTCACCGTCCGTCATGAAGACGATGAACTTGAGCGGCGCCAGGCCACTCTTCCTGTTATGTGCGCCGATTTCGGTTTCCTTGGACGCATCCTCGGGAGCCAGCTTCTCGACAGCCTTGGCGAAGGCCCGGTGCGAATCCGTTCCGCCGGTCGGCTGCTCGGGCAAGGCGTTGACGTAGGTGATCGCGCCGCCCGTTCCCCAGTTCAATTCCGTTTCCTTCTGCATCACGTCGTTGTAGGAGACTGCGCCGGTGCGCACGTACTGCTGCCTGGGGTCGATCGTATTCAGCACGCCGACGAGGCTCGTGACGGCCATCTTCAAGGCGGCGATCTTTCGCACGTAGCAAGGGGTCGTCGCCCTGATCGACTGACCCCAGTTGCTTGATGTCCAATTCTGGCAAGGAACGGTCCTGCTGGCGATCTCATCGGTCTTGAAGGACATGGAGCCGGACCTGTCCAGCACGAGGAACATCGAGATCGCGTTCTTCGATCCCGTCGCGCTTTCGGCCGTTCCCTTCGCCGAGACCGTCGCCGAGGTCTGTCCGAGCAGCCGCGTCAGGGCGTTGAACTGGACGGTGTAGCTGCTGGTGATGGTGACCTTGAAGGACTTGCCCTCGCCTGCCTTGGCCGTCTCCTCGACGTTGACAGTAGCGGCTGCGCCGCCGGGTTGCGCGCCGTCGGCCTGAGGGCCGCTCATCTGCGTCTTGAAGAAGGACAGGGCGATGGCCTTCGCATCGTTGACGCTCTTCTTGTCGTTTGACAGGGCGGAGGCGGCGGCAAGGGCGGCCGAGTCGACCGCATCCTGAAGCTCGGCCTTGGCCAGGACCATGTTGGTGAGGTCCATGGCTACGCCGCCTGCCGCCAGCATGACCGGAAACGCAAAGGCCGTCATCATCGCGAAATTGCCGCTGCGGTCCCCCAGGAAGCGGGTAACCAGTGACCGTTTTTCCGTCTTCGTCGTCATGAGACTTCACCCACCGTCGTCGTACTGTTGGGCTGAAGCTACCAGCGAAGTCTTATTCAACGGTTCGGATGCGTAGTATAGTTTTCGTAAAATTGCGCCGGTCCCGAAATTCCGGCTTGTGCGGTTGTTCCCAAACGGGATTTCACGCCGTCTGGCGGACCGGAACGACGTCGACGGCCTGGGTCGTCTTGTGCTGGCCGTAGCCCTTGAGAACGCCGATGACCGGCGCCACGTCGGCATAGTCGCGGCCGTAGGCGACGACGATGTGGTCGGTGCCGGCGGGAATGTCGTTGGTCGGGTCGAGCTCCATCCAGCCGTTCACCCGGCCGCACCAGTAGCGCACCCAGGCATGCATGGCGTCGGCTCCCTCCAGCCGCTCCTTGCCCGGCGGCGGGATGGTGCGCAGGAAGCCGCTGACGTAGCCGGCCGGAATGCCGAGGCTTCTCAGCGCCACGATCATCACATGGGCGAAGTCCTGGCAGACGCCGCGCTTCAGCCTGAAAGCCTCGCGCGGTGTCGTGTCGACGCTGGTCGCCTTCGGATCATAGGTGAAATCCTTGTGGATGCGCGCGCAGATGGCCGTCGCGATCGCGCGGATCGTCATGTCGGGCTTTGCGGTCTCGCGGGCGTATTCGGCGATCTCTGGGCAATCCTTCAGGCGCGGGCTCGGGCCGGTGAAGTGGTGCGGAGAGCCGGCGTCGAGCGACCAGTAGCCGGCGATGTCTTCCGGCAGGTCGGCGACACGCGGCGAGAAGTCGGCCGCAGGTTCCGGCATGTCGACATGAACGCGCGCCTGCATGCGGATGTCCAGCCGGTCGTGCGGACTGCGGAAAAGGATGGAACTCATCGGGTTTTCGAAGAAGTCGTGATGGTCGACCCGTTCGCCTGGGCTGGGCGAGACGCTCACCGTGCCGGCGACGAGCCGCTGGCGCCCGCCGATGGAGAGCGGCAGCACGCGCACGATATGCCGGCCGCCCGAAACCGGCGTGTCGTAGAGGTAGCCGATATGGAGGTTGACATCGTAGAGCATGTTCCGGCGCCTGCCTCCCGCTCAGCTCAGATAGGTCTGCGCGAGAATGTCGGAAAGCCGTTCGAGCTCCGTCTCGAAGCGCTTGTAGACCCCATCCGTCATCGTTTCCGGCGTCAACACCGCCAGCCCCGCATGAAGCCGCATGGCCTCGCGGTAGAAGGGCGACATCTGGCCGTTGGCATAGGCGTTCGGCAGTTGCTCGACCTCGTTCTTGATCTCGTTCAGCTGGTAGAGGATCGAGCGCGGGTTGAGCGGATCGAGCGCCAGGAGGTCGGTGACCGTGAGGCGTGCCGTCGCCACGTTGTAGCGGCGGCGGTGGGTCATCACGCTGTCGCCGATCTCCAGCAGCATGTCGAGCGCGCCGTCCGGCGCGTCCTCGCCGGACATGTGGCCGAGCAGGCGGGTCATGTGCAGGCCGCGCTCCAGATAGCGGCCGATCGACAGGAAGCGCCAGCCGGTGAAGCGGTACATGTTCTCGTGCACGAGGCCGGCGAAGCCCGCGAGCTTGCGCAAAAGCACGGTCATGGCGCGCGTCGCGTCGTCGCCCGGCTGGACGGAGACGTGGAAGCGGCGGGCGGTCTTGGACAGGTCGGTGAGCGCCAGCCAGCCGTCCGGCGAGAAGCGGTCGCGGATGTTGCTGGCGGAGAAGACGGCGCTGTCGATATTGCGGATGAGGCTGGTCGGCACGGCTTCCGACGTGTCGATGTCGAGCGCGTCGAGATAGTCGCTGACGTCCTTCAGGAGCGGCTGTTCGGGATCGGCATATTCGGCATAGCGGCCGTGCCAGGCGCGCAGGATGCGCAGCGCGCCCTCCGCCCGCTCGATATAGCGGCCGAGCCAGAAGAGGTTGTCGGCCGCGCGGCTCGGCAGGCTGCCGGGCATGTTGCGGGTGAAGACCTCCTCGGCCGGCAGCAGCGTCGTGCGCTCGACGGGCTTACGGCTGACGATCCACACGTCGGCGGCCGAGCCGCCTTCCTGCATGGCGATGGCCGCGACGTTGTCGCCCGCGCCGATGCGGGCGAAGCCGCCGGGCATGATCTGCCAGCCGTCGCGCGTGCGCGCGGCGAAGACGCGCAGCGACATCGGCCGCGGCACGAGCTTGCCGTCCACCCAGGCGGGCGTGGTGGAGAGCGTCACCGCCTCCTGGCCGACCAGCTTGGTGCCGTCGGTCGCCAGCCACTCGGCGATCGACTGCCTTGCCGTGTCGCGCAGCGTCGCGCCGAGCACGGACTGTCCGTTGTCGTCGAAGAAGGGACGGGTGGAATAGGCGGGGCCGATGACCATGCGCTCGATGTTGGCAGCGACATGCTCCCGCTCGCCCTTCTGGCCGCACCACCAGGTGGCGACCGACGGCAGGATCTGCTCCTGGCCGAGAAGCTGCCGACAGATGTTCGGCAGGAAGGCGAGCATGGCGCGCGTCTCGACGACGCCGGCGCCGAGGGCGTTGACGATGCTGACCGAGCCGGAGCGCAAGGCCTCGACGATGCCCGGCGTGCCGATATGGGAGTTCTGGTTGAGTTCCAGCGGATCGGCGAAGGCGGCGTCGAGGCGGCGCCAGAGCACGCCGACGGGCTTGAGCCCCGCCACCGTGCGCACCATCACCTTGCCGCCGACGACCGTCAGGTCCTCGCCTTCGAGCAGCATGAAGCCGAGGTAGCGGGCGATGTAGGCGTGCTCGAAATAGGTCTCGTTGGCAAGGCCGGGGGTGAGGACGGCGATACGGTCCTCGGGCGACTTGTTGGCCTGGAGCGTGTTGCGGAAGGCTCCGAAGAAGCCCGCAAGGCGGTGGGCGTGGGTTTCCGCATAGACGTCGGAGAAGGCGCGCGTCGTCGCCACGCGGTTCTCCAGCGCGAAGCCGGCGCCGGAGGGCGCCTGCGTGCGATCCGAGAGCACCCACCAGTTGCCGTCCGGGCCGCGGCCGATCTCGAAGGAGACGAAGTGCAGGAAGCGGCCGCCGGCAGGCTGCACGCCGACGAGCGGGCGCAGGAATTCGCCGTTGGAGGCGATGAGGGCCGGCGGCAGCAGGCCGTTGGCGACGAGCTCGTTCCTGCCGTAGATGTCGGCGACGACCGCCTCCAGGAGCTCGGCGCGCTGGATCAGGCCGCGCGACAGGCTTTCCCACTCGTCCTCATCGATGAGCACCGGAATGTGGGAGAGCGGCCAGGGGCGCTCGGTGCTCGCCTCCTTGCCGTAGGCGCGGTAGAAGACGCCGGCGTCGCGCAGGTACCGGTCGGCGCGGGCGAAGCGGCCGGCAAGCTCGGCCTCGTCCATGCGCCCGAGCGCCGCCAGGAAATGCCGCCAGACGGGGCGCACCTCGCCGTGCGTGTCGACCATCTCGTCGGCAACGCCGGAAAGCGGCGCATAGGCGCGCGACGGCGTTCGCGCCGCGTCCGCCCCGATACGCCCTGCCTCCACGCTGGTGGTCTTCAATCCGCATACTCCTGCCGGAGGCTAGATTCCGGGCGGCCGGCGCAGATCCAGCGTCAGCGGAAAATCCGCCGGCGGTGTCTCCGGCCAAAGCGTATAGCCGCCCGCCCTGTGCCCCCATGGCTCGAACCGCGCCAGCCGGCGTGCTTCGGCCTCGTTGCCGTTTACCGGAAAGGTTTCATAGTTGCGTCCGCCCGGATGGGCAACGTGATAAATGCAGCCTCCGACCGCTCTTCGCGACCATGTATCATAAATATCAAATGTAAGCGGCGTGTTGACGGGCAGCACCGGATGGAGGCCGGAGGCCGGCTGCCAGGCCTTGTAGCGCACGCCGGCGACCGACACGCCCTTCGTGCCCGTCTGCTTGAGCGGCACGGGCCTGCCGTTGCAGGCGACGGCGTAGCGTTCCGGATTGGTGGTCTCCAGCCTCACCTGGAGCCGCTCGACGGACGAATCGACGTAGCGCACTGTGCCGCCGATCGCGCCCTGTTCGCCCATGACATGCCAGGGCTCCAGCGCCTGCCGGAGCTCCAGACCGGCGCCCTCATACTCGACCTCGCCGCAGAAGGGGAAGCGGAATTCGAGCTGGGCGGCGAACCATTCCGGGCGGAGGTCGAAGCCGTTCGCCTTGAGGTCCGCGAGCACGTCGAGGAAGTCCTGCCAGACATAGTGCGGCAGCATGAAGCGGTCGTGCAGCGTGGTGCCCCAGCGCACGAAGCCTCCCGCCGCCGGGTTCAGCCAGAAGCGGGCGATGAGCGCACGGATGAGGAGTTGCTGGGCAAGGCTCATGCGGGCATTCGGCGGCATCTCGAAGCCGCGGAACTCGACAAGGCCGAGCCGGCCGGTGGGGCCGTCCGGCGAGAAGAGCTTGTCGATGCAGATTTCCGAGCGGTGCGTGTTGCCGGTGACGTCGACGAGCAGGTTGCGGAAGAGGCGGTCGACGAGCCAGGGCAGGGGCGGCGCGCCCTGGCCGGGAGCGGGCACCTGCGCGAGCGCGATCTCCAGCTCGTAGAGCGAATCGTGCCGGGCCTCGTCGATGCGCGGCGCCTGGCTGGTCGGGCCGATGAAGAGGCCGGAGAAGAGATAGGAGAGCGAGGGATGGCGCTGCCAGTGCAGCACGAGGCTCTTCAGGAGGTCCGGGCGTCGCAGGAAAGGGCTGTCGTTCGGGCTCCTGCCGCCGACGACCACGTGGTTGCCGCCGCCGGTGCCGGTGTGACGGCCGTCGATCATGAACTTGTCGGCGCCGAGACGCGACTGGTGCGCCTCCTCGTAGACCGCGCTGGTGATGTCGACGCATTCGTCCCAGGTGGAGGCCGGATGGATGTTGACCTCGATGACGCCCGGATCGGGCGCGACACGGATGACGTTGATGCGCTCGTCATGCGGCGGAGCATAGCCCTCGATATGGACGGGCAGCCCTAGGGCCGCGGCCGCGCGCTCGGCGGCGCTCACCAGTTCCAGGTAGTCCTCGACCCGCTCGACGGGGGGCATGAAGATGCAGAGCCGGCCGTCGCGCGCCTCCACGCTCATGGCCGTCCGCACCGCGCCGACGATGTCGCTGCGGACCTGCTCGACACGGGCCTGGCCCGCTTCGCTCGGCTGGAACGATGCCTCGGCAAGCGCGCGGCCGGCTTTCGCGAAATCCGGCAGAGGGTCTTTGTCCTCGGACGGGTCGGACGGATTGATGTAAGGATAGCTGGAGGGCGGAAGATGGGGCAGCGAGCCGAGCGGCAGCCGATAGCCGACCGGACTGTCGCCGGGGACGAGGAAAATCCTGCCGCGGCGCGTGCTCCATCTCTCGCTGATCCAGCGCCGGTCGCCTGCGCGCGCATTCCAGGCCTGCACCGGCAGGATATAGCCGGTCGGCGCGGTCAGGCCGCGCTCGAAGACGCGGGCGATGCGGTTGCGCTCTTCCGGATCCTCCAGCTTCGAGTTCGACGGATCGACATTCTCCGGCAGGTTGCCTTCCTTGACGATCCACTCGGCGGGATCCTCGTAGGCCGGCTGCACCATGTCCGCGTCGATGCCGAGTTCCCCGGCGATGCCCGCCAGGACCGCCCGGGCGTCGGTTTGCCCGACATCCGCCTCGCCGCCTTCCTCGGCGATGAGGTCCGGGTCGTGCCAGATCGGCTTGCCGTCGCGCCGCCAGTAGAGCGAGAAGGTCCAGCGCGGCAGACTTTCGCCCGGATACCACTTGCCCTGGCCGTAATGCAGGAAGCCGCCGGGTGCGAAACGCTCGCGAAGCCGGCGGATGAGCCGGTCGGCCTTCTCGCGCTTGGTCGGGCCGACGGCTTCGGTGTTCCATTCCTCCGATTCGAAGTCGTCGATGGAAACGAAGGTCGGTTCGCCCCCCATGGTGAGGCGGACGTCGTTCTCCGCGAGCACGCCATCGACCTTGCGGCCGAGCGCGTTCAGAGCCTCCCAGCTCTCGTCGGAGAAGGGCTTGGTGATGCGCGGATGCTCGGCGACGCGCATCACCCGCATCACGAAGTCGAATCCGGTGTTCGCCGTGCCGTAATAGCCGCCGGTGATCGGCGCGGCGTTGCGGTAGTGCGGGGTGGCGGCGAGCGGGATGTGGCTTTCACCCGTGAGCAGGCCGGAGGTCGGGTCGAGGCCGATCCAGCCGGCGCCGGGAATATAGACCTCGCACCAGGCATGGAGGTCCGTGAAATCGACATCGGTTCCGGATGGACCGTCGAGCGCCTTGAGGTCCGGGGCGAGCTGGATGAGGTAGCCGGAGACGAAGCGGGCGGCGAAACCGAGATTGCGCAGGATCTGCACGAGCAGCCAGCTCGAATCGCGGCAGGAGCCCCTGGCGATCGTCAGCGTCTCTTCCGGCGCCTGTACGCCGGGCTCCATGCGGATGACGTAGCCGATCTCCTGCTGGAGCCGCGCGTTGAGGCCGACCACCATGTCGACCGTGCGCTGGCGCGACCGGTCGACGGTCTTCAGGAAGGCTTCGAGGGCGGGCGTCAGCGGCTCGGGCGCGCGGTAGATCTTGAGGTCTTCGCGCAGGTCCTCGGGATAGTCGAAGGGCCAGTGCTCGGCCTCTTCCTCCACGAAGAAGTCGAACGGATTGTAGACCGTCATGTCCGCGACGAGGTCGACCTCGATCTTCAGCTCGGTCACCGGATCGGGAAAGACGTAGCGGGCGAGATAGTTGCCGTAGGGGTCCTGCTGGAGGTTCACGAAATGGTTTCCGGGCGAGATCTTCAGCGAATGGCTGATGACCTTGGTCTTGGAATGCGCTGCCGGCTTCAGCCGGATGATCTGGGGTCCGAGACGGACCGGGTTGTCGTACCTGTAATGGGTGAGGTGGTAGATACCGGCCTTGATCGACATACGCTCTCTTGTTCCCCTCGGTGACGGTCTCGTGCCGCCATCGCGGGGAGTTTGTGCAATGCGAAGAGAGATTGCAAGCGGGAATGGCGCGGGGTGCCGGCAGCCTCCCGCGCCCCGCCGTCGCGGCGATCAGCGCGTCGTGGAAACCAGCGAGAAATAGGCGCCCTGCGGGTCGAGGCAATTGAGGATCCAGGCGCCGCCGGGCACCTCCATCGGCCCCATCACGATGCTGCCGCCGCCATCCGTGACCCGCTTTCCGGCCGCATCGAGGCCTTCGACCACGAAGTAATAGCCCCAATTGGGCGGAGCGGGCGAGCCGGGCGGGTTCGTCATCATGCCGCCGATGGCCTCGCCTCCCCGCACGGCAAAGGTCTGGTAGGTCCCCATGCCGCCTTCCGACATGTCGATGGCCTGGTCCTTCGTCCAGCCGAAGGTCCTGGAATAGAAGTCCCAGGCGGTGTCGAGGTCGCCGGCCATCAGCTCGTTCCAGCCGACATGGCCGGGCGTCATCATGGCGGGCTGCTGCGGACCCTGGTCCTCGGTGAAGAAGAGCGAGAAGACGGCGCCGTGCGGATCGGCGGCGACGGCGAAGCGGCCGATGCCGGGAATATCCTCCGGCTGCCGATGGATCAGGCCGCCATTGGCGGCGATGTCCCGCGCCGTCGCCTCGATGTCGTCCGTGAAGATGTAGCCGATCCAGGACGGCGGCATGCCTTGCGCCTCGGCGGGAAGCGTCATCATGCCCGCGACCTGGTTCTCGCCGGCATAGGCGAGGGTATAGTCCATGCCCGGCATGCCGGAATCACGCGTCGACCAGCCGACGACCGAGCCGTAGAAGCGCTCGGCGGCGGGCAGGTCCGTCGTCATCAGTTCGTACCAGCAGAACTTGCCGTAGTCCTTGTGCATCGGTTCCTCCTCGTTTTCTCGTTGGCGCTGCAACGGATGATTCAGTCGCAGCAGGCGTGCGCCTTCTGCGCATCCGCATATTCGTCCTTGCGCTTGACGAAGCTGAGCGTGCCGGTCTCGTTGCGGCCCTTCGGCGCGCGGTCGAGGATCATCAGCGTCCCCAGGATCTCCTCGCCGCCGCGGGCATAGTCCGAATAGGTATGGTAGACCGTGCCGTCCTCGTCCTTGAAGAAGGCGCTGAGGCCGGGAAGCTCGTCATGCGCATCGGCGGCGGCGGTCTCGCGGTAATTGTACATGACCTTGCCGCTGGCCAGTTCCTCCCTGGTGAAGGAGACATGGTAGTCGAAGTTGAAGTCGCTGCCGTAGGAGGAGAACCAGGGGAATTTCCAGTTCATGCGCTTCTTGTAGGCCAGAAGCTTTTCCAGCGGCGCGCGGGAGACGGCGATCATCGTCACGTCGTGATTGTTGAGATGCGGCAGCATGCCGTCGATATGGTCCGCCATGAAGGAGCAGCCGGGGCATCCGGCCTCCCAGTCGGGACCGTACATGAAGTGATAGACGATGAGCTGGCTGCGGCCGTCGAACAGCTCCGCCAGCGTCTTGCGGCCTTCGGGCGTGTCGAAGGCATAGGCCTTGTCGACCTTGACCCAGGGCAGGGCGAGGCGTTCGGCACGCACCTTGTCGCGCAGCTTCGTCTCTTCCTTTTCCAGGGCGAGCAGCGCCTTGCGCGCGGCCAGCCAATCCTCCCGGGATACGATCTCATGGTTCGGTCTCATGCTCGCAACTCCTCCTTCACGGGCTTTCGGGAAAATAAGTTGGTATCAACATTTATCGCCCGTGTCAAAGCAGGCCCGGTCGCCCGAAGAGGAAGATAGGGGAGATGTGCCGGATGGAAAGGGCGCGGACCAGCCGCCGCGCCCGCCAGCGGCGATTATTCCGGCAGGATGCGCACGGCGCCCTTATCGGCACTGGCGGCGAAGGCGGCATAGGCCTTCAGCGCCGTGGTGACGTTGCGCTTGCGCGGGGCGGCCGGCTTCCAGCCCAGCCTATCCTGCTCGGCGCGGCGGACGGCAAGCTCGTCCTCGGAAACCGCAAGGTTGATCGTGCGGTTCGGGATGTCGATCTCGATGATGTCGCCCTGGCGCACGAGGCCGATGGCGCCGCCCTGCGCCGCTTCCGGCGAGGCATGGCCGATGGAGAGGCCCGAGGTGCCGCCGGAGAAGCGGCCGTCGGTGATGAGCGCGCAGGCCTTTCCGAGACCCTTCGACTTCAGGTAGCTCGTCGGATAGAGCATTTCCTGCATGCCGGGGCCGCCCTTCGGGCCTTCATAGCGGATGACGACGACGTCGCCGGCCTTCACCTCGCCGCTCAGGATGCCCTTCACGGCCGCATCCTGGCTTTCGAAGACGACGGCCGGTCCGGAGAACTTCAGGATCGATTCATCGACGCCGGCGGTCTTCACGATGCAGCCGTCGAGCGCGATGTTGCCGGACAGGACGGCAAGGCCGCCGTCCTTGGAGAACGGATGTTCGACGGAGCGGATGACGCCCTTTTCGCCGTCCGTATCGAGATCGTCCCAGCGGGACGCCTGGCTGAAGGCGACCTGGGTGGGGATGCCGCCCGGCGCGGCGCGGAAGAAGGTGCGCACCGTCTCCGAGTTCGTGCGGGTGATGTCCCAGCGGTCGATGGCGTCGCCGAGCGTTTCGGCATGCACGGTCGGCGTGTCGCGGTGGATGAGGCCGCCGCGGTCGAGCTCGCCGAGGATGCGCATGATGCCGCCGGCGCGGTGCACGTCCTCCATGTGGACGTCCTGCTTGGCGGGCGCGACCTTGGAAAGGCACGGCACCTTGCGCGACAGGCGGTCGATGTCTTCCATGGTGAAATCGACGCCGCCCTCGTAGGCGGCCGCCAGGATGTGCAGGACCGTGTTGGTCGAGCCGCCCATGGCGATGTCGAGCGACATGGCGTTCTCGAAGGCCTTCTTGTTGGCGATGGTGCGCGGCAGCACGCTCTCGTCGTTCTGCTCGTAATAGCGGCGGGCGAGGTCGACGATCAGGTGGCCGGCCTCGACGAAGAGGCGCTTGCGGTCGGCATGCGTGGCGAGCGTCGAGCCGTTGCCCGGCAGCGACAGGCCGAGGGCTTCGGTCAGACAGTTCATCGAGTTGGCCGTGAACATGCCGGAGCAGGAGCCGCAGGTCGGGCAGGCGGAGCGCTCGATGGCCTTGACGTCCTCGTCGGAGACCTTGTCGTCGGCGGCGGCGACCATGGCGTCGACGAGGTCGAGCGCATGGGTCTTGCCGTGCAGCACGACCTTGCCGGCCTCCATCGGGCCGCCGGAGACGAAGACGGCCGGGATGTTGAGCCGCATGGCGGCATTCAGCATGCCGGGCGTGATCTTGTCGCAGTTCGAGATGCAGACCATGGCGTCGGCGCAGTGCGCGTTGACCATGTATTCGACCGAGTCGGCGATGATCTCGCGGCTCGGCAGCGAATAGAGCATGCCGTCATGGCCCATGGCGATGCCGTCGTCGACGGCGATCGTGTTGAATTCCTTGGCGACGCCGCCGGCCGCCTCGATCTCGCGCGCGACGAGCTGGCCGAGGTCCTTCAGATGCACGTGGCCGGGCACGAACTGGGTGAAGGAGTTCACCACCGCAATGATCGGCTTGCCGAAATCCGAATCCTTCATGCCGGTCGCGCGCCAGAGGCCGCGGGCACCGGCCATGTTGCGGCCGTGGGTGGTAGTTCGGGAGCGATATGCGGGCATGGTCGAATTCCTTGAGATCGGGCGTGGTCCGCATATGGCCCCTGAATGGCCGGATTGCGAGCCTCACGGGGTTCCCTAGCGCAAAACGCCCCCCGCGTCACGAAAGGAATGACGTTTTTTTGACGGTGCGGCGCAATTTCGTTGCCGTTGGTCCAGGCGAGACATGACCGTTGTCGGCACAATGCATTCGTGCGATGGTCCGCGCCATGATCGGCACAGGGCATGTTCTTGCGGAAACCGGTGCGGAAGGCGCCGAGGCGGCGCTCGACAAGAGCCCGCTCTATCTGCGCATCCGCGACGTGCTGGCCGAGGCGATTTCCGCCGGACGCCTGCCGAAAGGGGCGCTGCTGCTCGAGGGACCTGTCGCGACGGTCTTCGCCTCCACGCGCACGCCCGTCCGCCAGGCTTTTGCGCTTCTGGAGACCGCGGGGCTGATCCGCCGCTTCGATGGCCGCGGCTTCTTGGTGGGGCAGGGGCGGGGCGGACCGAAGCGGGTGACGCTGACGGCCGGGATGCTGGGTCTCGACGAGGAAGCGCCGGTCCTGCGCAAGGCGCCGGCCTGGGAGGCGATCTACGAGAGCCTGGAGCGGGAGATGGTCCACCTCTCCGTCTTCGGCCGCCACCGGATCAACGAGGTGGAACTGGCGCGGGCCCGCGGCGTCGGGCGGCAGGTGGCGCGCGATGCGCTGACCCGGCTGGAGGCGCTCGGCATCCTGGAGAAGGACGAGCGGATGCGCTGGACGCTCGTGCCGCTCGACGAGCAGCGCATGCGCGACCTTCACGACATACGCATCGCGCTGGAGCCCATGGCGCTGACGCAGGCCGCCCCCTTCATCCCGCCTGCCGAACGCCGGGCGATGACGGAGCGGCTGGAAGAGGCGCTGGCGGCCTATCCGGACCTTTCCGTGGAGGCGATGGACGATCTCGAAACGGACCTGCACATAACCTGCCTCGGCTACTGCCCGAACCGCGAACTGCTGATCTCGCTGCGCCGCGCCCGCTTCATGCTGAACGTCAGCAAGCACATCATCGGCGTCTCGCACCGCATGCCGGCCGACGAGCCCTTCATCGCCGAGCATCTCGCCGTTTTCCGGGCGCTGGACGTGGAGGACAATTCACGGGCCGTCGAGACACTGCGCCACCACATCTCCGTGTCCCTGCCCAAGGTCATCGGGCGTGTCGCAGAACTGCGGGCGGCGCACCGGCCAGACATGCCGGCCTATGCGGCGCCCGTCGCGCGCTGATCAGGTGATCGCGCCGACCTGCCAGGGCACGAATTCGTTGTCGCCGTAGTCGAAGGACTCGCTGGCGGTCTTGCGGCCGGAGGCGGTCTCGATGACGAATTCGAAGATGCGGCGGCCGGCCTCCTCGATCGTTTCGGTACCGTCAACGATCGTGCCGCAATTGATGTCCATGTCCTCCCGGATATGCTCGTACATCGGCGTGTTGGTGGCGATCTTGATGCACGGCGCCGGCTTGTAGCCCGAGACCGAGCCGCGGCCCGTGGTGAAGGCGACGAGGTTGCAGCCGCCTGCGATCTGGCCGGTCACCGCGGCGGGGTCATAGCCGGGCGTATCCATGAAGACGAAGCCGGATTCGGTCACCTCCTCGGCATATTCGTAGACGGCGTTGAGCGGCATGGAGCCGCCCTTGGCAACGGCGCCAAGCGACTTTTCGAGGATGGTCGTGAGGCCGCCCGCCTTGTTGCCGTGCGAAGGGTTGTTGTTGAGCTCGGCGTCGTTCCTTGCCGTGTAGTCGCGCCACCAGTCGATGCGGGCGAGCAGCTTTTCCGCCACCTCAGGCCGGGCGGCCCTGCGGGTGAGCAGGTGCTCGGCGCCGTAGATCTCCGGCGTTTCGGACAGCACGGTCGTCGCGCCCTCCTTCACCAGGAGGTCGGAGGCGACGCCGAGGGCGGGGTTGGCAGATATGCCGGAATAGCCGTCCGAGCCGCCGCATTCGAGCGCGAGCTTGATGCCGGAGAGCGGCAGCACGGTGCGGCGGGTGCGGCCGACGTCGGGCAGCATGTCGTCGATCATCTCGCAGGCCGCCTCGATCGTCTTCCTCGTCCCGCCCTGGTTCTGGATCATCATCGTGCGGAAGGTCTTTCCTTCCTCCAGCCCGGCCTCCGCGACGAGTGGGCCGTACTGGAAGGTCTCGCAGCCGAGACCGATCATCAGGATGCCGCCGAAATTCGGATTGCGGGCATAGCCCTTGAAGGTGCGGGTGAGGATGCGCCCGCCCTCGGACCTGAGGTTCAGCGCGCAGCCGCCGCCGTAGGTGAGCGCCACCACGCCGTCGATATTGTCATGCCCGGCCTCGCGGAACCTGCGGGCATAGTGCTCGGCGACGTAGCGCGAGACGGTGGCGGAACAGTTCACCGTGGAGAGGATGCCGATATAGTTGCGCGTGCCGATGCGCCCGTTGCCGCGGTCGTAGCCCTCGAAGGTGCGCCGCTCGGCGGCCGGCACCATGACGGGCGGGGCGTTGTCGACGCAGAATTCGTGTTCCAGCGCGACGTCGCGGATGGCGAGGTTCTGCAGGTGCACGTGCTCGCCCGGGCGGATCGCCTTCGTCGCATGGCCGATGACCTGGCCGTATTTCAGCACGGGCGCACCCTCCGCGATCGGTGCGATCGCCACCTTGTGCCCGCGCGGGATGCGCTCGACCGCCGCAATGCCGTCAAAGAGGGTCCGGCCGGCATCGACATTGGCGGGAACGACACCGACATTGTCCTTCGGGTTGAGGACGAGCACGACGGGAGGATGGGCGAGCATGGCGGCTCCTGCGGTTGGGACGGCGCATTATGCACTCTGTCGGCAAAAGTCAATATAACGAATCGCGGGCGCCTTTGAACCGAAGGCCCTTGGTCTTTGCCATCAACGTGCCGTGGCGAGGCATGACGAAGCGCTGGACGCGCATCGCGAACTGCTCGATGCGCCGCGCCTGCGCGACGGGGCGCGGGCGGAAGCCTGTTCGCGCAACATTTTCGATCTTGATCTTGCCGCACGCGACCTTTCCAGCCGGATGGGCGGGGCCGGCGACACCTGGGACAAGGTGGAGCAACCCCGTTTGGCGCCATGCGGACGGCAGCTTCGCCGAGTGGTGAGCCGGCCGCTCTTTCGCTAAGCCTGGCACCCGCCGACTTTTCCTTTCGGCTTCTGTAGACGGAACCGCCGCAAGCCCCTATGTCATACGGGCACATCACAAAGGAGAGGATCATGCGTCCCATTTCCGGTTTCATCGTCGCCGCGCTTGCGGTCCTGGCGCTCGCAGGCTGCAGCACGACGGCTGCGGACAACACGACCTATGCCCGTCCGCCGGCCTCGGAAGGCGGGGTCCGGATTCCGCTGAACTGATCGATCCGATCGCGGAATGCAGAAGGCCGGCCCGTGGCGAACGGGCCGGCCTTCTGCATTCGAGGGACAGGGCTCAGTGGCTGTCGGCCATGCGCGCGGCATCGATGGCGGCGGACTGCTCGAAGCGGACGCCGTTGAAGAAGGCGTTCAGGACGACGGCAACGATCGAGGCGAGCACGATGCCCGATTCGATGATCGGGTGGATGGCATGCGGCATCCACATCAGGTAGTTCGGCGCGAGCAGCGGGATGAGGCCGAAACCGACGGACACGGCAACCACGAAGAGATTGTTGCGCGAGGACTTGAAGTCGACCGTCGAGAGGATGCGCACGCCCGTCGCCGCGACCATGCCGAACATGACGATGCCCGCGCCGCCGAGGACGAAGGTCGGCACGGCTTCCACGAGCGCGCCCATCTTCGGGATGAGGCCGAGCACGATCATGATGATGCCGCCGGCGACGCACACATAGCGGCTCTTGACGCCGGTGACGCCGACGAGGCCGACATTCTGCGAGAAGCTCGTATAGGGGAAGGTGTTGAAGAGGCCGCCGATCATCGTGCCGATGCCGTCGACGCGCAGGCCTGCCGTCAGGTGCTGCTGCGAGATGTTCTTGCCGGTGATCTCGCCGAGCGCGAGGAACATGCCGGTCGATTCGATCATGACGACGATCATCACGAGCGTCATGGTGGCGATGAGGACCGGGTCGAAGATCGGCATGCCGAAGCGCAGCGGGGTGACGACGGCGAACCAGCCGGCGTCGGCAACGCGGTCGAAATGCATCATGCCGAGGACCGACGCGGCGATGCAGCCGATGACGACACCGCTCAGCACCGCGATGTTGCTGATCAGGCCGCGGCCGAAGCGGGCGATGAGAAGGATGGACACGAGCACCAGGGCCGAAAGGGCGATGTGGCTCGGCTCGGCATAGACCGGATTGGAAACGGTCGGCGCGATCGCAAAGCCGTCCGGGACGGCCGGGCCGCCCGTCTCGGCGAGCGTCTTCATCCGGGCAAGCCATTCGGCATGGGCCGGGTCGACCAGTTTGGGCGCGGTGGGGCCGAAGGGATTGCCGAAGGTCCAGTTTATGCCCACGCGCATCAGCGACACGCCGATGACGAGGATGATGGTGCCCGTCACCACGGGCGGGAAGAAGCGCAGCAGCCGACCCATGAGAGGGGCGAGCAGCAGGGCGACGAAGCCGGCCCCTATGATGGCGCCGAAGATCATGCGCGCGCCCTCCGTGCCGGGCACCATGGTCGCCATTGACACCATCGGGCCGACCGAGGCGAAGGTCACGCCCATCATGACGGGCAGGCGGATGCCGACATGGCGGCCGAAGCCGAGCGACTGGATGATGGTGACGAGGCCGCAGACGAAGAGGTCGGCGGAAATCAGGAACGCGACGTCCTGAGGGCTGAGCTGCAGGGCCCGGCCGACGATGAGCGGAACCGCGACGGCGCCGCCGTACATGACGAGTACGTGTTGAATGCCCAGCGTCGCAAGCCTGCCTGCCGGCAGCTTCTCGTCCACCGGGTGTATGCCGGATGTGTCGCTCATGGATACTCCTCCCATCCCATCGACCGTCCAAACGCCCGTCCTCCAACGGGGTGCGCCATCTTTGGTATGGTGACAGAAGGTCGCAAGTATAGCTCCGGAATAAACACTTTACGGTTTACCGGGGTAATCATGCGATGGAAGCGCGCCATGCATCGCCCGTTGCCGGGATTTGGCTGGTATTTCACCCGCTTGGCGCCGATTTCCAACCCGGTGCGCGACTGAAACAGACCGCCATTTGATCGCAACACCCCCATGCCGTCAACTGTTTCCTGCGCGGCATATGTGTATTGCCGCAAATCCACCTGAAACGGCGGAGCAGGTGAAAAAAGGTGCAGCATAGCCGAAAAAGCAAAAGGCCCTCCGGGAACCGGAAGGCCTTGGAATTCGAATGGTGGGCGTGACAAGGATCGAACTTGTGACCCCTACGATGTCAACGTAGTGCTCTCCCGCTGAGCTACACGCCCATCCGATGCGGCGCATAGACCACAAAACCTCCGGCGACGTCAATAGGCTTTTTGAAGCTTTTTTCGTGCGCAGATTTTGCGGTCTTTTCCGGGTCTTAGGCGGCGAGCATCTTGTTGACCTCTTCGACGAGATCGCGCAGGTGGAACGGCTTGGAAAGGACCTTTGCGTCCTTCGGCGCCTTGGAATCCGGGTTCAGCGCCACGGCGGCAAAACCGGTGATGAACATGACCTTCAGGTCCGGGTCGAGTTCGGTGGCGCGGCGCGCCAGCTCGATCCCGTCCATCTCCGGCATCACGATATCGGTGAGGAGAAGCGAGAAGGGTTCTTCGCGAAGCCGGTCGTAGGCGCTGGCGCCGTTGTCATAGGAAAGCACCTGGTAGCCCGCCTTTTCGAGCGCCTTTACCAGAAAGCGGCGCATGTCGTTGTCGTCTTCGGCGAGGAGAATCTTGGGTGTCATGGAATTCGGGAACCATTGCTAAAGGTTGTCTGCCCGCGGACGGGCGGTTCTGTTAAGGAATCGCATTCCGGTAAATATCCGGTGAATGGGGCAGGACAAGCCCTTATCCCTCGTTTCTCAGTATGGACACGGGGTAAGGCCGCTGGCAACATGAGCGGCGCAATGACTTTCAGGCATGGTAAAGGACGGCAATGGCGGAGGCCTTGAGCGAAAACAGCCACTTCGAAGTGCTTGAGCCGGTTTCGCAGAGCGTGCCCCTCGTCTTCAATTCGCCGCATAGCGGGCGCCGTTATCCACAGGACTTCCTCGAACGCTCGCGTCTCGACGCGCTTGGCATCCGCCGTTCGGAAGACCACTATGTCGACGAGCTCTTCTCCGTCGCCCCGGCGCTCGGCGCACCCATGCTGATCGCGCATTTCCCGCGCGCCTGGCTCGACGTCAACCGTGAGCCCTACGAGCTCGACCCGCGCATGTTCGAGGGCATCCTGCCGCCCTACGCCAATATCAGCTCCATCCGCGTCGCCGGCGGGCTGGGCACGGTGCCGCGGGTCGTGGCGGAGAACATGGAGATCTACAAGCACCGCTTTCCGGTGGAAGAGGCGCTGGAACGGGTCGAGACGGTCTACAAGCCCTATCATGCGTGCCTGCGCCGCCTCGTCGTGCGCACGCATGTGAGCTTCGGCTTCGCCGTGCTCATCGACTGCCATTCCATGCCGGGCAACATCCGGGTGTCCGGAACGGCCGTGCGGCCGGATTTCATCATCGGCGACCGCTACGGCACCAGCGCCTCCGGCGAACTGTCGCGCGTGGCGATGCGCCTGCTCGAGGACATGGGCTTTTCCGTCGTGCGCAACAAGCCTTATGCGGGCGGCTTCATCACCGAACATTACGGCCGGCCGGCCAAGGGCCTGCACGCCTTGCAGATCGAAGTGAACCGCGGCCTCTATGTCGACGAGGCGACGCTGGCGAAGAAGCCGGATTTCGCGGTGCTGCAGACGGCGATCTCCGCTTTCCTGCAGGACTTTTCCGACCATGTCGAGGAATATGCCGCGGATAGGGCGCTCGCCGCCGAATAGGCCCGGGTCCCCGTCAAAAAAAACCGCGCTTGGGGCGCGGTTAAGTCTAGGGAGGAAACACCCAAGGAGGGTATTACAGTCACGAATGACTGCAAGGAAAGGGTAATGTTGCGCTGCACAAATGTCAAGCGCAAATGCGAAGCCGATTTGCGGTCCGTCAAGACGTCCTCCCGCGCTCCCGGCGCGGCAACTTTCCTGCCCCTCCGGTTCCGTTTTGGCGGCCGATGCAGTATGGAGGGCGTTCCGCAATCCCCTCCGAGAGATCCCCATGCAGCCCGACCGCGCCTTCTTCGACCTCCTTGCCGACGCCGCGAGGAAGGAAACCCTGCCGCGCTTTCGCGTCGGCGCCGACGTCGTCAACAAGGAGGCCATCGGCTTCGACCCCGTGACGGAGGGGGATCGCGCGGCGGAAGCCGCCATCCGCGCGTTGATCGAGCAGCATTTTCCCGATCACGGCATTCTCGGCGAAGAGCACGGTTCTGTCGGTCTCGACCGTGAATATGTCTGGGTCATCGATCCGATCGACGGCACGCGCGCCTTCATCTCCGGCGTGCCCGTCTGGGGTACGCTGATCGGGCTCTACCGCAACGGCGAGGCGGTCATGGGGCTCGTCGACCAGCCGTTTACCGGCGAGCGCTATTTCGCGGACGGAAAGGCGGCCCACTATGCCGGTCCGGACGGCAGCAAGGTGCTTTCGACGCGGCCGTGCAACAGCCTGTCGGACGCGATCATGTTCACGACGTCGCCGCATCTCTTCACCAACAGCCGCAAGACGCGCTTCGAGGCGGTGCAGGACAAGGTGCGGCTCTTCCGCTACGGCGTCGACTGCTACGCCTATGCGCTGCTCGCGGCCGGCCATGTGGACCTCGTCGTCGAGTGCGAGCTGAAGCCCTATGACGTCGGCGGCCTCATCCCGGTCATCGAGCAGGCGGGCGGCATCATCACCAATTGGGATGGCGGGCCGGCGGAGATGGGCGGCGAGATCATCGCGGCCGGCAGCCGCAAGGTCTATGAGGAGGCGTTGGCCCTGCTGAGGGCCTGATCCCGCGACGGTCACGCGCCGAGGCTGGTTTCCTCGGCGTCGCTGCCGGGAATGAAGGCGTCGATCGCGGCGAGCGCCTGCATGCGGTAGCGGTCGGCCTCCTGGAAGAGCTCGTGGCGCGCGCCGTCGATCTCGATGAGGCGGGCCGCGCGGAAAATGCGGGCGAGGTCACCGATCGCCTTGCGCGGCACCAGCACATCCGCCGTCGGGCAGAGCAGCAGGGTGGGGATGCGGATGCGCGTCAGGTGATCCTGGTGGGTCACGCGTGCCATGGCACCCAGCGTCTCGTTCAGCCAGCGCGCGGTCGGCCAGCCCACGGAGAGCTCCGGATGTTCGGCATATATGGCGGCGTTGCGGGCAAAGCGGCGCGCGTCGGAGGTCACGACGTTGCGTGCGAACTCCAGCGGGGGATCCCCCCTGCGGAAGGTGCGGTTGCCGAGGCCGGTCAGCGAGGCGAGCCGTGCGACGATGGCGATCTTGCGCTGGCTCATCGGCTGGCCGGCCAGGGCGACGAAGGGCGCGGCAAGCACCATGCGCTCGATGCGGTTCTCGAGCTCCGGCGCCAGGGAAAGGGCGACCAGCGCACCCGTCGAATGGGCGACGATGAAGAAGGGCAGGCGCGCGTCCGGCAGCACGATCCTTTCGAGGAACAGCGAAAGATCGGCTTCGTAGTCGGAAAAGCGGGCGACATGGCCGGCGCGGTTGCCGGCTATGAGCCGGCCGGAACCGGCCTGGCCGCGCCAGTCGAACGTGGCGACCCACAGGCCGCGGGCGGTCAGGTCGTTGATCGTCTCGAAATATTTCTCGATGCACTCGCTGCGGCCCTGCAGCAGCACGACCGTGCCCTTCGCCTCGCGCTCGCGGGAGCGGAACACGGCATAGCGGATCCTCACGCCGCCGCGGCCCTCCAGAAAGCCGGCAAAATGGTTCTCCGGAACGGGATTGTCGGCGGTGGCGTAGAGGATGGAATCCATCGGGCGGCGGGTCTCGGCGTTGGCATCCGATGGATAGGCGCTGGTTCCGGTGCCGTCAAAGAAAAAAGCCGGATGCATGTGGCACGGGGGTGGCAACACATGCAGTCCGGCGCAATTTGACCGAGGAGGAAGGGACGTTGCACCCCGGTCGTCGAAAGTGGTCGCTTCCGATGCTGCCGTTTTAGCAGGGTCAAGCTGAACGTTGTCCGAAGCGGCCGTTCATCCGCCGTTCATCTGGAAAATTTCCCCGGCGGCGGGAATTCCCCGTTTCGAGCCCCCTTGAACAGCCAAAATCCCATTCCCATCTCATCGTCACGGGCGCCGAAAGGGTCCGTCGAGGTTTCCGCCGCCTGAAAGGGGCGGGAGCCGGATGAACCGGGCCGCACCCTTGGAAATCAGGTGCCGCCTCAAGAAGGACCGCAACCGTTGCTCTAAAGGAGGACACCATGCGTCACGTCGATTTCTCCCCCCTCTACCGTTCCACGGTCGGCTTCGACCGCCTCTTCACCATGCTCGACAGCCTCGGCCAGCCTGACCAGGGTCAGAGCTACCCGCCCTACAACATCGAACGCACCGGCGAGAACACCTACCGTATAACCATGGCGGTCGCCGGTTTCGACGAGAGCGAACTGTCGATCGAGGCGCGTGAACATGCGCTCACGGTCAAGGGCGAGAAGAAGGACGAAACGTCCGACGAAAGCCGGTATCTCTACCGCGGCATTGCAAAGCGCGCCTTCGAGCGCCGCTTCCAGCTCGCCGACCATGTGGAAGTGCGCGCCGCTTCGCTGAAGAACGGCCTTCTCCACATCGACCTCCTTCGCGAGATCCCGGAAGCCATGAAGCCGCGCCGCATCGAGATCGCGTCCGTCGGTCGCGAATCGAAGCAGATCGAAGCGCAGACCAACTGATCCGCTTCGCTCGGAAAGGAAAGAGGGCGGTGCCGCAAGGCGCCGCCTTTTTCTTTGCCTTGGCTTTGCTTCCCGTCGGCCCTTGGGGCAGGCGCCGAGGCGCCCTTCGTTGCGATCAAAGGTCCGAGAGGAACGTGTCGACGTCCGCTTCCGTGGTGGCGAAGCTGGTGACGAGCCGGATGAGCGTCTCGTCCTCGCGCATGGTCGCCCTCAGCCCGGGGCCGGCGGGCCAGTCGTAGAAGACGGCGCCCTTGTCCTGCAATCCTCGCATCGCGTCGTTACGGATGACGACGAACAGTTCGTTCGAGCCGGTCGGCCAAGCAAGGCGCGCCTTTTCGGAGGCGGCGAGGCCGGCGGCAAGGCGGTTCGCCATGCCGTTGGCGTGGCGGGCGAGATCGAGCCACAGGCCGTCCCGGAAATAGGCGTCGAACTGGGCGGCGACGAAGCGGGATTTCGAGAAGAGCTGGGCGGAGCGCTTGCGCAGATAATGCATCTGCCGCGCCCTGCCAGGATCGAAGAGCACCAGCGCTTCGGCGCACCAGCAGCCGTTCTTCGTGCCGCCGAAGGAGAGGATGTCGACGCCGCGCTTCCAGGTCATGTCCGCCGGCGTCGCGCCGAGGTGGACGAGCGCATTGGCGAAGCGGGCGCCGTCCATGTGGAGCGGCAGGCCGGCCTGTTTCACGACATCCGAAAGGGCGGAGATTTCTTCGAGCGTATAGGCGGTGCCCGCTTCCGTCGCCTGGGTGATGGTGACGGCCATCGGCTGGCCGCCATGCACGAAATCCGGCGGGAAACGGCCGATGGCGGCGGAAAGGGCGGCCGGCGAAAGCTTGCCGGCAGGCCCGTCGATCGGCACGAGCTTCGAGCCGGTGGCGAAGAATTCCGGTGCGTTGCACTCATCGACATTCACATGGGCTTCGCGGTGGCAGAAGACCTGCCCGCCCGGCCGGTTGACGCTGGCGAGCGCCAGCGCGTTCGCCGCCGTGCCCGTGCCGACGAAGAAGACGGCGACATCGCGCTCGAAAACCTCCGAAAAGGTCTTTTCCACATGCTTGTCGAGGTCGCTCGTGCCGTAGGCCGAGGCAAAGCCGGCGGCAGCCTCCACAAGGCTCCTTGCGATGTCGGGATGGGCGCCCGCCCAGTTGTCGGAGGCGAAAAACATGCGGTTTCCAGTGCGAATGAAGGCTTCGGAAGGACCATAATGGAGAAACGATGGCGATCAATCGCCGCAATCGGCCCAACGTGGCTTTCTCCGGAAAATGAAAGGAACGGAAACAAAGCGCCGAAAGCTGGTAATTAAATTTCAAGCCTTAGATGGCGCGGGCAATTTTTCTTCATGACATGGTGATTATTTGGCATGATGGCCTTGCGGGCCAGGGTCGTTTCTGGCATAGAGCCCATGAAATAGGACAGGCTTGCTGTCCTATTTCGGTCAGGAGACCGAAGCAGCATCTTCCGCGGTCTGGCGAAGATGCCGAAAGCGGCGGCGGGCGGCGGAGCAATTCCCAAAGGCCCGGTCGCCCCGACGGTCCCGATGAACATACCGGATCGGCCGTCGTTTCGCGGCGGATCAGGGTCACGAAGCAGACGCCCGGCGGCCGGCTTGCCGGAAGGCAACGGCGGTCACACGGGCGAAAACGAATGTCCGCAATATGCGGGCCTACGGAGGGAAGACATGATGGAGAAGACCCAAGCACATGATTTGCGGCAGACCCGGGCGCAGATGACTGCGACGGGCGCCAAAACGCGCGCTTCCACCCCGGGCCTGCCGAAAAAACAAGGACTCTATGATCCGCGCAACGAACGCGATGCCTGCGGCGTCGGCTTCGTGGCGCATCTGAAGGGCAGGAAGTCGCACCAGATCGTCAAGGACGGGCTCTTCATGCTCGAGAACCTGACGCATCGCGGCGCTGTCGGTGCCGACCCGCTGATGGGTGACGGCGCGGGCATTCTCGTACAGATTCCGGACCGCTTCTTCCGCGAGGAGATGGCAAAGCAGGGCGTCACCCTGCCGAAGGCGGGCGAATACGCCGTCGGCCACATCTTCATGCCGCAGGACGAGACGCTGGTCGACTATTTCAAGAAGGTCATCGCGGACGTCGTTGCCGAAGAGGGGCAGGTGCTCATCGGCTTCCGCGACGTGCCGGTCGACAATTCCTCGCTCTCCAAGGCACCGGAAATCGCCGCCACCGAGCCGCGGCATGTCCAGGTGTTCATCGGCGCGGGCCGCGACGCCGCGACGAACGACGAGTTCGAGCGCCGGCTCTTCACCCTGCGCAAGGTGATCTCAAACCGCATCTACGACGAATACGAAGGCGAGGAGAGCGGCTTCTACCCGGTCTCGCTCTCCTCGACCACGATCGTCTACAAGGGCATGTTCCTCGCCTATCAGGTGGGCGCGTACTACAAGGACCTCGCCGATCCGCGCTTCGAATCGGCCGTCGCCCTCGTGCACCAGCGCTTCTCCACCAACACCTTCCCGTCATGGAAGCTCGCGCATCCCTACCGCATGGTCGCACACAACGGCGAGATCAACACGCTGCGCGGCAACGTCAACTGGATGGCGGCGCGCCAGGCGTCCGTCTCCTCGCCGCTCTTCGGCGACGACATCACCAAGCTCTGGCCGATCTCCTACGAGGGCCAGTCGGATACGGCCTGTTTCGACAACGCGCTCGAGTTCCTCGTGCGCGGCGGCTACTCCATGGCGCACGCCGTGATGATGCTGATCCCGGAGGCCTGGGCCGGCAACCAGCTGATGAGCCCCGAGCGCAAGGCCTTCTACGAGTATCACGCCGCCCTCATGGAGCCGTGGGACGGCCCCGCCGCGGTTGCCTTCACCGACGGCCGCCAGATCGGCGCGACGCTCGACCGCAACGGCCTGCGCCCCGCCCGCTACCTCGTCACCGACGACGACCGCGTCATCCTCGCCTCCGAAGCCGGCACGCTGCCGGTCAAGGAGGAGAGCATCGTCAGAAAGTGGCGTCTACAGCCAGGCAAGATGCTGCTCATCGACATGGAGGAGGGGCGCATCATCTCCGACGAGGAGGTGAAGTCCGCGCTCGCCGCCAAGCACCCCTACCGCGAATGGCTGGACAACACCCAGATCATCCTGGAAGACCTCGGCCCGGTCGAGCCGCGGGCGCTGCGCCGCGACGTGTCGCTGCGCGACCGCCAGCAGGCCTTCGGCTACACCCAGGAGGACACGCGGCTGCTGATGTCGCCGATGGCGACGACGGGCCAGGAGGCGATCGGCTCCATGGGGACGGACACGCCGATCTCGGCCATGTCCAACAAGCCGAAGCTGCTCTATACCTATTTCAAGCAGAACTTCGCGCAGGTGACGAACCCGCCCATCGACCCGATCCGCGAGGAACTGGTCATGAGCCTCGTCTCCTTCATCGGCCCGCGCCCCAATATCCTCGACCATCGCGGCGCGGCGAAGGCCAAGCGCATGGAGGTGCGCCAGCCGATCCTCACCAACGGCGACCTCGAGAAGATCCGCTCCATCGGCCATGTCGAGGACCGTTTCGACACCAAGACGCTGGACTTCACCTATGACGTCTCGCGCGGCGCCGACGGCATGCCGGAAATGCTCGACCGGCTGTGCGAGCGCGCCGAGCACGCCGTCAGGAGCGGCTACAACATCATCGTGCTCTCCGACCGCCAGATCGGGCCGGACCGCGTGGCGATCCCGGCGCTGCTGGCCACGGCCGCCGTGCACCATCACCTGATCCGCAAGGGGCTTCGCACCTCCGTCGGCCTCGTCGTCGAATCCGGCGAGCCGCGCGAAGTGCACCATTTCTGTCTTCTCGCCGGTTACGGCGCCGAGGCGATCAATCCGTACCTGGCCTTCGACACGCTCACCGACATGCACAAGCGCGGCGAGTTCCCCAAGGAGGTCGATGCGGAGGAAGTGGTCTACCGCTACATCAAGGCGATCGGCAAGGGCATCCTGAAGGTCATGTCCAAGATGGGCATCTCGACCTACCAGTCCTATTGCGGCGCGCAGATCTTCGACGCGATCGGCCTGTCGTCCGAGCTGGTCGACAAGTATTTCTTCGGCACGGCCACGACCATCGAGGGCATCGGCCTCGAGGAGATCGCGAAGGAGACCTTCGTCCGCCACAAGGCCGCCTTCGGCCGCGACCCGCTGCTCGCCAACACGCTCGACATCGGCGGCGAATATGCCTACCGCATGCGCGGCGAGGAGCATGCCTGGACGCCGGATGTCGTCGCCTCGCTCCAGCACGCGGTGCGCGGCAACGCAGCCGAGCGCTACAAGGAATTCGCCGCGCTGGTGAACGCCTCCTCGTTGCGGATGAACACGATCCGCGGCCTCTTCTCGATCAAGAGCGCGGAGGCCGCCGGCCGCAAGCCGATCCCGATCGACGAGGTCGAGCCGGCGGCGGAGATCGTCAAGCGCTTCTCCACCGGGGCGATGTCCTTCGGCTCGATTTCCCGCGAGGCGCACACGACGCTCGCGATCGCCATGAACCGGATCGGCGGCAAGTCGAACACCGGCGAGGGCGGCGAGGAGGCCGACCGCTACCTGCCGCTGCCGGACGGTTCGACGAACCCGGAGCGCTCTGCGATCAAGCAGATCGCGTCAGGCCGCTTCGGCGTGACGACCGAATACCTGGTCAACGCGGACATGCTGCAGATCAAGGTCGCGCAGGGCGCCAAGCCCGGCGAGGGCGGCCAGCTGCCCGGCCATAAGGTGGATGCGACGGTCGCCAAGACGCGTCACTCGACGCCGGGCGTCGGCCTCATCTCGCCGCCGCCGCACCACGACATCTACTCGATCGAGGACCTGGCGCAGCTCATCTACGACCTGAAGAACGTCAATCCCGAGGCCGACATCTCGGTCAAGCTCGTCTCGGAGGTCGGTGTCGGCACGGTCGCCGCCGGCGTCGCCAAGGCGCGCGCCGACCATATCACCATCGCCGGCTTCGACGGCGGCACGGGCGCCTCGCCGCTCACCTCGCTGAAGCATGCCGGCTCCCCGTGGGAGATCGGCCTTGCCGAGACCCACCAGACGCTCGTGCTCAACAAGCTGCGTTCGCGCGTCGCGCTGCAGGTCGACGGCGGCCTCAAGACCGGCCGTGACGTCGTCATCGGCGCCCTGCTCGGCGCGGACGAGTTCGGCTTCGCAACGGCGCCGCTGATCGCGGCGGGCTGCATCATGATGCGCAAGTGTCATCTCAACACCTGTCCGGTGGGGGTCGCGACGCAGGATCCGGTTCTGCGCAAGCGCTTCAAGGGCACGCCCGAGCACGTCATCAACTACTTCTTCTTCGTGGCCGAAGAGGTGCGCGAGATCCTGGCTTCGCTCGGCGTGCGCTCGCTGAACGAGATCATCGGCGCCTCGGAACTGCTCGAGAAGGAGAGGATGATCTCGCACTGGAAGGCCAACGGCCTCGACTTCTCGCGCATCTTCCACAAGGTCGATGCGCCGAAGGAGGCGACCTACTGGACCGAGCGCCAGGATCATCCGATCCAGGATATCCTCGACCGCAGGCTGATCGAGGAGGCCAAGCCCGCGCTGGAAAAGAAGACGCCCGTCGCCTTCGAGGTCGATATCAAGAACGTCGACCGCTCCGCCGGCGCGATGCTCTCGGGCGAAGTCGCCAAGCGCTACGGCTTCAAGGGCCTGAAGGACGATACGATCTCGGTGAAGCTCAACGGCACGGCCGGCCAGTCCTTCGGCGCCTTCCTTGCCCGCGGCATCACCTTCGACCTCATCGGCGCGGGCAACGACTATGTCGGCAAGGGCCTTTCCGGCGGGCGCATCATCGTGCGTCCCCCGGCCGGGAACAGGGCGGTGCCGCACGAATCGATCATCGTCGGCAACACGGTGCTCTACGGGGCGATCTCCGGGGAATGCTACTTCAACGGCGTGGCCGGCGAGCGTTTTGCCGTGCGCAATTCCGGTGCGGTCGCCGTCGTCGAGGGCGTCGGGGACCATGGCTGCGAGTACATGACGGGCGGCGTGGTCGTCGTCATCGGCCAGACTGGCCGCAACTTCGCGGCCGGCATGTCGGGCGGCGTCGCCTATGTGTTGGACGAGGCCGGCGATTTCGCCCGCCGCTGCAACATGGCGATGGTCGAGCTGGAGCCGGTGCCGGAAGAGGACGACATGCTGGAGAAGCTGCACCACCACGGCGGCGACCTCATGCACAAGGGCAGGGTGGACGTGTCCGACGACATGACGCGCCACGACGAGGAGCGGCTTTACCAGCTCGTCTCGAACCACCTGCACTATACGGGCTCGCCGCGGGCCAGGGAGATTCTCGACAACTGGGCCGAGTATCGTCCGAAATTCCGCAAGGTGATGCCGGTCGAGTACCGCCGCGCCCTCGAAGAGATGGAGCGCATGAGGATGGGTATCGCTGCCGAATAGGCGGCTGTGAAAGCCCCTCATCCGCCTTCTCCCCGCTTGCGGGGAGAAGGCGGATGAGGGGCACCCCCTCGACCTATGCTTGCTGCGGGCAGTCCCGTTTTGCGCCCGAGGCGCTCGTTGGAAACGCTATAAGATTCAGGATAATACAATGGGCAAGGTTACTGGTTTCATGGAAATCGACCGGCAGGTGGCGAAGTATCAGCCGGCCTCCGACCGCATCCGCCATTTCCGCGAGTTCACCATCCCCATGTCGGACGCCGAGGTGCAGAAGCAGGCCGCGCGCTGCATGGACTGCGGCATTCCCTATTGCCACGGCCCGACCGGCTGTCCGGTGCACAACCAGATTCCGGACTGGAACGACCTCGTCTACAACGGCAACTGGGACGAGGCGATCCGCAACCTCCATTCGACCAACAACTTCCCGGAGTTCACCGGCCGCGTCTGTCCCGCCCCTTGCGAGGAAGCCTGCACGCTGAACCTGGAAGACATGCCGGTCTCGATCAAGACCGTCGAGCAGGCGATCGCCGACAAGGCCTACGAGATGGGCTACATCGTGCCGCAGCCGGCGACGGTGAAGACCGGCAAGAAGGTTGCGGTCATCGGCTCCGGGCCGGCCGGCATGGCGGCCGCCCAGCAGCTCGCCCGCGCCGGCCACGAGGTCCACGTCTACGAGCGCGAGTCCAAGGCCGGCGGCCTGCTGCGCTACGGCATCCCCGACTTCAAGATGGAGAAGAACTTCATCGACCGCCGCGTCGACCAGATGCGCGGCGAGGGGGTCACGTTCCACACCGGCGTCAATGTCGGCGTCGACAAGCCGATGGACGAGATGCTCGCCGAGCACGACGCGGTGCTCTACTGCGGCGGCTCCGAGACGCCGCGCGATGCCGGCATTCCGGGCGTCGACCTTGCCGGCGTGCACGATGCCATGCCCTATCTCGTGCAGCAGAACCGCCGCATCGGCCGCGAGAACGTCGACAGCGTCGGCTGGCCTTCCGCGCCGATCCTCGCCGGCGGTAAGCATGTCGTCGTCGTCGGCGGCGGCGACACGGCATCGGACTGCGTCGGCACCGCCTTCCGCCAAGGCGCGGTGAAGGTGACGCAGCTCGACATCCGCCCGCAGCCGCCGGAAAAGGAGGACAAGCTCGCCGTCTGGCCCTTCTGGGCGACGAAGATGCGCACGTCTTCCTCGCAGGCCGAAGGCGCCGTGCGCGAGTTCCAGGTCGGCACGCTCGAATTCGTCGGCGACGAGGACGGGGTGCTGACGGGCGTGAAGTGCTGCCAGGTGGACGATCGCCGCAAGCCGATCGCCGGCACGGAGTTCATCATCAAGGCGGACCTCGCCTTCATCGCCATCGGCTTCCGCGGCCCCTTCACCGACAGCGTGCTGAAGGACCTCGGCGACCGGCTGACGATCAACACCGACAAGCGCGGCTCCTCGAACGTCGTGGCCGACGACCGCGACTACAAGACCTCGGTCGACAAGCTCTGGGCCGCCGGCGACGTGCGCCGCGGCCAGTCGCTCGTCGTGTGGGCGATCCGCGAAGGCCGCCAGGCGGCGCGCGCGATCGACGAGGCGCTGATGGGCTCGACCACGCTGCCGCGGTAAGGTTAGTGGGCGCGTGTCGATAGGTAGATAGAGAGCGCGGCGATCGAGCGGTCTGGGTTGAGCGGCAGCGGTTCGAATTCAGCTCACGGCGTCGCCGTCTTGTCCAGCCGGAAATCGTCGACGCGGCCGAGCGGGGCGTCGGCGATCTCGCCCTTCTCCACCAGCTTCTCCCGCAGGCTCTTGCCGCTGCCCTTGAGCGCCGCGCCGCCGAGAAGCGCGGTGCCGCCGTCGAGGGCCGGGTCGGCGAGGCTGATGGGCTGCGTCTTGGTGATTTCCGCATCCTCGACGGGAGGCGTCGCGACCACGAGGTCCTTGAGGTCGCCCTGCAGGCCGGGGCCATCGGCCGCGGCATCGCCGAGCAACCGGCGGATTTCCTTCTCGACATAGAAGGCGAGCTTGCGCTTGCCGGCCTTGGTGAAGTTGATGCCGTCCGAGCCGCGCAGGCGCACCTGCTGGCCGTTGATGTCCGAGCCGGAGGTGACGAACTTGCCTTCCTCGTCGACGAACCCGTCCCAGATGTCGACGAATTCGCCGCCCGCCTTCTCGACGCCGGCGCGGTAGATATTGTTGAGCGTCGTCATGTCCGCCGTGAGCGCCGAAGACTGGAAGGCCGGCATGCCCATCCAGAGCAGCGGCTTGCCGCCCTCGCGCGCCAATGTCGCGATGCGGGCGACGCGCGCCTCGTATTCCTTCGTCCAGGCCTCGGAGCGGAACTTCTCCTTCACGCCGCCGATGCTCATCTGCTGGCGGTCGTTCGCGCCCATGCTGACGACGACGAGGGCGGGCTTCGTCTCGGCGATCAGTCCGGGCAGGGATTCCGGCCAGTTGTAGTAGTCGTCGCGCACGATGCCGGAGGAGCCGTTCGTGCGGCGCTCGACGCGGATGCCGGGCGTCGTCTCGAAGGCGGCGACGAGGCCTTCGCCGACGCTGCCGGCGATGAAGTCGCCGACGACCAGCACGACCTTGGCGTCCGCCAGCTTCTCGACGGCCGCCGGCTCCGGCGTCTTGGCGACCGTGGTGGTCGCCTTCTTCTTGCGGGTGACGGTGCGCGGCTTGCGGATCTGCGGTTCGGGTGCGACTTCCCTGGGCTTTCTCTTGCCGAAGAAGAATTCGAGGATCGTCTTTCGCTCCCGGGGTTCCTGCGCGCCCGCGGGAAGGGCCGTCACGACGACGCTCGCGCCGGCGAAAAGCGCAATGCCGAGGCGCACGATGCGGTGGATTGTCGTCTTGCTCATCGCGAAAGTTCCCGTCTCTGCCCCGATGTTGCGGAAGCTCGGTGGCGGTATGATGGCAAATGCCGGCGCCAAGCGAAAGCGTCCGCCAGCAAAAAGGGGCGCCGAAGCGCCCCGATGCGTGAGCCCGGCGGGTATCAGCGGCGCAGGGCCCTGAGAAGCTCCTGGCTCGGTTCGCCGTCCGCCGCAAGGCCCATGCGGCTCTGGAAGGCCTGGATCGCCGCCTTGGAGCCGGAGCCGAAATTGCCGTCGACCTCGCCGTCATAGTAGCCGAGTTCCTTGAGGCGCGTCTGGAGCTCGAACTTCTCCGTGATGTCGAGCGCGCCGTCGGGGCGCGGCCAGCGCTGCTTAACGCCGCTATAGCCGGCGAGCTGGTCGGCCAGCATGCCGACGCCCATCGCATAGGAATCGGAGGCGTTGTAGCGCTTGATGACGAAGAAGTTCTTGGTCATCAGGAAGCCCGGGCCGCCGTTCGCCGGCAGCTTCAGCTCGGCACGGTCGGATCCGTTCTTGAAGCCGCTGCCGTTCGGGCGCGTGAAGCCGAGCTTCGCCCATTGGGCAAGCGTCTTCGTCTGGCCGGAATATTTGTGGCCGCCCCTCGGCACGACGATCTCGTAGCCCCAGGTCTTGCCGGACTGCCAGCCGTTCTTGGCGAGCAGGTTCGCTGCGGTCGCCAGGGCATCCGGCACGGAGTTCCAGATGTCGCGATGGCCGTTGCCGTCCGCGTCGACGGCGTAGATCAGGTAGCTCGTCGGGATGAACTGGGTGTGGCCCATCGCGCCGGCCCAGGAGCCGGTCATGTCGGATGCGGCGATGTCGCCGCGCTGGATGATCTTGAGGGCCGCGATCAGCTGCGTGCGGGCGAACTTCGCCCGCTTCTTGTCGGCATAGGCGAGCGTCGCGAGCGCGCGCGGCACGTAGTGCAGCCGGTCGTCCTTCTCCAGCACCGCGCCGTAGTTCGATTCCATCGACCAGATGGCGAGCAGGATGTGGCGGTCCACGCCGAAATGGCGCTCGATGGCTGCGAGCGTGCGGGCGTGTTTCGCCGCCATCTCGCGGCCGATCCGCACCGTGTAGGGGTTGACGCGCGAATCGAGGTAGTCCCAGATCTTGTGCTTGAATTCCGGCTGGTAGGCCGCCTTCTGCAATACATCCGGATCGGGTGTCTTGACCCCGGAAAACGCCTTCTGGTAGGTGGCCTTGCTGATGCCGGCCTCGGCCGCCGTCGCGTAGAAATCGGCGATCCACTTCTGGAAGCGGGCATCCGCCCGGGCGGCGGTGGCATGGGCGAAAAGTCCGGCCGAAAGAAGGAGGGTGAGCGCAGATCGGCGCAGAACGGTCTTCAAATTCTGTGTCATCGGCTGTCGTGTCCGTTTCTTAAATTTCGGGACGATGGCGCGGAACCATCGGCTGGACGCAAAACTTATAAAAACGAAGTCAACAAATTCTTTACCATCAAACTTTTGCCCCGTCTTCCTTTGCAAAAAAATAGCAATTGGATTCTATTTCGCACAAACATGTCCCGGCCATGAGGGCTATGGGCTCAACGAGGTGAATATGTCGCAGACACGCAAGGTTCGCAAAGCAGTCTTTCCAGTAGCCGGGCTCGGCACCCGCTTCCTTCCCGCGACGAAAGCCGTGCCGAAGGAAATGCTGACCGTCGTGGACAAGCCGGTGATCCAGTACGTGGTGGACGAGGCGCTGGATGCCGGCATCGAGCACCTCATCTTCGTGACGGGCCGCTCCAAGGCGGTCATCGAGGATTATTTCGACATCCAGGTCGAACTGGAGCAGACGCTGCGCCAGCGCAACAAGACGGCCGAACTGACGCTGCTCGAAAGCATCCTGCCCGTCGCCGGCTCGACGAGCTTCACCCGCCAGCAGGAGCCGCTCGGCCTCGGCCACGCCGTCTGGTGCGCCCGCGAGCTAGTCGGCAACGAGCCTTTCGCGCTTCTTCTTCCCGACATGATCATGAAGAGCGAGAAGAGTTGCATGAAGGGCATGGTCGAGCTCTTCGAGCACAGCGGCGCGAATGTCATCGCCGTGGAGGAATGCGCGCCCGACCAGGCGCACAAATACGGCATCGTCGGTGTCGGCGAGAAGATCGGCGAGGGCTTCGCCATCACCAAGATGGTCGAGAAGCCGGCGCCGGGCACCGCGCCCTCCAACTTCTTCATCAATGGCCGCTACATCCTGCAGCCGGAAATCTTCCCGATCCTCGCCACGCAGGAGCGCGGCGCCGGCAACGAGATCCAGCTCACCGACGCCATGCTGAAGCTTGCCGACAGCCAGAAGTTCGCCGCCTACCACTTCCGCGGCGAGACCTATGACTGCGGCGCCAAGGACGGCTTCATCCTCGCCAACATCGCCTTCGCCCTCGCCCGCGCGGACATTCGCCCGACCGTCGAAGGACCGCTGAAGCAGCTCATCGCCGGACTGAAGTGATCAGCGCCGAAGGACAAGGCCGATGCCGGCGCGCGTGACGCCGGTGTCGGGCGTGCCCGACTGGCGCGTCAGCTCATAGGAGACGTCGCCGGTCATCGCGAGCCAGCGGTTGAGGTCCCAGGTGATGCCGGCGCCGACCAGATAGATGCTCTGGTTCGTGGCGCCTGCGGCCGGGAAGTCGCGCAATGTGTAGGCGCCGCTCAGCCGCGCCACGAGGTTCTCCCGCAGTTCGTGCGTCAGGTCGGCCGTCGCCGCATAGGAGACATAGCCGCTCTGGCCGGCCGCGGTCGAGGGTTCGAGCTCCGTGGCGAGGCCGAGCCGCAGCTCGGTGCCGCGCTGCGGCGACCAGAGCACCGAGCCGTCGATCGTCAGCGCTTTGAGCGCGGCAAGGCGGCTGTCGTCGAAGGCGGCCCGCCTGTAGCCGAGGCCGAGATCGCCGCGCAGTTTTTCGCCGAGGTCGAGTTCCACGCCCGCGCGGCCGCCGAGCGTCGAGGCGGAGCGCTCGTAGCCGAGCGAATCGCGCTTGTCGTCGTAGATCGAGCGCCCGACGGAGGCTTCGAGATAGGGGATGAGAGCCGGCGAGAGTTCGTAGCCGATGCGGCCCGTCAGCGTGCCTTCGGTATAGTTGCGGTCGGAAAGGACGAGCTTGCTGCCATCGGCGAGCGTCGCCGATCCATAGGTCCGGCGTTCCGCTTCGGCGCCGATCGTGCCGCGGATCAGGCCGAAATCGCGGGTGACGCGCGCTCCGGCCGTGTAGGTCCGCACGCCGGACTGGACGCTGGCCCCGTCGACGGCATTGGGATCGCTCGAGCTTTCGCGCTCGAAATCATAGCCGGCCGTGATGTTGGCGATCGTGTCGTGGTTGAGATCAAGCCGCAGGTCGCCGTCCAGCCGCAGCCGCGGCTCGGTTTCTCCCGTTCCGCTGATGTTGCGCTGATGGCTTCCTTCGGCATCGATGGTGAGCTGATGACGCGACCAGTCCGAAGTCAGCGAACCCCGGAAGCCGGTCTGCGAATAGGTGCGGCTTGTCGCAGAGGAGCCGCTTTTCCTTCTTTCGTAGCCGAGGTTCTGCGTCAGCGACGGGCGCAGAATGAAGGTGCCGATCCGGATGCCGGTCGGCTCGTAGGGATCGCCGAAATCGCTGCGTGCGTTGTCGACATTGCCTTCGGGGAGGTTCAGCCGCTCCGCCCGGCGCTCTGCGGGGCCGATGGCGCCGTCCTCCTCGGCAAGGGCCGCCGCCGCCTCGTCGGTGAGGCCGGGTTGCATCGCGGTCGAGGCGGTCGTGGCGGCATCCGTGTTCGCGGGGGTGTCCTCGCCGCTTGCGCCCAGCGGATCGGCCTGGGCGTCGTCGTCGGTTCCCGTTTGCGCAAGCGGCACGGGGAAGGTCGAGGGCTCCGTGGACGTCGCCTGCTGGGCAATCGCGGGAGCGGCCGCAAGCATGGTGCCGGCGAGCAGAAGCCCGGCCAGCCGCCGTGCCGGGCGGGGCGAAGGCGCCCCGCATTCCATTCCCTTTGCCTTTGCCATGATCGGGCCTGCGATTCTCGGATTTCCTAAGCGAACGTAAACCGCCATGGTTAACGCTTGGTTGCTGCAAGGGGTTGATTCGCGCCGACGTTCCCGATGGACAGTCCCGGGCAAAAGCGCTAACGAGGCGCCATGAACAAGAGACAGGCAAACGTTGACGGCGGCGGCGCCATCGCTTCGGCGATCCGGACGGTCGAGACGGAAAAGGCGGGATTGCTCGCCCTCTCGGCGGCCTTGGAAGGCAATCTGCACGACCCGTTCTGCGAGGCGGTGCGCCTCATGGGCGGGATTGCCGGTCGCGTGATCGTCACCGGCATCGGCAAGTCCGGCCATATCGGCGTGAAGATCGCCGCGACGCTCGCCTCCACCGGCACGCCTTCCTTCTTCGTCCATCCCGTCGAGGCCAATCACGGCGACCTCGGCATGATCGGGCGCGACGACGTGATCTTCGCGCTCTCCTGGAGCGGCGAGACCGCCGAGCTCCAGGGCATCGTCTCCTATTCCCGCCGCTTCTCGATCCCGCTGGTCGCCATGACGTCCGGCGAGCGTTCGGCGCTGGCGCGCGCGGCCGATACGGTGCTGCTGCTGCCGAAGGTGCGGGAGGCCTGTCCGCACGGGCTGGCGCCGACCACCTCGACGCTGATGCAGCTCGCGCTCGGCGACGCGATCGCCGTGGCGCTGCTCGAGGCGCGCGGTTTCACGGCAACGGATTTCAAGACCTTGCACCCGGGCGGCAAGCTCGGCGCGAGCCTTTCGCATGTCGGCGACATCATGCACAGCGGCGAGAACATGCCGCTCGTCGCACTCGGCACCTCGATGCCGGATGCCGTGCGGATGCTGGCGCAGAAGCGTTACGGCTGCGTCGGCGTCATCAACGACGACGGCATCCTCGTCGGCATCGTCACGGACGGCGACATCGCGCGCAACCTGTCGCGCAACCTCTCCGAGCTCAGCGTCGACGACGTGATGACGCGCAGCCCCAAGACGGTGAAGCCGTCGACGCTGGCGACCGCCGCGCTCGGCCTGCTCAACCAGCACAACATCTCGGCGCTGATCGTCACCGACGCGGCCTTCCGTCCCGTCGGCATCGTGCATTTCCACGACCTGCTGCGGATCGGGGTCGCCTGACGTCCTTCACACCGGCTCGACCGTAAGGTCGCGGCCGTTGCTGGCCGTGACGCGCACGCGCGCGCCGACCGGCAGGTCCGGTCCCTGGACGCTCCACACGGTGTCGTCGAGGCGGATGCGGCCGCGGCCTTCGGTGATCGGCTGCTCCAGCGTCGCGGTGCGGCCGACGAGGCTCTGGCCGCGCTGGTTGAGATGCGGCTGGTCGCTTGCCTGGCCGCGGGCGCTGACGATGCGCCGGCCGATGAGGGCGGCGATCAGCGACAGCACGGCGAAGACCAGCCATTGCGCCTGCCACGTCCAGAAGGCCTGCTCCCACAGCAGGAGGGACAGGGCGCCGGTGACGATCGCGGCAATGCCGATCCAGACGAGGAAGACGCCGGGCAGCAGCACTTCGAGGATCAGCAGGACGATGCCGAGCACCCACCAGGCCCAGGGGCCGAGTTCGGCGACGATGCGGTGGATCATGCTCACGTTCCCTGCGGCGGCGTGTCGAAAGGATTGCGGAACGCGGGCGTCGAGGCCGTCGTGGTCGTTGCCGGCGTCGACTGGCGCGAGCGCTGCGTGCCGCCGCCGGCCGGCGCCGGGCCGTTGCCGAACACTTCCCTGGCGATGGCGCCGATGCCGCCGAGCGAGCCGATCAGCGAGGAAGCTTCCATCGGCATGAGCACGATCTTGGAGTTCGGCGCCTTGCCGATCGCGGCCACGGCTTCGGTGTATTTCTGCGCGACGAAGTAGTTGATCGCCTGCACGTCGCCGGCGGCAATGGCCTCCGAGACCATCCTGGTCGCCTTGGCCTCTGCCTCCGCCAGCCGTTCGCGCGCCTCGGCGTCGCGGAAGGCCGCCTCGCGCAGGCCTTCGGCTTCGAGGATGGCGGACTGCTTGGCCCCTTCCGCGCGCAGGATCTGCGCGTTGCGCGAGCCTTCGGCTTCAAGCACCTGGGCGCGCTTCTCGCGCTCGGCCTTCATCTGCCGCGCCATGGCGTCGACGAGGTCCTTCGGCGGAGCGATGTCCTTGATCTCGACGCGGGTGATCTTGACGCCCCAGGGGTTGGCGGCCTCGTCGACCACGCGCAGCAACTGGTCGTTGATCTTGTCGCGGTTGGAGAGCAGTTCGTCGAGGTCCATCGAGCCCATGACCGAGCGGATGTTGGTCATGGTGAGATTGATGATGGCATGTTCCAGATGGGCGACCTGATAGGCGGCCTGGGCGGGGTTCAGCACCTGGTAGAAAGCGACGGCGTCGGAGGCGACGCTGGCATTGTCGCGGGTGATGACTTCCTGGGTGGGGATGTCGAGAACCTGCTCCATAACGTTCATCTTGGCGCCGATGCGGTCGATGAAGGGGACGATCAGGTTGAGGCCGGGCTGCAGCGTGCGCGTATAACGGCCGAAACGCTCCACCGTGTACTGATAGCCCTGCGGGATGGTCTTGATCCCGGCAAACAGGATCAGGATGACCAGCACCACGAGAGCGATGACGACGATATCCAGTCCGGCAAAATCCATGTTCTTCTCCCCAAAAGACGATGCGGCGCGGCGCCACTTTAAGGAATACGCGTCGCGACGCCAGTCTATTTGGACGGGAGCAGGAATTATCCGGCTCAGACCCAGCCGGAGAGCTCCCGGCGCACGACCTTCTCCAGAACCGCCATGCCTTCCGGCGTGTCGTTCAGACAGGGGATGTGGGCGAATTTCTCGCCGCCATTGTGCAGGAAGCTTTCGGCGGCCTGCTCGGCGATCTCTTCGAGCGTTTCGAGACAATCCGAAACGAAGCCGGGATTGAGCACCGCGATGCGCTTGACGCCTTCCTGCGCCAGCTTCTCCACGGTCTTGTCGGTATAGGGCTGCAGCCATTCCTCCGGCCCGAAGCGGGACTGGAAGGTGACGAGGAGCTTTTCCGGCGACCAGCCGAGCCGCTCGCGCAGCAGGCGCGCGGTCTTCTGGCACTGGCAGTAATAGGGGTCGCCCTTCTCGAAATAGCTCTTCGGGATGCCGTGGAAGGAGGCCAGGACCCGCTCGGGCTCCCAGTCGAGCGTCGCCAGGTGTTTTTCGATGGAGACGGCGAGCGCGTCGATATAGGTCGGGTCGTCATGGTAGGGCGGCACGGTGCGCAGCGCCGGCTGCCAGCGCATCCCGAGCAGCGTCTCGAAGGCCTTGTCGTTGACGGTCGCCGTGGTCGCCGCCGCATACTGCGGATAGAGCGGGAAGAGGAGAATGCGCTCGCAGCCCTGCTTTTGCAGGTGTTCCATGCGCGAGGCGATCGAGGGCTGGCCGTAGCGCATGGCCCAGTCGACGACGACGTCCGAATGATCGGCGAGAGCCTTCGCCATCAGCTCGGCCTGGCTGCGCGTATAGGTGCGCAGGTAGCTCTCGTCCTTCTCCTTGTTCCAGATCGTCTCGTAGGCCTTGCCGACCTTGCCGGGGCGCGTGTTGAGCACGATGCCGAAAAGGATCGGGTACCAGACGAGGCGCGGCCATTCGATGACGCGCTTGTCGGTCAGGAACTCCCTCAGGTAGCGGCGCATGGAGGTGTAGTCCGTGCCGTCGGGCGTACCCAGATTGACGAGCAGCACGCCGACCTTGCCGTGCTTGACGGGCGGATGGTCGGCGGGCTTGGCGGCGGTGTCCTGCATGATGCGATCCTGTACGTGCGGGTTGTCGTTCATTGCCCTGCGTTCTTGTTTGCGCAAATCCCGATGCGAAGCCGCTTCGCACTTTGCTGGAATTGCTCTGGCGGCGGAGACCGGCCGGTCAGAATCGTTCTAAAAAGAAATGCCGGTCCGGAAAAGCCCGGACCGGCAGAAATAGGGGAGACAAATTGTCCTTATTCGGCCGGGATCGACAGCTCCGTGCCGACATGCAGCGCACGCGGACGCGGATTGCCGTTCGCTTCCGCGATCTTGCGCCATTGCGTGCCGTCGCCATAGGCGGCCTTGGCGATGTCCCAGAGCGTATCGCCGCGTACGATGACGTGCTTGCCGCCTGCTGCCGGCGACGCCGCAGCCGATTCCGTTCCGGTGGTTGCGGCGGCCGTGCCGGATGCGGCTTCGCCCGTCGTCGCGGCGCCTTCGGTCGACTTCGCGGCCGTGTCCGTGGACGTGGATGTTGCCGTTTCGCCCGCGGCCGGTGCGGTCTCCGTGCCCGTTGCGGTTTCGGCGGTCTGCGTCGCGGCGGCGACTTCGGCGATGCGGCCGTCCGTATAGGGCTTGTAGGGGCGGTTTGCCGAAAGATAATCGGCAACGACCAGTTCGAGGTTCGGGCCGAAATCGTAGGCGTTCGTGCCCGCCGTCGCGAAGACGGAATAGCCGTCGCCGCCCGCGCGCATGTAGTTGTTGGAGACGACGCCGTAGGTCTTCGCCGGATCGAGCGGCACGAAGGCCTCGCCTTCCTTGACCTCGACCGAGACGACGCGGCTGCCGGCAGGCTTCGACTTGTCGAACGTGTACTTGATGCCGGAGACCTGCGGGAAGCGGCCGGCGCCCTCCTCGATCTGGCCAAGGCCGTTCTCGAGCGCGGCGATGACGTCCGACCCCTTGAGCTGGAAGGTCGCCAGCGAGTTCTGGAACGGCAGGACCGTCAGGACCTCGCCCATGGTGACGACGCCCTTGTCGATGGAGGCGCGCAGGCCGCCGCCGTTCTGGATGGCGATCGAGATGCCCTGCGCCTTGACGCGGTCGAGGATGGCGTCGGCGACGAGGTTGCCCATGGTGCATTCGCGCGCGCGGCACGTTTCGCGCGAGCCGTCGATCACCTCGGAGGTCTCCGAGACCTCCTTCTTCTTCAGCTCCTCGATGGGCGCGGCAAGCTCCTTCACGCGCGCGGCGAAGCCGGCGTCCGGCGTGATGGCGGAATCGAGAAGAAGCGGCGCGCCGCTTGCCGATTTCACCTTGCCGGCATCGTCGAAGACGACCTTCAGTTCGCCGAGATATTTCGAATAGGCATAGGCCTGCACGATCGGGACATCCACGCCGGCCGGATTCTTGACGAGGGTGGGGTAGGGGCCGGCCGCCTTGTCGTCCGTGCTCGAGAGCAGCGTATGGCTGTGGCCGCCGACGATGACGTCGATGCCGTCGACCGCCGCGGCGATCTCCTGGTCGCGCTTGTAGCCGACATGCGACAGCAGGACGATCTTGTTGGCGCCCTCGGCCTCGATCGTCGGAATGACGCCCTTCAGGTAGGTGATCTCGTCCTCGAAGAACACGCTCTTGCCCGGCGAGGACGTCTCGCCGGTATCCGTCGCGAGCACGGAGACGACAGCGACCTTCTGCCCGCCGATGTCCTTGACGATGTAGCCCTTGATGCGATTGGCGATCGGCGTGTCGGCGCCGGCCACGGTGTTGCCGGAGATGACCGGGAACTTGACCTGATCGAGGAACTTGGCGAGTTCCTGCGGGCCGTCGTCGAATTCATGGTTGCCGACGGCCATGGCATCGAAGCCGATGCCGTTCATGAACTCGGCCACGGCCTCGCTCTTGTACGTCGTATAGAAGAGCGAGCCCTGGAACTGGTCGCCGGCATCGAGCACCAGCACGTTGGCATTGGCGTCCGTCAGTTTCTTGCGGGCCGCGTCGATCGCCGCCTTCACGCGGGCGATGCCGCCGAAGCACTCGTTCTTGCCTTCCTCCTCGGCCGAGCAGGTGGAATCGAACTTGTTGATCGCCTCGATGCGCGAATGCAGGTCGTTGATATGCAGGATGTTCAGCTCGTAGTCCGCAAGCGCCGAGCCGCTGGAGAGCGCGATGATGGAGGCGGCCAGAAGGCCGGATCGGAAAATCGTCATGGTCCTGTTCTCCTCGTTTGCCCGCGACCGACGGCGCGGGAAGGTCCGCCTGTTTCCCATAAACCGGAAACATGACAGCCGGCCGGCGGATGTTTCCACCGCTTGCCGGCAACTTCAAGAGAAAAGAGGCAGGGACGGAAGGAGGGCATGTTCATGTGCCGAAACGAAAAAAGGGCCTTGCGGCCCTTCATCGCCTATCCGTGCCGGCTCAAACGCGGCGGGAGAGAGAGAACTGTGCGCCTTCGGCCGTCGTGCAGTTGAGCTGGCTCTGGCTGACGAGCGCGCAATTGACCTTCGACTGGGTGTTGCGCACCAGCGAGGTCATGTTGATCTCGACCAGCGTCGGCGAGGTGTTGACATAGGTGCCGGAGGCCAGAAGCTGGTTCGTATCGGTCGTGCGCGTCGTGAACGTGCCGGCTGCGAAGGTCGAGACGATGCCGTTCGGATCCACCCAGGCGCCTTCCACACCCGTCGGCACCGGTCTCTGCGCCACCGGCAGGTCACGCGGCGCGCGTTCGGTCTGGCAGGAGGCGAGCGCGGCGGCGGCGGCAAGCAGGCTCAGGACTGTGATCGGCTTCATCTGGTTCTCCCAAGGTCACGGCGGCATGGCCACCCGTCCGGTTCGCCGAACCATGCCGCGAAGACACGTCGAAAGCAAGACGCGCCGCCCGGCGAACGAGCATTATCCCATTGAAAGCGAAGACGCCCGCGGCCTGGCCGCGGGCGTCCCTCGCATCGATTTTCCGGCCGCTCAGCGGACCAGGATGTTCTTGAACTGCCACGGGTCCTTCGTGTCGAGGTCTTCCGGGAAGAGGCCGGTGCGGCCGTCGAGCGGGGTCCAATCGGTGTAGTGGCCCTCGACCGGTCCGAGATAGGGCGTCTGCACTTCGAGGCAGCGCTTATAGTCGATCTCGTCGGCCTCCACGATGCCGGCCTTCGGGTTCTCCAGCGCCCAGACCATGCCGGCGAGCACGGCGGAGGTCACCTGCAGGCCGGTCGCGTTCTGGTAGGGAGCAAGGCGGCGGGTTTCCTCCAGCGACAGGCGCGAACCGTACCAGTAGGCGTTCTTGTCGTGGCCGTAGAGCAGTACGCCGAGCTCGTCGACGCCGTCGACCAGCTCGTTCTCGTCGAGCACGTGCAGGACCGGCTGCTGGTTGCCGCCGTTGCCGAACATCTCGTGCAGCGAAAGCACAGCGTCATTGCACGGGTGGTAGGCATAGTGGCAGGTCGGGCGGTAGGTGACGTCGCCGTCCTTGTCGCGCACCGTGAAATAGTCGGCGATCGAGATCGACTCGTTGTGGGTGACGAGGAAGCCGTATTGCGGGCCGGGCGTCGGGCACCAGGAGCGAACGCGCGTGTTCGCGCCCGGCTGCTCCAGGTAGATCGCCGCCTTGCAGCCCTTCTTGTGCTTCTTGGCGTTCTTCGGCACCCAGTTCTCGTGGGTGCCCCAGCCGAGCTCGGCCGGCTGCAGCCCTTCAGAGATGAAGCCCTCTACGGACCAGGTGTTCCAGAAGGTGTTGAGCGGCTTGGGGTTCTTGGTGCGCTGCGTGTCGCGCTCGGCGATGTGCACGCCCTTGACGCCGGCCTTCTTCATCAGCTTGGCCCAGCCTTCGCGGTCGTCCTGCGCGGGCTCCTCGAACTTCAGCTCGAGGTCCCGGGCAAGGTTCAAGAGCGCCTGCTTGACGAACCAGGAGACCATGCCGGGGTTGGCGCCGCAGGTGGAGATGGCGGTCGTGCCGCCGGGGTTCTTCTCCTTCTCCTTGCGCACGGTTTCGCGCAGCGCGTAGTTCGTGCGGTCGGCGTTCTTCAAGCTCTTGTCGAAGTAGAAGCCGAGCCAGGGCTCGACGACCGTGTCGATGTAGAGCGCGTCGAGCTTGCGGCACAGCTTGATCAGGTCGAGCGAGCCGGTGTCGACGGAAAGGTTGACGCAGAAGGCCTGGCCGCCGCCTTCCCTGAGGAGCGGCTTCAGGAGGTCCTTGTAGTTGTCCTTGGTGACATGCGCCTTGACGTGGCGGACGCCGTGACGGGCATAGATCTCCGCGTCGGCGGCGTCCTCGCGCGGCTCGATGACGATCAGCCGGTTCCGGTCGTACTTGAAGTGGCGCTCGATCAGCGGCAGCGTGCCGCGCCCGATGGACCCGAAACCGATCATCACGATCGGGCCGGTGATTTCGCCATAAACCGGATAGGTGCTGTCTGCCATTTGGTTCTCCTGCGGACGGCCGCTTTGCGCAAAAACAGGGCCTCGGAGGGCCCTCTAGCATTAGTATCTCAGCGCTAGAGCACAGTTTTCTGTCACAATAAAGAGTGGTTCCGGTATTTCTCCGGCGATATTCTTAACCGGCTGCAACCGCCCGCAATTCAGCCACGAGCGCGGCTCTCCTGCCGGCAAGTCCCTTGTATTCGGCCTGCGGCAGCGTCAGCGCTTCGAGCTGGTCGGCGAAGACGGTCGCGACCCTTCCGGCGTCGGGCAGCGTGCGCACCGCGGCAAGCGGATCGGTATAGATGCGGATGGTGAAGAGGATGTCGCCGCAGGCCGGCAGCTTGCGTAGCGTCTGGCGCTCGACGCGGGCAAAGGTGGTTTCGAGCGAGAGCCTGTGGTCTTCCGGCAGCGCGCCGTGCGCCTTGGAGGCGGGATAGTGCAGGTCGGCATCCGGGTTGATCGACCAGTTGAAGCGGAAAACCGGCTGCTCGGCCTTGAGGTTGTCGAACATGCGGTTGATCAGGAGGGCATTGCGCGTGCCCTCTCCGAAATCGGGCACGGGCGCATGGATGTCCTCCATCCGCCGGCCGAATTTCTCTATAAGCGACCAGGAGGAGGGGAAGGCGACGTAGCCTGCGACGAGCCGCCAGCCGCTTTCGTCGCGGCGCATCAGCACGAGGTCGTCCTGCACCAGGGCGCCGGCGGTGACGAGCGGCGCTTCGCCGGCGTCGAGGTCGACGGTACGCCGGCCGGCAACGATCGTCGATCCGGCCCGCCGATAGAAGGAGGGATGCCGCGCCGTCACGTGCGCGGCAAGGAGGTCGAGGACCTCCTGCTGCGCCGCGCGCGTATCGGCCTCCTCCACGAAGACGACGTCGCGACAGCCGGCGAGCAGCCGGTCCTTTTCGGCAAGGTAGCGTTCGAGCTCGTCGTCCGGCTCGATCCAGCGGGCCGGGTCGAGCTGGCCGAGGCCGATGGTGAAGAGGCGGGCGGAACCGTCGTAGGGCGTATAGACCGGCTGCCTCATGCTAGTTCGCTCCGGATCAGCCCGCGCAGCGAATTGCCCATCAGGATCGTGCCGCGGGCAAGGTCTTCCGGGCGCAGGGCTTTTTCCACGGCCTTGCCTGTTTCCAGCAGTTCTTCCCGGAGTACGCCGGCCAGCAGGCCAGAGGAGAGCGGCGGGGTTTTCAGGATGCCGGAGCCGTCGTCGAGGAAGAGCGAGGTGATGGTGCCCTCGCAGACCTCGCCGCGTTCGTTGAGGAGGATCATTTCATCGGCTTCGGCTGCCGGATGCTCGGCCCGGGCTGCGGCATAGACGGCGCGGCGGGAGGTCTTGTGGCGCAGCAACGGATCGGCGGAGGAAAGGCGGGTGGCGGCGATCTTCAGCCGCCATGTCGCTTCGGGGGGAAGGGGGGTGAAGGGGGCCGTCTGTACCTCGATGCGGCCATCCGCGAAGAGTTCGAGGCGGATACGGAGGGGTGCCGGGCGCGGCTCACCCTCCTCCGCCCTGCCGGGCAGGGCAGAGGAGGGTAGCGCGGCGAACAGGGCGTCCCTTGCCTTCTCGGCCCCCGGCACACCAAGGTCCACCGCCGACCCTGCCAGCCGTGCAAGGTGCCGCTCCAGCCGCACGAAGCCCGTTGCGGGCTCCCAGCGCAATGTCTCGATCAGCGAGAGATCCATTGGTCCCCCACGGCGAAGCGCGCCTTCAGCAGGCATTCCTCGTATTCCGCCTCGGCGGTGGAATCGAAGACGATGCCGCCGCCGACGTTGAAGACGGCGTCGCCGTCCTCGAAGAGGGAGATGGTGCGGATCGCCACGTTGAAGCGCATGGTGCCGTCCGGAGCGATCAGGCCGATGGCGCCGCAATAGGCGTCGCGCGGGCCGTCCTCCAGGTCGTGCAGGATCTCCATTGCGCGCATCTTCGGCGCGCCGGTGATCGAGCCGCAGGGAAAGAGGGCGGCGAAGATGTCGCGGATCGAGGTGCCGGGCGTCAGCTTCGCCCGCACATGGCTCACCATCTGGTGCACCGTCGGATAGGTCTCGACGGCGAAGAGTTTTGGCACATGCAGGGTGCCGACCTCGGTGATGCGCGAGATGTCGTTGCGCAGCAGGTCGACGATCATGCGGTTTTCCGCCTGCGATTTCGGATCGGCCTGCATGGCGGCGATGATCCGCTCGTCCTCCGCCGCGTTTGCCCCGCGCGGCGCAGTACCCTTCATCGGATGCGTCTCGATCCAGCCCTCTTCATCCACGTCGAAGAAGAGTTCCGGCGAGCGGGAGAGGAGCTTCGGGCCGTCGAGCGAGACGAAGGCGCCGTAGCGCACCGGCTGGCGCTCGATCAGCGACCAGAAGGCGGCGAGCGGATCGCCGTTCCAGCGGGCGCGGATCGGCATGGTGAGGTTCGCCTGGTAACAGTCGCCCTGCCGCAAATGCCGGTGCAGGCGGTCGAAGCGGCTGCGGTAGGCCTCCAGGTTCCAGCCGGCCCTGGGCTCGGTGAGGAACGGTTCGTTCTCGACGCGCTGGCGGGGCCTTGCGAGCGGATGGTCGTCCGCGGGCTTCCCGAAGATGCCGAAGCTCATCAGCGGCGTCGGGCGGTTGTCTTCCGCGAGCGGGGCCAGCTTCTCCTCGAAGAGATGGCCGGCCTCGTAGCTCATGAAGCCCGCGATCCACCGGCCCTTCGCATGCGCCGCCTGCAATTTCGCGAAGGCCGGCTCGAAGCCGGCGCGATCGCGCACGGTGACGACGCCGAGCGGATCGGCGAAAACCACCGTCCGGTCTTCACGGTCGTCCCTGAGGAGCACAAAGCGTTCGCGGTCGGTCATGCCTGCGTCCGGCTTTCCTGTTCGATCAGGCCCTATCAAGCGCTTCCAGCTCGTCGATCAGCCCTTCGATCATCGACAGTCCCTTGCTCCAGAACGACGGATCGCCGGCATCGAGCCCGAAGGGTTTCAAGAGTTCGGAGTGATGCTTTGTGCCGCCGGCCTTGAGCAGGTCGAAATACTTCGCCTGGAAGCCGGTTTCGGCCTGCTGGTAGACGGCATAGAGCGAATTCACCAGGCAGTCGCCGAAGGCATAGGCGTAGACGTAGAAGGGCGAGTGGATGAAGTGGGGGATATAGGCCCAGTAGGTCTCGTATCCTTCCGAAATGCGGATCGCGGGCCCGAGGCTTTCGCCCTGCACGGAAAGCCAGAGCTCGCCGATCTGGTCGGCGGTCAGCTCCCCTTCCTTGCGGGCGGTATGCACCTTGCGCTCGAATTCGTAGAAGGCGATCTGGCGCACGACCGTGTTGATCATGTCCTCGACCTTCTGGGCGAGCATGGCCTTGCGCTCGCGCCTGTCCTTCGTCTTGTCGAGGAGGCTGCGGAAGGTCAGCATCTCGCCGAAGACGGAGGCGGTCTCGGCGAGCGTAAGCGGCGTGGACGCCATCAGCGCACCCTGGCCGCCGGCCAGCACCTGGTGCACGCCGTGGCCGAGCTCGTGGGCGAGCGTCATCACGTCGCGCGGCTTGCCCATGTAGTTGACGAGCACATAGGGGTGCGCGGAGGGCACGGTCGGATGGGCGAAGGCGCCCGGCGCCTTGCCGGGGCGCACCGGCGCGTCGATCCAGCCCCTGTCGAAGAAGCGCTTCGCGATCTCCGCCATTTCGGGCGCGAAGGCGCCGTAGGCGGATAGCACGGTATCGCGCGCCTCGTCCCACGAAATCACCGCGTCGGGTGTCTCGGGAAGGGGCGCGTTGCGGTCCCAGTAGTCCATCTGCTCCATTCCGAGCCACTTCGCCTTCATCGCATAGTAGCGGTGGGAGAGGCGCGGATACGCGTTGCGCACGGCTTCCGCGAGGGCTGCGACGACTTCGGGCTCAACGCGGTTGGCAAGGTGCCGGCTGTCGGCGATGTCGGCGAAGCCGCGCCAGCGGTCGGAAATCTCCTTGTCCTTCGCCAGCGTGTTGGTGATCAGGGCGAAGGTGCGGATGTTCTCCCTGAAGGTCTTCGCAAGCGCCTCGGCAGCCTTGCGGCGCGCCTCGCGGTCGGGCGACTGGAGCTGGTTGAGGGCGATTTCAAGCGGCACGTCCTCGCCGTCGATCGTGTAGCGCAGCGCAGCCATGGTCTCGTCGAAGAGCCGGTTCCAGGCAGCCGCGCCCGTCATCGATTTTTCGAGGAAGAGCTGCTCCGTCCTGTCGTCGAGCTGGTAGGGCTTGTCCTTGCGCAGGTCCTCGATCCAGGGGCGGTAGTGCGCGGCAAGCGCGTCGTTCCTCAGCGCCGCCTCGATGCGCTCGTCCGCTATCCTGTTGAGTTCAAGGGAGAAAAACAGAAGGTGCGCGCCAAGATCGGTGAGCTTCGACTGCACGTCGCCGTAGAACTTGCCGTTCGCCGGATCGGTCGTGTTGGTGAAGTAGGTGAGGCCCGCGAAGGAGACGATGCGGCCCATCAGGTCTTCCAGCGCCTCGAATTCGCGGACGGCCGCGCCGATGCCCGCGTCGCCCGTCTTTTCGGTCGCCGCGTCCAGCTTGCCCTTCCATTTCGCCTCGAAGGCGAGCGCGTCGGCTTCCGCCTTCTTCATGTCGTCCTTGAATTCGGGCGAGGCCGGCGAGGGATAGAGATCGGTGAGGTTCCAGCCTGGAAGATCGCCCAGCTCGGCGGCGGCGGCGGCTTCCGCCGGTGCGAAGTCGATCCGGGGGGCGGGGAAATGTCGGTTCATCGGTTTTCTCTCTTCCAGGTGGGCGGTGCGGCCCCTTGCTTGCGTCGGCAATGGTTAAAATGCAAGCCTTTCTCAAAACGGCATGTTCAACCCTTTCTGCCATGGTCCGCTGGTGTCCAGTTCCCTTGGGCGTGCATGACGCACGCCTTCAGGCAAGGAGGTTCCAGTGACGGCCCATATTCTTGTCATCGATGACGACCCTGTCCAGCGCAGGCTCTTGAAGAACATGATCGAGCGCTCCGGCCATGTCGCGCATATGGCGGAAAACGGCCGTGCGGGCCTCGACCTGCTCGATCGCAAGGGCGGTCTCATCAATGTGATCCTGCTCGACCTGATGATGCCGGAAATGAACGGCTCGGCCTTCCTGGATGCGCTCGCCGAGCGCGAGAACACCATCCCCGTGATCGTGCAGACCGGCCAGGGCGGGATCGAGACGGTGGTCTCGGCCATGCGCGCCGGCGCGTTCGATTTCGTCGTGAAGCCGGTTTCGCCGGAGCGCCTCAACGTGGCGATCGGCAACGCGCTGAAGGTGGACCAGCGGGAGGGCCGCGGCCGCGCCGGGCGCCGCCATCGCACGGAGGCCGTGCAATTCGACGACATCGTTTCGGCAAGCCCGGAGATGCTGCGCGTCATCGAGCTCGGCCGCCGCGCCGCCCAGTCGAATATCCCGGTGGTGCTGGAAGGCGAATCGGGCGTCGGCAAGGAAATGGTCGCGCGCGCCATCCAGGCGGCGAGCGACCGGTCGCACAAGCCCTTCGTCACCGTGAACTGCGGCGCCATCCCGCACAACCTGGTCGAAAGCATCCTCTTCGGGCACGAGAAAGGCGCCTTCACCGGCGCGACCGAGCGCCATACGGGCAAGTTCATGGAGGCCGACGGCGGCACGCTCTTCCTCGACGAGATCGGCGACCTGCCGCTCGAAGTGCAGGTGAAGCTGCTGCGCGCCGTGCAGCAGGGCGAGATCGAGACGATCGGCGCGCGCTTTCCGCAGAAGGTCAACGTGCGCCTCATCTCCGCGACCAACCGCGACCTCATCAACGAGGTGCGCGAGGGCCGCTTTCGCGAAGACCTCTACTATCGCCTCAACGTCTTCCCGATCACCATCCCGGCGCTGCGCAAGCGCAAGGAGGACATTCCGGTCCTGGTGCGCGCCTTCGTCCAGCGCTTTGCCGGCGAGCAGAAGCTGGCCCGTCCGCTCGGCGTCTCGGCCGGCGCGATGGCGCTGCTGACGGCCTATGACTGGCCGGGCAACATCCGCCAGCTCGAAAACGCCATCTTCCGGGCGGTCGTGCTTTCCGAAGGGGCGGAACTGACCGCCGCCGACTTCCCGCAGATCGCCGCGCAGGTCGAGGGCTACGGTCTTGCCGAGGACGGCGCCGTCACATGGGAGGCGGCGAGCATCCACACGCCGGAACCCGCGTCCGAAACCCGCCTGCCGAGCGTCTACCCGGATTTCCGGCCGAGCGAATCAGTCGAGGCCGCATCCGCTCCGGAAAACGCCATCGCCAGCGTCGACAAGGGCGGCCACGTGCGCAAGCTGGCGGATGTGGAAGAGGAACTGATCCGTTTTGCCCTGAAATTTTATCATGGCCAGATGAGCCAGGTTGCCCGCAAATTGGGCATCGGACGCTCGACTCTCTACCGCAAACTGAAGGACTATGGCATCGATCCGGACGACCCGATGAAGGAGGCTGCGTAAAAAGCCCTGAAATCCCGGCCACTTGAGATTTCTCGATTGCCGTTTATTCCCTGTTAGTGGATTGTTCACTATAACGGGGGCGCGATGAAGAGTGTGGCGGATTTGCCATGCTCTCACCGCAATTGGCGGTCATCTGGGATAACGGACGTTCGTTGTCCTTCGGACGGGGAAAGAGTTGGCAAATTTGTTCGCATCGATGAAGCGCCGGGGAGCCTCCCTGGGCAGCCTCTGCAAGACAGTGCTGCATAAGCTGCCGAAGGCGCTGACCACGGCCGTGCTCTCCGTTGCTCTCGTCCTGCCGACGGCGATCCCTGCGACGGTTCAGGCCGAGAGCGGGAACCGCACGCTCAAGCTCTATTTCATCCACACCAAGGAAAAGGCCGAGATCACCTTCAAGCGCAACGGCCGGTACGATCAGCGCGGCCTGAAGCAGCTCAACCAGTTCCTGCGCGACTGGCGCCGCAACGAGCCGACGAAGATGGACCCGCGCCTCTTCGACCTCGTGTGGGAGGTCTACCAGAAGTCCGGCGGCAAGGGGTACATCAACGTCGTTTCCGCCTATCGCTCGCCGGCGACGAACGGCATGCTGCGTTCGCGCTCGAAGGGCGTCGCCAAGAAGAGCCAGCACATGCTCGGCAAGGCGATGGACTTCTACATTCCGGGCGTCAAGCTTTCGACGCTGCGCGCCACCGCCATGAAGTTCCAGGTCGGTGGCGTCGGCTACTATCCCAATTCCGGCTCGCCCTTCGTCCATCTCGATGTCGGCAGCGTGCGCGCCTGGCCGCGCATGAGCCGCCAGGAACTCGTCCGCCTCTTCCCGGACGGCAAGACCATGCATGTTCCGACCGACGGCAAGCCGCTGCCCGGCTACCAGCAGGCGGTTGCGGACTACAAGCGCCGGGTCGGCGCGAACGCGATCGAAGTGGCCGGCGGCGGATCGAGCCCGTCGGCTTCCAAGCGCAAGGGAGGCTTCCTCGCCGCCCTCTTCGGAGGTGGCGGCGACGAGGATGAAGAACCCGACGCAATCGCCAGCTCCGCGACCATCGCCGATGATTTCGACGAACGCGGATCGGCGGGTGCGAAAGCCGTCGAAGAGAAGAAGCCGGCAGCCGGCGAGGCGGAAACGGAACTTGCCTTCACGGCGCCGGTTCCGGGCAGCCGCCCCGCCTTCAAGTCTGCCGAAACGACGAACGAGCTTGCCCTTGTCGCGCCGACGACGAGCGGTGCCGTTGCCGCCCTCGAGGCGGCCACGGCCGAAGGGCAGACGTCCGAATTCGAGGACCTGTCCGGCTACAAGATCCCGCTTCCCGTGATGCTGGGAGCCCGAACGAAGGCAGGCGATGCCGAGCCCGGCGAGCTCATGACCGCGGACGCTGCGGCCGAAGACGGCGAGGAACTGGCGATGGTGCCGGTGCCGGGACTGCGTCCGCAGGTCGAGCTCGACCAGGCGCAGACGGCGCTGATGGCGGCTGCGGAAGCCGACGTGGCGCTGCCGACGTCCGCCGACCGCTCCGGCCTTGCCGCGCTCGCCGATCCGGTGACGGACGAGGCCGAGGGCAATCCGGTCGAAATGGCCGCGCTCGTCCCGACGAATGGTGGCGGCAGCCGCTCGCTTGCCGGCCTCGATGCCTTCGAGGCCAAGACGGCGGAGGAAGCGGCCACCAAGGGCGGCCGTCCGAAGAAGAAGGACGCCGATGCCGCGAACCGCGGCGCGATCCGCACCGAGCCGAAACTGTCGCAGAAGATCCTTTCGCAATGGGCGCTGACCCAGGGGCGCGTCGCGACGCTCTCCAAACCGGTCAAGGCGCCGCGTTTCGTCAGCCGTACGCTGCGCGCCGCACCGACGACGGTCTATCTTGCCGGCTTCCAGCAGGAGGGCAAGTCGATCGATCCGGGCCGCTTCAGCGGCACGGCGGTGAACTTCATGGAAGTGCGCAAGTTCGAAAGCGCTTCCAACTAAGCCGCAACAGATCTTCCATCAAAAAACCCGCCGGAGCGATCCGGCGGGTTTTTCGTGCCTCTTCAGGCCTATTCGGCGTCCGGCGGCAGGTCGACCATGCCGAGGGCCTGGAGATAGGTGTCGAGGATGGCTTCCTGCTCCATGCGCTCATCCTTGTCCTGCTTGCGGATCTGGATGACCTTGCGCAGGATCTTGGTGTCGAAGCCGACGCCCTTGGCTTCGCCGTAGACGTCCTTGATGTCGTCGGCGATGGTTTTCTTTTCTTCCTCGAGCCGCTCGATGCGTTCGATGAATGCGCGAAGCTGGTCGCGTGCGACGCCGTGGGCATCCGACATGGTCTTCTCCTTGGATAGGCTAGAAATTCGAAGGTGCCGTGACTTGCCGCGAACTTCCGGCAAGATCAAGACCCATCAAGTGTTCCTTCAGGATTTTCGCGCAGGCGACGCGTCATTCCTTCGGGCGGTTGACGTCGAAGGCCGCCTTCTGCGCTTCGGTCGCATCGCGCTGGTAGCGCTCGCGCCATTCCTCATAGGGCATGCCGTAGATGATTTCGCGCGAGGCCTCCTTGTCGAGGGCGACACCCGCCTCGTTCGCGGCCTCACGATACCAGTTCGACAGGCAGTTGCGGCAGAAGCCCGCAAGGTTCATCAGGTCGATGTTCTGCACGTCGCTGCGCTCGCGCAGATGCCTGACGAGGCGGCGGAAGGCGGCCGCCTCGAATTCGGTCTGCTGTTGCCTGCTCAAATCGGTCATCGTCTCGTCCTGCAATCTCAATAGGGCCCGGTACGGGAGGGGAATATCTGGTATGTGTGCAGGGCCTCGTCCGCATTCAACCGGGCAAGGATCGGCGCGAGCCGCTCCACCCAGCCCGCGATGCCGATCTCGTTGCCGATCTCGTCCTGACGGATTTCGATGAGGGCATGGGGAATGCCGGCCTTCATGCAGTGGCGGAACATGGTGTCGCCGCGCAGCGCCCCGTCATAGGGCTCGTTGTCGCCCACCACGACGTCGCCGAGGGCTTCCAGCCCGGCGAGCAGCGGCCGGACGGCGCGGGGGTCGCTGTCCCACAGCACCGTTACCTGCCAGGGCCGCGCGATGCCCTTCCAGGCGGGTGTGAAGGAATGCATGGAGATGACAAGCGGCGCCTTGCCCGTGCGTGCAGCGACCGCGCCGATCGTCCGGGACACGGCATCGTGATAGGGCCGGTGGAAGGTCTCGAGCCGATGTTGCCATTCTTCCGGAGTGATCGGGTGGTTGCCCGGAACGATCGCGCCGTCGGAAATGCGCATGACGAGCGTCGGATCGTCCTCGCCGCGGTTGGGATCGATCAGAAGGCGGGAAAAGCGGCTCATGACGGCCGGCGCGTTCAGCCGGCGGGCCAGGCCGCGCACCACGCCCTCGACGCCGATATCATAGGCGATATGCCGCTCGAAGGCGCTTTCGGGCAGGCCGAGGCGGCCGTAGCGTTCGGGCAGGAGATTGGTGGCGTGGTCTGCCAGGATGACGAGCCCGAGGCCCAGGTCGCCGTCAATGATCTCGAAAGGGGGATGATCCTGCATGCCTTTTGCCGAATGTGCGCGGTTCCTGCCGTTGATCGCACGCGGCGAGGCGGCCCGCAAGACGCGAGGCTTCCGGTTGTGGCGGCAATACCTCCGGTTGTCGTGAAAATGTATGCAGCAGATGTGGTATCCCATGCGCGCCATGAATGACGCGCGGCGCGTTGACATTCATGCCCCGTCGTCGCAAGAAAGCGCATATTCAAATCAACGGAGTTCCATCGGAAGCCGTGAGAACCAAGAGCCATAGCCCGTTTTTCCCGAAAGCCAGCGGCCTCCTCCAGGCCGGTCTTTTCACACTCGCGGGTTTCCTCGCCCTTTCCGTACCGGATGAGGCGAAGGCCGATTTCCGCGTCTGCAACGGCACGCAGAATCTCGTCGGCGTCGCCATCGGCTACCGCGCCAAGGAAGGCTGGATCTCCGAAGGCTGGTGGCAGGTCCCTGCGACGACCTGCGCCACGCTGATCGAGGGCGAGCTGCAGTCGCGCTACTATTATCTCTATGCCGAAGACGCCGCGCGCGGCGGCCGCTGGACCGGCGACGTCAACATGTGCGTCGCGGAGAACGAATTCAAGATCACCGGCGTCGAGGACTGCTTCGCCCGAGGGTTCCAGCGCATGGGCTTCAAGGAATATGACACGGGCCGACAGGGAAGCTGGATGGTGCAGCTTTCCGATACGCCAGGGACGCAGGAAAGCCAGAACTGATGAGACGGAACAGAAGAGTCAAAATCCTCGCCACGCTCGGACCCGCATCGTCCGAAGAGCAGATGATCCAGAAGCTGCATGAGGCGGGGGCAGACCTGTTCCGCATCAACATGAGCCACGCCAGCCATGACGTGATGCGCACGCTGATCAGCCGCATCCGTGCCGTGGAGGCCCGCTGCGGCCGGCCGATCGGCATTCTCGCCGACCTTCAGGGACCGAAGCTGCGCGTGGGAAAATTCGCCAACGGTTCGGAAGAGCTGAAGCCCGGCCAGACCTTCACGCTCGACAACCGGGACGAGCCCGGCGACAACACGCGCGTCTTCCTGCCGCATCCTGAAATCCTCGAAGCCGTCAAGCCCGGCCACCGCCTGCTGATCGACGACGGCAAGCTGCATCTGCGCGCCGAGAGTGCCGATGGCACGTCGATCGTCTGCACGGTCGTCTCCGGTACCAAGATCTCCGACCGCAAGGGCGTCAGCCTGCCGGATACGCTGCTTCCCGTCGGCGCGCTGACGGAGAAGGACCGCGTCGACCTGGAGGCGGTGCTCGCGACCGGCAGCGTCGACTGGGTAGCGCTTTCCTTCATCCAGCGCCCGGAAGACCTTGCCGAGGTGCGCAAGGTCGCCCGTGGCCGCGTCGGCCTGATGTCGAAGATCGAAAAGCCCCAGGCGATCGAGCGCATCGACGAGATCATCGAGCTTTCCGACGCGCTGATGGTGGCGCGTGGAGACCTCGGCGTGGAGATGCCGCTGGAAGCCGTTCCCGGCCTGCAGAAGCAGCTCATCCGCGCCTGCCGCCGCGCCGGCAAGCCGGTGGTCGTCGCGACCCAGATGCTGGAATCGATGATCTCCGCCCCCGTGCCGACGCGCGCCGAAGTTTCGGACGTCGCGACCGCCGTCTTCGAGGGCGCCGACGCCGTGATGCTTTCGGCCGAATCCGCGTCCGGCGCCTATCCGGTCGAAGCGGTTTCCACCATGGCCTCGATCGCCAGCAAGGTCGAGCGCGACCCGCATTACCCGGGCATCATCTATGCCCAGCGCGCGGCCCCGGAAGCGACCGGCGCCGACGCCATTTCGCTTGCCGCCCGCCAGATCGCCGAGACGCTGAAGCTGTCGGCCATCGTCTGTTACACCTCGTCGGGCACGACGGGCCTTCGCGCCGCGCGCGAGCGGCCGGAAGTCCCGGTTCTGGCGCTTTCGCCGGTCATCGAGACCGCGCGCCGCCTCTCGGTCGTCTGGGGCCTGCACTGTGTCGTCACGGGCGATGCGACCGACCTCGACGACATGGTCAACCGTGCCTGCCGCATCGTCGTCAGCGAGGAGTTCGGCAAGCCGGGCGACCGCATCATCATCTCGGCCGGCGTTCCGCTCGGCACGCCCGGGGCGACGAACATGCTGCGCATCGCCTATATCGCCGCGGACGGCGTCAGCGGCGTCTGAGCCCTTCGGGGCCGGGAAACCGCGGCATCACGGTTTCGGCGATCCTCGGCTGCCGCTATTGGCGTCAGGTGCGCTGGCCGGTGAGCTTTTCCGCAAGGTTGCCGAGTTCCTTCTGCGCCTGGCGCTCCGTGGGGTAGAGTTCGAGGAACTTCTCCCAGGCCTTGAGCGCCATCTCGTCACGGCCGGTCTGGGCCATGATCGCCGCCATGCCGGCAAGCGCGCCGAAGTGCCGGGGCTCGATTCTGAGCACCTGGTTTATGTCGGACATCGACTTGCGATAGTTGCCCATCTTGAAGTGCAGCGTCGCGCGACGGTTCCAGCCCTCGACATATCCGGGCTTCAGGCGAATCGCTTCGTCGAGGAAATCGAGCGCCGCGGCGTTCTTCTCCTCGGCGATGGCCTTGTCGGCCCACTGGATCAGGAGGTTGATGGTGGCGCTGCCGGAATCCTGCCATTCGCGGCGGATCTGGTCGGCGATGCCCCTGGCGGCATCCGGATTTTCCTCGTGCTTCAACTCGGTGAAGAGCTTGTCGAGCCGCTCCGCCGGCGTTGTGAAGGCGGTGGAGGACGCGTCCATGGACGCCTTGTCCGCCGTCTGCGCAAGGGCAACGGTCGGCGTGGAGCCGAACAGGACGAGGGAAAGGCAGAGTGTAGAAAACATGAAAAAGCGCATGGCGGTCATGGTAAACCGCCAGCGCCCAACTTCAAATCAATATTTGTCGATCACCAGGGCCCGGATCAGGGCAAGCGACCGCGACGCCGGATCAGCCCTGACGAGCCTTGAAGCGCGGGTTCTGCTTGTTGATGATGTAGATGCGGCCCTTGCGACGAACAAGGCGGTTCTCGCGGTGACGAGCCTTGAGCGACTTGAGCGAATTCTTGATCTTCATTTTTCTGATCCGCGTATTTCGGGGCGACTCGAGTTCGCCGGATTTCCTCAATCAAAAACGCGCCGTTTCGGGCGCGCTTTCAGGTTGGCAGGCATGTAACCCGTGACATTTCGGCTGTCAACCGTGGGCGGCGGGTTTTCCGTGCCGGATCTCCGGTTTTCCAGCCCCCGTGGCGTCGTTTCAGCTGATGACCTGCGTCACATGCCCCATCTTGCGGCCGGGCCGGGCCTCCGTCTTGCCGTAGAGATGGACGAGCACGCCGGGTTTGGCGAGCCAGGCGGGAACGTCGTCGATGTCGTTGCCGATCAGGTTCTGCATCACGCAGTCCGAGTGACGACGGGGATCGCCGAGCGTGTGGCCGGCGACGGCGCGGATATGCTGCTCGAACTGCGAGACGACGCAGGCCGCCTCCGTCCAGTGGCCGGAATTGTGCACCCGCGGCGCGATCTCGTTGGCAACGAGCCCGCCATCCGGCAGCACGAAGAACTCGACACCGATGACGCCGACATAGGAGAGGCTGTCGAGAAGCGCGCGCGCTGCCTTGCGGGCCTGGTCGGCCGTCGCCTCGCTCACGCGGGCGGGCAGGGTGGAGGTGTGCAGGATGCCGTTCCGGTGGACGTTTTCCGCCGGATCGTAGCAGGCGATCGTGCCGTCGCGGTCGCGCGCGGCGATGATCGAGATCTCCCGCTCGAAGGGCACGAGGCTTTCGAGGATCAGCGGCACGCCGCCGAGCGCCTCGAACGCGCCCTCCCGGCTTTCGGCGGGCGAGCGGAAGAGGCGCTGGCCCTTGCCGTCGTAGCCGAGCCGGCGCGTCTTCAGGACGCCGACGCCGCCGAAGCGCTCGAGGGCGGCTTCAAGATCGTCCTGGCTGTCCACGGCGGCGAAATCGGCGGTGAGGATGCCGCAATCGCGGATGAAGCGCTTTTCGACGAGCCGGTCCTGCGAGACTTCCAGGGCGCGGGGGGGCGGTAAGACCGGAACGGCATTCGCCAGCGCCTCGGCGGCGGCCACCGGCACGTTCTCGAACTCGTAGGTGACGACGTCGCAAAGACGGGCGAACTCGGCGAGCGCCTCCGGATCGTCATAGGCCGCGACGATCTGCGCGTTGGCGACCTGGGATGCCGGACAATCGGCCTGCGGCTCGAGGATGACGGTGCGCAGGTTCAGCCGGGCGGCCGCCATGGCCAGCATGCGGCCGAGCTGGCCGCCGCCGATGATGCCGATCGTGTTCACGCTCATAGCGGGCCGTCCACGGGATATTCGGCAACGGCGTTCGACTGGTTCTCCCGCCACTCGTCGAGACGATGGGCAAGCTCGGGGTCGCCGAGCGCGAGCACGGCGGCGGCAAGAAGGGCGGCGTTGATCGCGCCGGCCTTGCCGATGGCAAGCGTGCCGACGGGAATTCCGGCCGGCATCTGCACGATGGAAAGGAGGCTGTCCTGGCCGGACAGCGCCTTCGACTGCACCGGCACGCCGAAGACCGGAAGCGGGGTCATTGCCGCCGCCATGCCCGGCAGGTGGGCCGCGCCGCCGGCGCCGGCGACGATCACCTTGAAGCCTTCCGCCTTGGCGCCCCGTGCGAAGCTGTAGAGCCGGTCCGGCGTGCGGTGCGCCGAAATGATGCGGGCTTCATAGTCGACGCCGAGCGCATCGAGCGTATCGGCGGCGTTCTTCATCGTCTCCCAGTCGGACTGGCTTCCCATGATGATGGCGACGGGGGGCGTTTCTGTCGTGTCCAAGGGCTTCTCGTCCGGTTCAGGCGATGATGTCGGGGATGATCTGGTCTTCCAGCTTCGAGATCTTGTCCTTCAGGATCAGTTTCTTCTTTTTCATGCGCTGGATTCTGAGGGCTTCACAGCCCGTCTGGATCATGGCGTTGATCGCGGCGTCGTAGTCCTCGTGCTCCTGGCGTAGCCGTGCAACGGCAAGCCGCAATTCAGCCTGTTCCTGGTCTGCCATGCTATTCGTTCCCCGTCGTCGGAGGCCCGGCCGGTCCGCTGTCCCTCCAAGCCTGCATGAAGGCTGCTCCTACCACGAAACCCGTGGTAACGGGAAGTTATCCCTCGCCACGTTTTCGCCTTCGACAAATGAAAAATGACATGGCACACTGACTCTGTTGCAACCTGGACCATCCGGCATGCAAATGACCGGGTGCAAGCAAAAGGAAGGAACTGTCACATGACGATTGAGGCTCATCTGGCTACGCTGGAAAAGAAGCATTTCGCTCTGGAGGAAGAGCTGCATGCTGCAATGAATCGTCCCTCCTCGGAGGACCAGACGATTGCGGAGATCAAGCGTCGCAAGCTGCGCATCAAGGATGAGATCGAGCGCCTTCGCTCCTCGACTCACTGAAAAGACAGGGATTTTTCCAAAGTAACGGAAGGGTGAGGGTCGCGGAAACGTCGGTCTGCATGGAGGACCAGGGTAGGAGCCCAATTCGCGAAACCGCCCCGAGAGATGACATCATCGGTATCAAGACGCCCTGGCCGCCGCGATGGCGCGCCGGGGCGTTCCGTCTCTGGACGAGGGGGAAGGGCCGTTCAGGACCAGAACTGGTCGAGCCAGAGATTGAGCCTGTCGAAGCCCCTGGCATTGATGGCGTAGATGCGCCTGGTGCCTTCGGCCTTCACGCTGACGAGGTTGGAATCGAGCAGGGCCTTCAGGTGCTGCGATACCGCCGGCCGGCTGATCGGCAGGCCTTCGGAAAGCTCGCTCACCGTGCGCGGCGCCCGCCGCAATTCCTCCAGGAGGAACCTGCGGTTGGGGTCGGCAATCGCAGCGAAGGGGTCCGGGTGCGCCATGGCTGAAAGCTATGGCAAAGCAGCATTTGCGGCAAGCATTTTGTGCGCTGCGAAGAGCCTGATTTGCGGAGCGTCAGAGAAAGGCGGCCACGCCGTCGTAGGCGAGCTTGAGGCCGGCGACGAAGGCCATGGCGTACATGAAGGGGTAGAAGACGTCCGGTTTCATGCGCTTGACGGCGAAGCCGCCGATCGCCGTCGCCGCGATGGCGAGCGGGACAAGGGTGGCGGAGATGGTGAGGTTCGTCGCGTCGAGCTGGCCGAGCGCGAAATAGGGGCCGAGCTTCACGAAGTTGAGGATCGCGAAGAAACGCACGGCCGCGCCAGTGTAATCACGCGGCGGCAGCTTCAGCGGCAGGCTGTAGACCTGGAAGGGCGCGCCGCCCGCATGCGCGACGAAACTGCCGTAGCCCGAAAGCGTGCCGAAAAAGGCGGCAGGGACGGGCCGGTGCGGCTTCGGCCGGACGACATGGCCATGGCGCGCGCGCCAGCCGTTGTAGAAATAGCGCAGGGCGAAGAGCACGGTGATGACGCCTATGATGAGACGCAGCGCATCGCGCGGCACGTGGGCGGCCGTCGCCCAGCCGACCGCAATGCCGACGAGGGCGCCGGGCAACAGCATCCTGAGAAGCTTGCGGTCGTTGTGCTGGCGCCAGATCCACAGCGAGACGGCGTCCATCACCACGAGGATCGGCAGGAGGATTGCGGCTGCCTGGACCGGCGGCACCGCCATGGCCAGCAGTGGAACGCCCATCAGCGCCAGCGCCTCGCCCATGCCGCCCTTTGTAAGGCCGACCAGGAGGACTGCCGGAACGGCGGCGTAGTAGAGGGTGGGGTCGATGGGCATGGAAGGCGATTGATCCTGTTCGTCCTTCCGTCTATCCGCTTTGATCTGTTATGACGAGCCCAATAGCCGCAGTTGGCGACCGCAACCCAAGGAAGTGCCCATTCATGTCCGATGTCGAAACCCGCTGCCGCCTGGTGCTGATCCTTCCCGAGGGCGAGGACCTTTCCGCGCGGGCCGCCATGCTGGAAGGCGCGCTGAAGGGCGGCGACGTCGCCTCGGTGATCCTGCCGCAATACGGGCTCGATGACGGCCAGTTCCAGAAGCATGCCGAAACGCTGGTGCCGATCGTCCAGAAGGCGGGCGCGGCGGCGCTCATCGCGGGCGATACGCGCGTCGCGGGCCGGGTGAAGGCCGACGGCATCCACGTGGCGGGGGGACTGGAGGATCTCGGCGAGGCGGTGGAGAAGTTCACGCCGCGGCTCATCGTCGGCGGCGGCAATGCGACGGACCGCCACAAGGCGCTGGAGATCGGCGAGGTGCAGCCGGACTACATCTTCTTCGGCAGGATCGGCGGCGACATCAAGCCGGAGGCGCATCCCAAGAACCTCGCGCTCGGCGAGTGGTGGGCCTCGATGGTGGAGATTCCCTGCATCGTGCTCGGCGGCGCCGACCCGCAGTCGGCACTTGCCGTTGCCGAGACCGGCGCGGAATTCGTGGCGCTCGACAAGGCGGTGTTTGCCGATCCTGCGCAGGCACCGCATGCGGTGGCGGCCGTCAACGCCCTTCTTGACGAAAAAGCGCCACGGTTTGGGGATTAGTAGGCGCTCATGATCAGGGCCTTCCTCTTGCAAGCTTGTCGTATCGCGCCGGTGGCGCTTCTCGTCACGGGCGTTCTCGTGGCCGCGCCCGCTTGGGCGCAAACGGCCAAGAAGGGGCCTGCCGTCACCGCGGGCGACAAGGGAGCGCCGGCAAAGGACCCGGCGGGCGTGACGCAGCCCGGCGGCGCGGAGGAGAAACCGGAGGCGAAGACGGACAAGCCGGCCGACGGGCCATCCGGCGGCATCTCGGTTCTGGAGCGCATGGGCGCGGAACTGCCGGCCCTGCCGGAGGAAAAGCCCTTCACCGGCAAGATCGACGAGGCCTATGGCGCCTTCCAGCGCGGCCGCTACCTGACGGCGATGGAACTCGCCCTGCCGCGCGCGCAGCTCGGCGATGCGGCGGCGCAGACGCTGGTGGCGGAAATCCTCGACCGCGGCCTCGGCGTCAAGCGCAACCGCGAGCAGGCCATGTTCTGGTACGAGCAGGCGGCCAACGGCGGCGACCCCACCGGCATGTTCAAGTACGCCGTCCTTCTCATGGAGCGGTCGCGCTCGAAGGAGGACCGCAGGAAGGCCGACGAATTGATGAAGAAGGCGGCCGACCTCGGCAATGCCTCGGCGCAGTTCAACTATGCCCAGGTGCTGGTGGCCGACAGTCCGGGCGAGAAAGGCCTGCGCGAAGCGCTGCCGTATTACGAGAAATCCGCCGAGCAGGGCATTGCCGATGCGCAATATGCCCTCTCGCAGATCTATATCAATGTGAAGGACCTGCCGGAGGAGAAGACGAAAAGGGCCCGTGAATGGCTGCTGCGCGCCGCCCGCGCGGGCTATGACACGGCCCAGCTCGATCTCGGCATGTGGCTGGTGAACGGCACCGCTGGCGAGCGCGACTACGACGCCGGCTTCAAATGGATAAAGCGGGCGGCGGAGGGGGGCAACCCGGTCGCCCAGAGCAAGCTCGCCCAGCTCTACATCCACGCGATCGGCACCAAGCAGGATCCGGTCGAGGCGGCGAAATGGTTCGTGCTGGCGCGCCGGGCCGGCCTCAACGACCCGTCGCTGGAAGACTTCTATCTCGGCCTCAGCGACGAGCAGCAGAAGGCGGCTATCAGCGCGGCGAACAAGTATAGGACGGGTTCCTGACGACGGCCGGGGCTGGCGTTACGAGGCGCCGCATCCGTCGGCAATGCGCGGCGTTCCGATCCTTCTCGCAGGCCGAGGCTTGAAACTTCGAGGGATTTGTGGTCTTGAGGCCGCACATCCGGTTCCGGTGCGTTTGCGCGCCGCGGTTCCTGCCGTTCCGAAGCATCCGGACATTCCCGAAGGACTCAAGCAGCATGGCTCGTTCAGCTCTTCTCAACGTCATGGTTCAGGCCGCCTTCAAGGCCGGCAAGTCGCTCGCGCGCGACTTCGGCGAGGTGCAGAACCTGCAGGTCTCGCTCAAGGGGCCGGGCGACTACGTCTCGCAGGCCGACCGCAAGGCGGAAAAGCTGATCCGCGAAGAGCTGATGAAGGCGCGCCCGACCTATGGCTTCCTCGGCGAGGAAAGCGAGGAGATCATCGGCACGGACGGTTCGCATCGCTGGATCGTCGACCCGCTCGACGGCACGACCAACTTCCTGCACGGCATTCCCTTCTTTGCGATCTCGATCGCGCTGGAGCGCAACGGCGAGATCGTCGCCGCCGTCGTCCTGAACCCGGCGACGGACGAGCTCTTCACGGCCGAGCGCGGCGGCGGCGCCTTCCTCAACGATCGCCGCCTACGCGTGGCCGCCCGCAGGAACCTCTCGGACGCCGTCATCGGCTGCGGCGTGCCGCATCTCGGCCGCGGCAACCACGGCAAGTTCCTCATCGAACTGCGCCATGTGATGGGCGAGGTCGCCGGCATGCGCCGCCTCGGCTCCGCCTCGCTGGATCTCGCCTACGTCGCGGCCGGCCGTTTCGACGGTTTCTGGGAGCGCGACCTCTCGCCCTGGGACATCGCCGCCGGCATTCTCCTGATTCGCGAGGCGGGCGGCTATGCGACCGACCTCGACGGCGGCAACGCGATGTTCGACAGCGGAACCGTCGTCGCCGGCAACGAATATATCCACAAGGCGCTTCGCGAAGTCGTGCACCGTCCGGTGCCGGCGCGCTGAGAGCAGCTGGAGCGGGCGGCGCTTTCACGCGCCGCTGTTGCGGCTAAGCCCTTCAATTCGGCGCAATCTTCCTCTAGTCTCCGCCCCGACGAGGAAGTGGAGATGCGACTACATGGCTAAGCTGGCGCTGTCGGGCTGGGGAGGGTCGGCCGAGACCGGGGACGACTACCCCCACAAACTCTCTAGCCCCATGGCCTTCTTCTGGACGATGGTGATCTTCCTCATCATCGTCGGCTTCGTGGCCGCGATCCTCTTCCGCCAGGCGCAGTCGGCCTTCCTCAGCAATCCCGGCCTCAACGGCCTCATCCTCGGCGTCCTGCTCATCGGCATCCTTTTGGTGTTCAACCACGTGCTGGCGCTGCGGCCGGAAGTGCGCTGGTTCAATTCCTTCCGCGCGGCGGGCAGCGCGGAAAAGGTCGGGCGCGACCCGGTGCTGCTGGCGCCGATGCGCGCCTTGATCGGTCGCCGCCATTCGGTGGCGCTCTCGACGACGGCGCTCCGGTCGATCCTCGATTCCATCGCCACGCGCCTCGACGAATCGCGCGATACGTCGCGCTACCTGATCGGCCTTCTCGTCTTCCTCGGCCTGCTCGGCACCTTCTGGGGCCTGCTCGGCACGATCGGCTCCATCAGCCAGGTCATCCAGTCGCTCGATGCGGGCGCCGGCACGGCGAACGATATCCTCAACGCCTTGAAGGAAGGCCTGTCCGCACCCCTCGAAGGCATGGGCACGGCCTTTTCCACGTCTCTCTTCGGCCTTTCCGGCTCGCTGATCCTCGGCTTCCTCGACCTGCAGGCCGGCCGCGCGCAGAACCGCTTCTATACCGAGCTGGAAAACTGGCTCTCCTCGGTGACGGATGTAGGGCCGGAGCTCCAGCCGGTCGCCGACATGGCGGCGACGTCGTCCGCCGACGTGCAGGCCCTTGCCGAACAGATCCTGAAGCTTGCCCAGGAGGGAGGCGCCAGCCGCTCGACCGCGGCGATGGCGAGCCTTGCGGAAGGTATCCAGGGCCTCGTGAAGAACATGCGCAGCGAGCAGCAGATGCTGCGCGACTGGATAGAGGCGCAGCAGGAGGAATCGAAGGCCCTGCGCCGCACGCTCGACCGGCTTGCCGCGCGCTCCGGTGAAAGGGCGGCCGAGCGGCCGTCCGAACGCACCGCCGAAAAAGCCCAGCCGGCCGGAGGCGAATAGTCATGGCGCTCGCCCGCAACAGGCGCAGCCAGCGCGCGGTCGATTACTGGCCGGGCTTCGTCGATGCGCTGTCGACCCTGCTGCTCGCCATCATGTTCCTGCTCACGGTCTTCGTGCTGGCGCAGTTCTTCCTCAGCCGGGAAATCTCCGGCAAGGACGACGTGCTGAACCGGCTGACGAGCCAGATCAACGAGCTGACGCAGCTTCTGGCGCTGGAAAAGAGCGGCAAGCAGGATCTGGAAGACGCGCTCGCCAACCTCCAGGCATCGCTTGCCCAGTCCGAAGGCGAGCGCAGCCGCCTGCAGCAGCTGCTCGACAGCGGCGCCGGCGCTTCCGATGCGGCGAATGCCCGCGTCTCCACGCTGGAAGGCGAGCTGGATTCGGAAAGGCAGGTAAGCGCTCGGGCCATGAGCCAGATCGAGCTGCTCAACCAGCAGATCGCGGCCCTGCGCAGCCAGATCGCGGCCATCGAGGAGGCGCTCCAGGCCTCCGAAGCCAAGGACAAATCCTCGCAGGCGAAGATCGCCGATCTCGGCCGGCGTCTCAACGTGGCGCTGGCGCAGCGCGTGCAGGAGCTCAACCGCTATCGTTCCGACTTCTTCGGGCGGCTGCGCGAGATCCTCTCCGACCGGGAAAACATCCGCATCGTCGGAGACCGCTTCGTCTTCCAGTCGGAAGTGCTGTTCCCCTCGGGCGGCAGCGACCTCAACACGGAAGGGCAGGCGGAGATGCGCAAGCTCGCCACGGCGCTACTCGATCTTGCCCGGGAAATCCCCTCCGAGATCAACTGGGTGCTGCGCGTCGACGGCCATACGGACAACGTGCCGCTCTCCGGTACGGGCCGTTACCGCGACAACTGGGAGCTTTCCTCGGCGCGTGCGACGTCGGTCGTGAAGTTCCTGATCGCCAACGGCGTGCCGGCCAACCGGCTGGTTGCGGCAGGCTTCGGCGAATTCCAGCCGATCGCCGAGGGCGGCGACGATGCCGCCCGCGCCACCAACCGCCGCATCGAGCTGAAGCTTACCGAAAGATAGCTTTCCCCCGCTTCCGCCGCGGCCGTCCTCGGCATGTTGATCTTACGCGTACGTGCGCGTAAGTTTTCCCGCAGGACGAGGGGAGGAATTGCGGGTGGATTGCGATCTTCTGGTGATCGGGGCCGGCCTTGCCGGCCTCGTGGCGGCGACGGAGGCTGCCGGGCGCGGCCTCAAGGTGATCGTCCTCGATCAGGAAGGCGAGCAGAGCCTCGGCGGTCAGGCGTTCTGGTCGCTCGGAGGCCTCTTCTTCATCGACAGTCCGGAACAGCGGCGCATGCGCATTCGCGACAGCATCGCGCTCGCCCGGCAGGATTGGTTCGGCTCGGCCGGATTCGACCGGCAGGAGGACTACTGGCCGCGCCGCTGGGCGGAGGCCTATCTCGACTTTGCGGGCGGCGAGAAGCGTGCCTGGCTGCATGCCATGGGCATGCGCTGGTTCCCGGTGGTCGGCTGGGCCGAGCGTGGCGGGGGGCTTGCCACCGGCCACGGCAATTCCGTGCCGCGCTTCCACGTGACATGGGGCACCGGCCCCGGCGTATTGGCGCCTTTCATCGCGCGTGCACAGGAATTCCGCGCGTCCGGCGCGCTTGCCTTCCGCTTCCGCCACCGGGTCGACGGCCTGATCGTCGAGAACGGCGCGGTCGTCGGCGCTCACGGCGCCGTGTTGACGCCGGACAATGCCGAGCGGGGCCGGCCGACGTCACGCGACGCCATCGGCGATTTCAGCATCCGCGCCGGCGCGGTGCTCGTCTCCTCCGGCGGCATCGGCGGCAACCACGATCTGGTACGGCACAACTGGCCGCGCGAGCGTCTCGGCGAACCGCCGGGCTTCATGGTGAGCGGCGTCCCGGCCCATGTCGACGGGCGCATGCTGGAGATCGCGCAGCGGGCCGGCGGCTCCGTCATCAACGGCGACCGCATGTGGCACTATACGGAGGGTCTGAGGAACTGGGATCCGATATGGCCGGGCCACGGCATCCGCATCCTGCCGGGGCCGTCATCGCTCTGGCTGGACGCGCGGGGCCGGCGGTTCCCGGCGCCGGCCATGCCCGGCTTCGACACGCTGGCGACGCTGAAGGCCATCCGCGCGACCGATTACGACCACAGCTGGTTCATCCTGACGCGTGCGATCATCAAGAAGGAGTTCGCCCTGTCGGGCTCCGAGCAGAACCCGGACCTCACCGGCAAGGACATTCCCCTGCTCCTCAAGCGCCTCGGCAAAGATCCGCCGGGACCGGTGCAGGCCTTCATGGAAAAGGGCGCGGATTTCGTGGTGCGCAATGACCTGGGCGACCTCGTTTCCGCGATGAATGCGCTGACCGACGAGCCGCTGCTCGACGTGGCCCGGGTGCGGGCCGAGGTGGAGGCGCGCGACCGGGAAATCGGCAACCCCTTCTCCAAGGACGCGCAGGTGACCGCGATCCGCGGCGCGCGCGCCTATCTCGGCGACAAGCTGATGCGCACGGCACGGCCGCACCGTTTGCTCGATCCCAAGGCGGGCCCGCTGATCGCGGTGCGCCTCAACATCCTGACGCGCAAGACGCTGGGCGGATTGCAGACCGACCTTTCGGGCCGTGTGCTGGAGCTTTCCGGAAAGCCGGTGCCGGGCCTCTATGCGGCGGGCGAGGTGGCCGGTTTCGGCGGCGGCGGCCTGCACGGCTACAACGCGCTGGAGGGGACGTTCCTCGGCGGCTGCCTGTTCTCCGGACGCATCGCGGGTAGGGCGGTCGGCGCCTGAGAGCGCCGACCGCGGCATGAGGTCAATCCATCTGGATGTTGGCGCCCTCGACCACCGGCTTCCACTTGGCCAGCTCCGCGGTCACATGCTTGCCGAGCTCTTCCGGCGTCGAGCCGACGATGGTCGCGCTGAACTCCTTCATGCGCTCGATGACGGACGGGTCCTTCAGGGCGTTGTTGGCCGCCTCGTTGAGCTTGGCGATGATCTCGGCCGGCGTGCCGGCGGGAGCGAAGAGCGCGTTCCAGGTATAGGTCTCGTAGCCGGGAATGCCCGATTCTGCGACCGTCGGCACATCCGGGAAGGAGGCGGCGCGCTCCTTCGTCGTGACGGCGAGCGCCCGCAGCGTGCCGGCCTTGATGTGGCTGGAGGAGGAGGGCAGGTTGTCGAACATGATCGGGATCTGGTTGCCGATCACGTCGTTCAGCGCCGGGCCGGAACCTTTGTAGGGCACATGCTGCATGCTGACGCCGGCCATGCTCTTGAAGAGCTCGCCGGAAAGATGCAGCGGCGTGCCGTTGCCGGAGGACGCGTAGCTGTAACCGTCCGGATCGGCCTTCAGAAGGGCCAGCAGCTCCTCGACATTCTTGGCCGGCAGCTCGGGATTGACCACCAGCACGTTCGGCACGACGACGAGCAGCGAGACCGGCGCGAAATCCTTCTCCGCGTCGTAGGGCTTGGTCTTCAGGATGAGCGGGTTCAGCGCGTGGGTGGCGACGGTCGCCATCAATATGGTGTAGCCGTCCGGCTCCGCGCGCGCCACGCGGTCGGCGCCGAGGCTGCCGCCCGCGCCGCCGACGTTTTCCACGATGACCTGCTGGCCGAGACTCTCCGACATTTTCTGGGCGATGATGCGCGCCACCACGTCCGTCGAGCCGCCGGCGGCGAAGGGAACGACGAGCGTGATCGTCCGGTCGGGGAATTGCTGGGCGCCGGCGGGGGTGCCGAGCGCCAGCGATGCGAAGAGGGTGGTGCCAAGCGCAATGAGGGTACGGCGGGTGATCGTCGAAAATGCCACGTTGTTCTCCTCCCAGGGTGACGTGAAGTCCGCTCCCTCAGGATAGGGCGTTCGCCCCGCGAGGCAAGAGCGGACGATCAGCCGGCCGCGCGCTCCTCTCCGAGGAAGGCCTGGCCGCCATGGTCGAATTGCAGCCGGGCGAGGCGGGCATAGAGGCCGTCCTGCCGGATGAGCGACTGGTGCGTGCCTTCCTCGACGATGCGGCCCGCTTCCATGACGAGGATGCGGTCGGCCTTGAGCACGGTGGCGAGGCGGTGCGCGATGACGATCGTCGTGCGCTTGCCCATCTGGCCGTCGAGCGCCTTCTGCACCAGCGTCTCGCTTTCGGCGTCGAGCGCGGAGGTCGCCTCGTCGAGCAGCAGCAGCGGCGCATCCTTCAGGATGGCGCGGGCAATGGCGATGCGCTGGCGCTGGCCGCCGGAAAGCGTCACGCCGCGCTCGCCGACCATCGTGTCGTAGCCCTTGTCCAGCCTCCGGATGAATTCCTCCGCCTGCGCGGCCCTTGCGGCGGCGCAGATCGCCTCGTCGCTGACGTCCGGCATGCCGAAGGCGATGTTGTCGCGGATCGTGGCGGCGAAGATGGTCACATCCTGCGGCACGAGCGCGATGCGGCGGCGAAGCTCCTGCGGATCGGCCGCGCGCAGGTCCACGCCGTCGAGCAGGACCGTGCCGGCATCGGGATCGTAGAAGCGCAGCACCAGCGAGAGGATCGTGCTCTTGCCGGCGCCGGACGGGCCGACGACGGCGACCGTCTCGCCCGGCCTCACGGAAAAGCTGAGGCCGTTGATGCTGCGGTAGCCGGGGCGCGCGGGATAGGAGAAGTGCACGTCCCTGAAGCTCAGTTCGCCGCGGGCGGGCAGGGGCAGGGCGACGGGAGCGGCAGGGGCGGTGATGGCCGGCGGCTCGGCGAGCAGTTCGGTCAGGCGTTCGGCGGCGCCGGCGGCCTGCGAGAGCTCGCCCCAGACCTCGGAAAGCGCGCCGAGGCTGCCGGCGGCGAACACGGCGTACAGAAGGAACTGGCCGAGTGTGCCGGCGGAAAGATCGCCGGAGAGCACGTCGCGCGCGCCGAACCAGAGGACCGCGACGACGGAGCCGAAGATCATGGCGATGGCAAAGCCGGTGAGCAGCGAACGGGCGCGGATGGCGGCGCGGGCGGCCTCATAGGCGCTCTCGACATTGCCGAAGAAGCGCGCGCGGGCCGCCTCTTCCGCATTGAAGGCCTGGAGCGTGCGGGTCGCGCCGATGGCCTCGCCGGCATAGGCGGACGCGGCGGCCAGCGTGTCCTGCGCCTCGCGCGAGCGGCGACGCACGGAGCGGCCGAAGGCGACGAGCGGGAAGACGATGACGGGGATCGCGGCGATGACGAGGCTGGAGAGCTTCGGGCTCGTATAGACCATCATGGCGATGGCGCCGAAACAGAGGATCAGGTTGCGCAGCGCGACGGAGGCGGTGGCGCCGACGGCGGACTTGATCTGCGTCGTGTCGGCCGTCAGCCGCGAGACGATCTCGCCCGACTGGTTGACGTCGAAGAAGGCGGGCGAGAGCTTCGTCACATGGGCGAAGACGTCGCGGCGAAGGTCGGCGACGATGCGCTCGCCGAGCGTGATGACGAAGTAGTAGCGCATGGCGCTGGCGAGCGCGAGCAGGCCGGCCAGCACGAAGAGCATGGTGAAGTAGGTGTTGATGAAGCCCGCATCGGCGCCGGAGAAGCCATGGTCTATCATGCGCCGCACGGCGATCGGCAGGACCAGCGTCGTGACGGCGGCCATGACGAGGGCGGCCAGGGCGCCTGCGACGAGGCCGCGATAGCGGCCGATATAGGGGATGAGCCTGGCCAGCGGACGGATGTTCCGGCGTTTGGTTTTCGCCGGCGAGACTGCTTGTCTGTCTGTGGACACCATACCCCCGTTCCCAGTGCCTGGCGGCACGAATTGTCTTTCGGCTCTTGTTATCCAGACGGCCTTCATGTATAGGCTCGCCATCGAATTGGGAAGCCGTAGGTCCGACCGACCGCGGCTTCATTTACGTCTTTGGCCCCGCTGTCGCAATCCGTTGCGACAAATGGCCCCCGGAACAGGCAGGAAAGTTGTCATGAAGGCTGATATCCATCCCGACTACCACACCATCAAGGTCGTGATGACCGACGGCACCGAGTACGAAACCCGCTCGACCTGGGGTTCGGAAGGCGCGACGATGAACCTCGAAATCGACCCGAAGTCGCACCCGGCCTGGACCGGCGGCAACCAGCAGCTCATGGACCGCGGCGGCCGCGTCTCCAAGTTCAAGAAGCGCTTCGAAGGCCTCGGCCTCTGATCTGCATTCGGTGGACGACTTTCAGGAACCCGGCTTCGGCCGGGTTTTTTGTTGCTTGGCGTTGCCCCTCACCTGCCTGCCGGCATCCTCTCCCCGCAAGCGGGGCGAGGAGCGCTGGGCGCACCATTTTCCTGCATTCTCAAGGCTTGAAGGAAAACGGTGCAATATTTCCCTTCTCCCCGCTTGCGGGGAGAAGGTCCCGGCAGGGGGATGAGGGGCAACTCTGAAACGCAGGCAATAAAAAACCCGGCCGAAGCCGGGTTCCTCAAAGCATCCGGAGTCCCTCTCAGCTGTTGCCGAAAGCCGTCTGGAGCAGGTTGAGCTGGGCCTGGACGCTGTTCTGGTTGTCCGGCTGGAAGGTCTGGACGTCCTGCGGGCGGTAGATCTCGCGGTCGAGCAGGGCGATGCGGTTCTGCAGGCGGAGCGAACGTTCGATGAGGTCGCGGAAGGCTTCCGGCAGGTCGTTCCAGCCGGGCGCGGTCTTGTCGACGTTGAAGCTGTCGAGGCGGACCTTGTTCTTCTCGGCCAGCACCTGGTCGCGGCTCATCTCGCCGTTGTTCACGGCGCGCTGGAGGAGGAGCCAGGAGGCCATCTGCATCAGGCGCGTGGTGAGGCGCATCGATTCGGCGGCATAGAGGACGGACGCCATGCGCGGCAGCACCTTGGAGGCCTGGCGGCCGACGCCGTCGAGATAGCTTGCGGTCTCCTCGACCAGACCCATGCCTTCGGCGTACAGGGACTTGAATTGCGCCGACGACGCAACGTGGCCAGCGAAGCTGACAGTATTCAATCCTCTTTCGGACATGGTTTCATCCCTGTTGAACGCATCACATGCAGGTAACGGCAGGTCGGCCCTCGGTGTTCCAGGTGGCCGGTCTATGTCTTGAGGATGATGCCATAACCTAATTCGCGCAAGGGTATTCTTAAGAAAGGGTTAATCTCCACAATTCTTTCGCGGCAGGTGTTGCAGGGCGGTGCGGCAAACAAAAAAAGAGCCGCGGAAAGCGGCTCTCAAGGTAAAACAGGGAGAAAATCAGACCGATTCCCCAAGCGGCGAAAATGTCTGAACCCGGAAGGACCGGATGTGCAAGTAATAACATGTAAGGCTTAATGGCCGGTTAACTCTGTTGCCGTTTCGCCGGATCCTGTGCTTTTTCGGCAAGCCTGCGACGATCCGGCGCGGGTCAGCGGAACAGCTTTTCCGCCGCCGAACGGCTCACGCTCTTCTTCGCCTTCTCCGATTCGAGCCGCTCGATCTCCGCGCGAAGCAGCTCGATTCGCGCGGAAAGCTCGTCCACAGACAGCAGCGACAGGTCGCTGCCGATTTCGTGCGCGGTCTTTTTCGCCGGGCGGTCGTCGTCGAAAAGGCTCATGGGGTCCGTTCCTCCTGTTGCTCGTCGGCGGCCTGCTGCTGGGGCAGGGCGCGCGGCGAAAGCTGAAGGCTTTCCGGCGTGGTGAGTGTGCCGGGATTGATGGTCGTATAGGCGTCGCGCATTTCGGCCGGTTTGGCGGCGCGGCGGCGGCTGCGGAAGATGGCGTAGGCGGTGATCAGGATATGCGCCCAGCAGGTGACCATGAAGAGCGCATAGGGGCCGATAGCCGACATGATGGGGCCGCCGAGCGTCGGGCCGATGATGGTGCCGATACCGTAAAGCAGTAGCAGGCCGCCGGAGACCTTCACGAAGTCCTCCGGGTTGGCGAAGTCGTTGGCATGCGAGACGGCGATCGGATAGAGCGCGTTGGCGGTCGCCCCGTAGAGGGCGGTCAGCACCAGCAGCACGGCGACGGATGCGGGCTGGAAGACGAAGAGCGAAAGGCCCGCTCCTGCGGCGACCGCCGCAAGCACGGCGAGCACCAGGCGGCGGTCGACCCGGTCGGACACGCGGCCGGCCGGAAGCTGCATGACGGCGCCGGCGAAGATCGCAACGCTCATCATGATCGCGATCGTGCTGGAGGAGAGGCCCGCATTGGCGCCGAAGACCGCGCCGAGCGTGCCGAAGGCGCCGTTGGCGATGCCGATCAGCACGATGCCGACACAGGCGATCGGCGAGGTGCGGTAGAGGGACGGAATGTCGAGCTTGACCTGCTTCAGCGGCTGCGGCGAGGCGGCGGTCGAGAGCGTCGTCGGCAGCATGGCGAGGCAATAGAGGATGCCGGCGAACATGAAGAGCATGGGCGTGGAGACGTCGCCGAGCGCCACCGTCATCTGGCCGCCGACGGTACCGATCAGCGTGATGGCGATGTAGAGCGAGAAGATCAGGCCGCGGCTTTCATTGGTCGCGCGCTCGTTCAGCCAGCTTTCGATGATCATCGAGGTGCCGGCGATGGAAAAGCCGGTGACGGCCCGCAGCACGATCCACCAGAAGGGATCGACGATCATGCCCGTCAGGAGCGCGATGATGGCGATCAGCGAGGCAAAGCCGGAAAAGGCCCGCACATGGCCGATGCGCTTGACCACCGTGGGCGCCAGAAGGCAGCCGAGCACGAAGCCCGTTGCCCAGGACGTGCCGAGAAGGCCGAGCATCGTCGTCTCATATCCCTCGAAGGCGCCGCGCATCGGAAGCAGCAGGCCGTGCAGGCCGTTGCCGAGGAAGAGGAACAGCGTGCCCACGAGAAGCGCGAAGACGGATATGAGATTTTTACGCATGGGATTTTCGCAGTTTCATCGATGGGAAAGGAATAGCGTACCTGCCGGCGAATGCCAGATGCAAAGGCGGCGGGGCGGCGATTTTCAGACCTTGCGCTGATTGCTTGGAAAAATGTCTGCGGTGTGACAGGAAGGACCGAGAAAGGCCGCCATGTCGAAAATCCTTCCCGCCCTGCTTCTTGCCGCCATGCTGCTGCACATCATCCGGCCCATCGGCTGGCCCGGGCTGAAGCGGCGTGCGGATTTCTGGAAGATCGCGGTTGCCGCCATCGCGCTGATGATGCTGACGGTGCTCATCCGGCCTTAGCCGATGCGTGCATGTGGATTCTCGGGTCAAGCCCGCGGAGGACGACTGAGAAGTGGTCGGACTTGGCGACCTCAAACGCAAAAGGGCCACCGGAAGGTGGCCCCCATGAGGTTTGGTCCGGTGCGGACCCGGGCCTTTCGGCCCGAAGGAAGGCGGGTTCAGAACGAGGGCTGCCTCGTTTCCTTCACCACAATTCCCATGCCCGCAGCCAAGACCGAAATCTCATTAGACATTGGATCACCTTCCTTTCTCAACGTTGACGATACGGGAAATGTAGGTGATCCGCCGCCAAGCGCAAGCCTCCCGGCGTTATTTCTGCTGATGCAGGATTTCGACGCCCGGCAGCGGCTTGCCTTCCATCCATTCCAGAAAGGCGCCGCCGGCGGTCGAGACATAGGTGAAATCGTCCGCGACGCCGGCATGGTTGAGGGCTGCCACCGTGTCGCCGCCGCCGGCGACGGAGACGAGCTTGCCCTGCTTCGTCTGCGCGGCCGCGTGCTTGGCGGCCGATACTGTCGCGGCGTCGAAGGGTGCGATCTCGAAGGCGCCGAGCGGGCCGTTCCACACGAGCGTCGAAGCGCGCGAGATCCAGGCATTGACGGCCTCGATCGTCTTCGGGCCGACGTCGAGCATCATGGCATCGGCGGGGATGGCCTTGACGTCGACCACCTCGTTCTCGGCGTTTGCCTTGAACTCGCGGGCGACGACGCCGTCTTCCGGCAGCACGATGGCGCAGGTGGCGGTCGCGGCCTCGATCATGATCTGCTTGGCGGTTTCGGCGAGGTCGTGCTCGCAGAGCGACTTGCCGACATCCGTGCCGCGGGCGGCAAGGAAGGTGTTCGCCATGCCGCCGCCGATGACCAGCGCGTCGACCTTCTTCACGAGGTTCATCAGGAGGTCGATCTTGGTGGAGACCTTCGCGCCGCCGACGATGGCGACGACCGGGCGGGCCGGGTTGCCGAGGCCCTTTTCCAGCGCTTCCAGCTCGGCCTGCATGGTACGGCCGGCATAGGCGGGCAGGAGGTGCGCGAGGCCTTCCGTCGAGGCGTGCGCGCGGTGCGCGGCGGAGAAGGCGTCGTTGACGTAGATGTCGCCGTTTGCGGCGAGCGCGGCGGTGAAGTCCGGGTTGTTCTTCTCCTCGCCCTTGTGGAAGCGGGTGTTTTCGAGGAGCAGGATGTCGCCGTTCTCCATGGCGGCTATGGCTGCGGCGGCCGGCTCGCCGACGCAGTCGGCGGCGAAGCGGACCGTCTTGCCGAGCACGTCGTTCACGGCCGGAAGGATCTGCTCCAGTGACATGTCGGCGACCGCCTCGCCCTTCGGGCGGCCGAAATGGGCGAGCAGGATGACCTTGGCGCCCTTGCCGGAGAGTTCGAGGATGGTCGGCGCGACGCGCTCGATGCGGGTCGCATCGGTGACCTTGCCGTCCTTGACCGGCACGTTGAGGTCGACGCGGACGAGTACGCGCTTGCCGGCGATGTCGGTAAGGTTGTCGAGGGTCTTGAAGGTCATGGGGATGGCTCCCGTCAAAGTCTTGAGAACAGGGTGGGGTAATCGGTTACGAAGCCGTCGGCATCGACGGATAGTTCCGCGGTGAACGTGCCGTCCGCCGCCTCGTAGAGGTAGCGGTTCGCCGGTGCGATGCAGGTGTAGATCTGCTCGTCCACGATCGGCTCGAACGTATCGAACGGCACATAGACCATCGCCAGCAGCGGGCTCTTCTCACCGGCTGCAATGGTGAGGCGGCGGATCGGCAAGGTGTTGGTGAAGGGCGAACCGGCAAGGTCGATGTCGATGCAGCCGTCGAAAGCCGGCAGCGGCGCCCCGTCCTCCCGCCGCCAGCGGCCTTCGCCGTCGGAGGTCATCGCGATGCGGCGGCCCGCCGTTTCCTCGACCACGAAGGCGCGGACGCGCCAGCGGGCGTCGAGATCGATGCCGTAGCGCACGCCGTACGGTCCTGCCCCGCCTTCGCCGATCAGGACGCTTTCGGCACGAAAGCCGCCGTCGACGGCGCGCAGGGTCAGGTGCTCCAGCCCCTCGCCCCCGAGCGGACGCCAGCGGACCGTCTTGAGGGCAAGGGGCGGGAACATGGACTCAGATCAGCTTGGCGAAGGCGACGGCCGTGTCGGCCATGCGGTTCGAGAAGCCCCATTCGTTGTCGTACCAGGTGAGGATACGGACGAACGTGCCCTCGAGAACCTTCGTCTGGTCGACCGCGAAGATCGAGGAGTGCGGGTCGTGGTTGAAGTCCTTGGAGACGAGCGGCTCCTCGGTGTAGCCGAGCACGCCCTTGAGCGGGCCGTTCGCGGCGGCCTTGATCGCCTCGTTGACTTCCTGGACGCTCGTTGCGCGCTTGGCGACGAACTTGAAGTCGACGACCGAGACGTTCGGCGTCGGCACGCGGATGGAGGTGCCGTCGAGCTTGCCCTTCAGTTCCGGCAGAACGAGGCCGACGGCCTTGGCCGCACCCGTCGAGGTCGGGATCATCGACAGCGCCGCAGCGCGGGCGCGATAGAGGTCCTTGTGCATCTGGTCGAGCGACGGCTGGTCGTTCGTGTAGGAATGGATGGTCGTCATGAAGCCGTGGTCGATGCCGAAGGCGTCGTTCAGGACCTTGACGACCGGAACGAGGCAGTTCGTCGTGCAGGAGGCGTTGGAGATGACGAGGTGGTCCTTGGTCAGCTTGTCGTCGTTGACGCCGTAGACGACCGTCAGGTCCGCGCCGTCGGCCGGAGCCGAGACGATGACGCGCTTCGCGCCGGCCGTCAGATGCGCGGCGGCCTTGTCGCGGGCGGTGAAGATGCCCGTGCATTCCAGCGCGATGTCGACGCCGAGCTCCTTGTGCGGCAGCGTTGCCGGGTCCTTGATCGCGGTCACCTTGATCGGCTTGCCGCCGCCGACGGTGATCGTGTCGCCATCGACCTTCACTTCGGCCGGGAAGCGGCCGTGGATCGAATCGTAGCGCAGCAGGTGCGCATTGGTCTCGACCGGGCCCAGATCGTTGATTGCCACGACTTCGATGTCGGTACGGCCGGACTCGACGATCGCGCGCAGAATGTTGCGGCCGATGCGGCCAAAACCGTTGATGGCAACTTTCACAGTCATTTCGGGTCTCTCCCTATGGATAATCTGTTGGCGGTGTGGGCGCGGCGGCAGGCCGCGCCCGACGGCGCTCAGGCGAGCTTGGCTTCCGCGGCGGCGACGACGGCCTCCGGCGTGATGCCGAAGTGCTTGTAGAGCTCCTTGTAGGGACCCGAGGCGCCGAAGGTGGACATGCCGATGAAGAGGCCGTCCGAACCGATGAAGTGATCCCAGCCCTGGCGGATGCCGGCCTCGACGGCGATCTTGACCGGCGAATTGCCGATGACCGCCCGCTGGTAGGCTTCCGGCTGCTCGGCGAAGAGCTCCCAGCAGGGCACGGAAACGACGCGGGTCGAGATGCCCTTGGCGGAGAGCGCCTGCTGCGCCTTCACGGCGATCTCGACTTCCGAGCCGCTCGCGAAGATCGTCACCTGCGCGTCGCTTGCCGAGACGAGGTCGTAGGCGCCGCGGGCGCAAAGGTTCTCTTCCTCATATTCCAGGCGCACCGGCATCAGGTTCTGGCGGGTGAGCGCGATGGCCGACGGGCGGTTGTGGCTTTCGAGCGCGAGCTGCCAGCACTCCGCCGTTTCCGTGGCGTCGGCCGGGCGGAAGACGAGGAGGTTCGGGATCGCGCGCAGGGCCGCGAGGTGCTCGACCGGCTGGTGGGTCGGGCCGTCTTCGCCAAGGCCGATCGAATCGTGCGTCAGCACGTGGATGACGCGGATGCCCATCAGCGCGGCGAGGCGGATCGAGGGACGGCAGTAGTCGGAGAAGATCAGGAAGCCGCCGGAATAGGGGATGAGGCCGCCGTGCAGCGCGATGCCGTTCATCGCCGCCGCCATGCCGTGCTCGCGCACGCCGTAGTGGATGTAGCGGCCGGAGAAGTCGGTCGGGGTGATCGACTTGGTCTGGCTGGTCTTGGTGTTGTTCGAGCCGGTGAGGTCGGCCGAGCCGCCGATCGTTTCGGAAAGGACGCCGTTGATGACCTCAAGCGCGTCCTCCGAGGCCTTGCGGGTAGCGGGGTTCGGCCTGGTTTCGGCGAGCTTCTTCTTGTAGGCGGCGATCGCCGGATCGAGGCTGCCTTCGAGGTCGCCGGCAAACCGGCGGACGAACTGGGCCTTCTTCTCGGCCTCGGTCTTTTCGAGGCGCGCTTCCCACTCCTTGTGGGCCTTGGCGGAGCGCAGGCCGGCGAGGCGCCAGGCGTCGAGCACGTCGGAGGGAACGACGAAGGCTTCCGATTCCCAGTTCAGCACCTTGCGGGTCGCGGCGATCTCTTCCGCGCCGAGCGGCGAGCCGTGCACCTTGTGCGTGCCGGCCTTGTTCGGCGCGCCGAAGCCGATGGTCGTCTTGCAGGCGATCATGGTCGGCTTGTCGGACTTCTGCGCCTCCTCGATGGCAGCGGCGATCGCATCCGGATCGTGGCCGTCGACGGCGATGGTGTGCCAGCCGGACGCGCGGAAGCGGGCGTGCTGGTCGGTCGAGTCGGCGATCGAGATCGGGCCGTCGATCGAGATGTTGTTGTCGTCCCAGAACACGATCAGCTTGTTCAGCTTCAGGTGGCCGGCGAGCGAGATTGCTTCCTGGCTGATCCCCTCCATGAGGCAGCCGTCACCCACGATGACATAGGTATGGTGCTCGATGAGGTCGGAGCCGAACTCCTCGCGCAGCTTGCGCTCGGCGATCGCCATGCCGACGGCATTGGCGATGCCCTGGCCGAGCGGGCCGGTCGTGGTCTCGATGCCGGCGGCGTGGCCGTATTCCGGGTGGCCGGCGGTCCTGGAGCCGAGCTGGCGGAAGTTCTTGATCTCGTCGATCGTGATGTCCTCGTAGCCCGTCAGGTAGAGCAGCGAGTAGAGAAGCATCGAGCCGTGGCCCGCCGACAGCACGAAACGGTCGCGGTTCGGCCAGGCCGGCGTCTTCGGATCGAAGGAAAGGAATCGGGTGAAAAGAACCGTTGCGATGTCTGCTGCGCCCATGGGCAGGCCGGGGTGACCCGAGTTCGCCTTTTCCACGGCATCCATGGAAAGGAAGCGAATTGCGTTCGCCATCCGGTCGTGTTTTTCGCGAGAGATCATGACTGTTCCGTATTCTTCGGGGTGTCAGGGCCGACGTCGTCAAGAAGCATCGGTTGGAAGCGGCTGACACATAGCAGGTGCACCGTCTAAGTCAACGAATTCGGCGGTTTTTGCGGCAGTTGCGGGCCGATTCCGCCGGCTTTTTCAGCATTTGCAAAAGGGTGTGCCCGGGCGCCCGCACAACCGCCTCGAACGCTGATCCACAGGGGCTTTGACGCCGGGATTGCCGCGCTGTTGACGCTCAGCCCCGCAGTTGAATACTGTCAACGCGGGAGAACCGGCGCCGGCGGCGGCGATTCGCGTTTTTTGAGAGTGCCGGTGAAGGCTTGATGACAAACGGGGAAACAGTCAGGGCAGCAATCGAGGAGCTTCGCAGGGCGATAGCCAGCCTCGACAACGCGCTCGACATGCGCTTCGACCGCGAGCGCGAATACGGCGAGGTGGAAGGCGAGGTGCGGCGCGTCAACGCCGATCGTTCGCGGCTCGCCCAGGAGCTCGACCAGTCCGAATTCCGCGCAAACCGCCTGGAGGAGGTCAACCGCGAGGTCTCCCGCCGGCTCGTCACGGCCATGGAAACGATCCGGGCCGTGCTCGACCGTTAATCGCAATCAGAAAGTGACCGCATGGCTCAGGTAACCGTACAGATCGATGGCAAGGCCTATCGCATGGCCTGCGAAGAGGGCCAGGAGGCGCACCTGGAAGAGCTCGCCGCCGGTTTCGATCGCTATGTCGGGCATCTCAAGAGCCAGTTCGGCGAGATCGGCGACCTCAGGATCACCGTCATGGCCGGCATCATGGTGATGGACGAACTGAATGAAGTCACCCGCCGCCTCAACAAGCTGGAAAAGGAGGCCGAGGAACTGCGCAAGGGGCGGGAAGGCGTGATGAGCGAGGTCTCCCGCAACGAGGAGGCGATCGCGCAGGCGCTGGGCGAATTGACCAGCCAGATCCAGGGCATGGCCGCCAAACTTTCCGGCAAGCCGCCGATCAACTGATCGCTAGAAATCCTACTGGCGAAAAGCTGTTTTTCCGCCTATATATCGCAAGCGGTCTGCGCTTCCCGACAGGTAACAACATTCCCCGGGGCCATACACGATCTCAAGGGAGCTGTCCCTGACCGGACCCGTGGGTCCGGACATACGGCGCCCACCTACTTAGTAGGCACCCGGGATCGTATCACGCCATCGGTTGTCGTGGATCGCACTTTTCAAATCGCCAGCCGTTCGATCCGCTTGAACACGCCTCGGATCGTATTGGCTCTTCCGCGGATCGGCTCGCCCCGCCCGCGCCGTCGCGGCCCGGTTTGATGACAACCATCGCCCCAAGCACTGCGTCATCCTCGGGCTTGACCCGAGGATCCGTTCTTTTCAAAGGCTTATGGATGGTCGGGTCAAGCCCGACCATGACGGAGGAGAGGTTCGGCGGACTTTGTCAGCAGCCTGGGCCGCCCCGGAGGGCGGCCTTCGTGTTTGCGATGGTGGGGGATGCGCCTTACGCAGCCGCCTTCAGTTCCTTGTCGACCATGGCGCGCAGGCTGCCGAGGTCCTTGGCGAAGGCGCGGATGCCTTCGGCGAGCTTTTCCGTCGCCATGGCGTCCTCGTTCAGCATCCAGCGGAAGCTCTTCTCGTCGATCTTGACCGGCGTGACCTTCGCGGCCTTTTCCGGCGAGAGCTTGCGCTCCAGCGTGCCCTCGGCGGCATCGAGCTCTTCGAGGAGGGCGGGGCTGATCGTCAGGCGGTCGCAACCGGCCAGCGCCTCGATCTCGCCGGTGTTGCGGAAGGAGGCGCCCATGACGATCGTGGCGATGCCGTTGGACTTGTAATAGTCGTAGATCGAGCGGACCGAGAGCACGCCAGGGTCTTCCTCCGGCGTGAAGGTCTTGCCGCTCGCCTTGACGTGCCAGTCGAGGATGCGGCCGACGAAGGGCGAGATCAGGAAGACGCCGGCATCGGCGCAGGCGATCGCCTGGGCCTTGTTGAAGAGCAGCGTCAGGTTGCAGTCGATGCCTTCCCTCTGCAGCACTTCCGCGGCGCGGATGCCTTCCCAGGTGGAGGCGAGCTTGATGAGGATGCGCTCGCGGCCGATGCCGCGTGCGTCATAGGCCTTGATGATCTCGCGGGCCTTGGTGATCGAGGCTTCGGTGTCGAAGGAAAGGTCGGCGTCGACCTCGGTCGAGACGCGGCCCGGCACGAGTTCGGCAAGCGCCGCGCCGACGGAGATGGCGAGGCGATCGGCGACGGCGGAGACGACACCTTCGCGGTTGCCGCCCTGCGACTGGCCCCAGCGGAGGGCTTCGGCGACCGCATCGGCGAATATCGGCGTGCCAAGGGCCTTCAGGACGATGGTCGGGTTGGTGGTGCAATCGACCGGCTTCAGGCGGCGCACGGCTTCGATGTCGCCGGTGTCTGCCACGACGGTCGTCATGGCGCGGAGTTGTTCAAGCTTGGATGTCATATCCGAAATCCCGAATGGTTGCTGCTGGCCGCATTCCCTCAGAAACGCTGGGCCTTCCTCCATGTTCCTGTGACGCGCGCCCGGCGACCGTGCTTCCGTTTCGCTCGCCGCGCGTGCTGGCACAACCAGCCTGCCGGCACAAAGCCGCCAGCCGATACGAGGCGGACTATCATCGCTTCCATGGGCAAAAGTCAAGCACTTTTGACCAATCTCTTGAACATATGTCGCATTTTCCGCCCGATGTGATAAGGTGGCCCGGAAACGATTGCAGGAAGATGGAGGCGACGTGGCAAGGCTCCGGCGCGACACTCATACGGCCTATTCGGAATCGGCGGCGCTGAGGCTGCGGGCCGCCTGGCTCTATTACAACCAGGGCCTCACCCAGAAGGACGTCGCGGAGAAGATCGGCGTCAGCCGCACCACCGTCATCCGCATGCTCGACGAGGCGCTGAAGCGCTCCGAGGTGCAGATATGGATCAACGAAGGGGTCGGCGACTGCGTCGAGCTCGCCGTGCGGCTGGAGAAGGCCTACGGCCTCGACGAGGCGGTGGTGGTGCCGGCCGCCGATAGCGCAGAGGCGACGGCCAAGGGCGTCGGCCTTGCGCTCGGCCAGTTCCTGACCGAGGCGATTGCGGACGATTGCACCATCGGCGTCGGCTGGGGGCGGACGCTGACGGCCTCGCTCGCGAGCTTCCGTCCGGCGCGGCGCGAGCGGGTCAAGGTCGTCTCGCTGCTCGGCGGCGTGGTGGAGGCGCACCACATCAACCCGATCGAATATACCTGGCGGCTGGCGAGCCAGCTCGGCGCGGAGTGTTACCTGTTCCTGGCGCCGCTGCTCGTCGATTCCGGGGAGACCAAACGCAGCCTGATCGAGAAATGCGGCCTGAAGACGCTGTTCGAGCTGGCGGAGAACATGGACATCGCGGTGGTGAGCTGCGGCGACATCGGCCCGCGCTCGAGCTCCCTCTCTCGCGACTTCATCGCCCGGCACGAGCTGGAGGAACTGATCGCGGCCGGCTGCGTCTGCGACACGATGTGCAACTTCCTCGACGCCGAAGGGCATACGATCGACCATCCCATCCGCCACAGGGTCATGTCGATCGACCTCGATACCGTGAAGAAGGCGCGCCATATTGTGCTCGTCTCCGGCGGCGCGCACCGGGCACCGGCGATCCGCGCCACCATCCGCCGCATCGGCTGCAACACGCTGATCACCGACGAGGGCGCCGCGCAGGCCATGCTTCGGCTAGCCGAAACCTCTGCGGCCGCTTGACAAGACTAGATCAGGCCGAGACGGACGGCACGGGTGATCGCGCCGGTGATGTTGCGGGCGCCGAGCTTGTCGACAGCGCTGCGCAGGGCTTCCGTCACGCGCGGCAACGTCAGGTCGGTTTCGAGCACGATATCGGCCGGCGTCCTGCCGTTGGCGGCAAGCTGGAGGCACCGTCTTTCGATCTCGGTCAGCTCAGGAAGGCGGGAGGGATCGTTTTCCGAGGGCATGCGCCCCGCTTAAAGACTTGAAGTCCACGCGCAAAGCGCAAGCTGTTCCAATGCTTAACGCCGGGCGGCGGCGTTCCGCCGTCCTGTTCCGTTGTGGCACAGGTCCTGCCATGTCGCAAAGGGAAGGGAATTTGCCTTCCGGCGCTGCTAGCTGGTAAGCCACGGCAGACAGGCTGGAGATACCTCGTGACACCCAAGGAACAAAAGGCGGCAATCCGCAATGAACGGCTGGCCTTGCGCGATGCGATGCCGCCGGAGGCGCGCATCGAGGGCAGCCTTGCCATGGTGGAGCATGCGGGCGACCGTATCGATTTCGAGCCCGGTACGGTGATCTCCGGCTTCTGGCCGATCCGCTCGGAGGCGGATATCCGCCCGCTGATGGCGCATCTGCGCACGCGGGGCGCGCGGCTCTGCCTGCCCGTCGTGCTCGATCGCGAGACGATCGTCTTCCGCGAACTGGTCGCCGGAGCGCCGGTGGTCAAAACCGGCTTCGGAACGACCGGACCGGGGCCGGAAGCGGCGGTGCTCGATCCGGACATCCTGCTGGTGCCGCTTTCCGCCTTCGACCGGGCGGGCCACCGCATCGGCTACGGCGCCGGACATTACGACCGGGCGATCGACCGCCTCAAGGCGAAAGGCCGTGCGCCGAGGCTGATCGGCATTGCGTTCGACTGCCAGGAAGTGGCATCAGTACCCGCCGAGCCGCACGACGTGCCACTGGATGGCATCCTCACCGAAAGCGGCCTTCGCATGTTCCAACGGGTTTCATAAGGCAGATCGATGCGTTTTCTCTTTCTGGGCGACATGGTGGGCAAGACCGGGCGGACGGCCGTCTGGGAACGCCTGCCGGGGCTGATCAGCGATTTCAGGCTGGATTTCGTCGTCGTCAACGGGGAGAACGCGGCCGGCGGCTTCGGCATCACGGAAGAGATCTTTCTTGAGACGATCAACGCCGGCGCCGACGTGGTGACGACCGGCAACCATGTGTGGGACCAGAAGGAGGCGGTGACCTTCGCCGGCCGCCACGACCAGTTCCTGCGCCCTGCCAACTATCCGGCCGGAACGCCGGGGCGCGGCGCCAATCTCTTCATCGCCCGCAACGGCGCCCGCGTGCTCGTCGCCAACATCATGGGCCGCGTCTTCATGCATCCCGAGCTCGACGACCCGTTCACCGCGGGCGAGGCCATCCTCGCGTCCTGCCCGCTCGGCGAGCAGGCGGACGCGATCATCTTCGATTTCCACGCCGAGGCGACGAGCGAGAAGCAGTGCTTCGGGCATTTCGTCGACGGCCGCGCCAGCGTCGTCGTCGGCACGCACACGCATGTGCCGACCGCGGACTTCCAGATCCTCAACGGCGGCACCGGCTACATGTCGGATGCCGGCATGTGCGGCGACTACGATTCCTCGCTTGGCATGGACAAGGAAGAGCCGCTCAACCGCTTCATCTCGAAAATGCCGAAGGGCCGATTCGAGGCGGCGTCCGGGCCGGCGACGATCTGCGGCCTGGCGGTCGAAATCTCCGACCGCACGGGCCTTGCCGAAAGGATCGCGCCGCTTCGCCTCGGCCCGCGCCTCAGCGAGGCGGTGCCGGATTTCTGGCGCTGATCTTCGCCGTCAGATCATGTGGCGCAGGTGGTCGGCCGAGCCGTCCGTGAAATTCAGGTGCGCCTTCACGCCGACGTCCGGCTCCTCGTCCGGATTGAAGTTCGCCTTGGCGATCTCCCAGCCGAACTTCAGCTTGCTGCCGGTCGAGGCCCAGATTTCCACGTCCTCGATTTCGAGCGCCAGCATGGTGAGCTTGGGATCCTCCTTGCCGTGGTCGAACCAGGCTTCGACGATGGAACTCCAGTATTCGTCGACTTTCACCGGATCCTTGCGCACGGAGATGCGGCCGGCGATGCAGGCGTGATAATCGTGATCCTTGCCGACCACGCAGAAATGCGCACGCGATCCCGGCGAGATAGCCTCGACGATGTCCGCATCCGTCTTGGTGAAGAACCAGATCGTCGCCGTCTGGCGGTCGAGTTGCGGCGCCATCGGCTGCATGTGCATATGGCTGCCCTCGATGCCGAGCATGCCGGCATGGATCCGGTCGATCTCGTCGAAGAGCTGTTCCTTCGGGTTTTCGCGCGCTCGGGTGAGATTGGACATGGTTGTTCCTCTCAGTCGTTGGGTTGATGCGGGGGGAACGTGAGGCGGCAGACAAGGTTCCGACCCGGGGGGACACCGGCCTGCTCAACCGATTGTGATCGGCAAGCGTGCCGGCAAGCCTCGACCCGTTCCGCATGCGGGCGCATAGTCCCGCCGACCAATGAACGGAGCCGCCCATGCCGCATCTCCTGCTCATTCCGTTGATCATCGCCGCGCTTGCGGTCTTCGCTGCGCCGCGGCCTTCACTCGCCCAGGCCGAAACGCCGGTCAGCCAGTGCCAGATGATCGCCCGCTCGCTGCCTTCCGTCACCTTCGCCAGCTTTTCGTCCGCGTCCGCGCTCCAGGTGCAGGGCAGGGCGAGCGAGGAGGTGCGCATCACCTATATCGGCCATTCGACCTTCTTCATCGAAACGCCGGCGGGCGTGAAGATCGCCACCGACTACAACGGCTGGTACAAGCCCCCGGCGCTGCCGACCGTGGTCACGATGAACAAGGCCCATTCCAGCCATTACACGATGAACCCGGAACCGGGCATCCGGTATGTGCTGCATGGCTGGGACGACGATTCGGACAAGGGGGCCGACCACGATGTCGTGGTGGACGACACCTATGTCCGCAACGTGCCGACCGACATTCGCGGATGGGGCGGGGCGATGGAGCCGAAGGGCAACTCCATCTTCATCTTCGAGGTCGCGGGCCTTTGCATCGGCCATCTCGGCCACCTTCACCATGAGCTCACCGAAAAGCAATATGCCGAGATCGGCCGGCTCGACGTGCTGATGGTGCCGGTCGACGGCGGGCTCACCATGGGCGCGGAGAGCATGAGCCGGGTCGTGCAGCGCCTGCGTTCCGCCCTCATCCTGCCGATGCACCGCCGCGGGCCGCCGATCAGCCAGTTCCTCTCGATGTTCGGCAAGGGGTTCGATGCGGTGACCGACGACGATGCGACGATCACGGTCTCCGCCCGCAGCTTGCCCAAGCGGCCGACGATTCATATTCTTGCCGGCGTCTGATGCCGGAGTCCCTTCATGCGTTTCCTTCTCGTCGTGCCCGTTCTGCTGCTTTCTTCCGCCGTTGCCCTGGCAAGCGGGGCGCCGACGCCGGGCGGCCCCGCTGCCGAATCCGGCCAGCCGCGCGAGACGGGAACGCAGCCGGTGGAAAAGGTGCCGACGCGCTCCTTCGGCGTAGCCGAGCGTTTCGTCATGCCCTCCGGCAATATCGGCTGCACCTATGTTCCGGAAGGCGGCACGGAGGCCTACCGTCCGGCTGACGGCGGCCCGGAGCTTTCCTGCGACCGGGTCGAGCCGAAATATCTGCGCGCGACGCTCGGCCGGAGCGGCAAGGCGGTGGTGCGTACCAATGTCGGTGACCGGGGTTGCTGCAGCGGCGAGAAGACGATCCCCTACGGCCAGACCTGGTCGGCGGGACCTTTCATCTGCTATTCGGAGCGCACGGGGCTGATCTGCGAGCGCAATGACGGCCATTCCTTCCTTCTGAGCCGCGCCCGCGTGCGGGCCGACTGAAAACCGCCCGTCGCTTTGTTCGCCGGACTGCTGGACGTCCGGCGACAATGAAATTATAAGGCGGCATTCCAAAAATCGGGGCAGCAGGCCGGCGCGTCATCGCGCTCGTCATGTCCCGCACAGCGACCGGCGACCGAAGACAAGGGCGCCAAACAAGACAGGGGTGCCATGGCTGGCCATTCACAGTTCAAGAATATCATGCACCGCAAGGGCCGGCAGGATGCCGTGCGGTCGAAAATGTTCTCCAAGCTCGCGCGCGAAATCACGGTCGCGGCCAAGACCGGCCTGCCCGACCCGGCGATGAACCCGCGCCTGCGCCTGGCGATCCAGAATGCCAAGGCGCAGTCCATGCCGAAGGACAATATCGAGCGCGCCATCAAGAAGGCCTCCGGCGGGGATGCGGAGAACTACGAGGAAGTCCGCTACGAGGGCTACGGCCCGGGCGGCGTCGCCGTCATCGTCGAGGCGCTGACCGACAACCGCAACCGCACCGCCTCCTCCGTCCGCTCGACCTTCTCTAAGGCCGGCGGCGCGCTCGGCGAAACCGGCTCGGTCTCCTTCTCCTTCGACCGCGTGGGCGAGATCACCTACAAGCTTTCCGCCGGTGACGCGGACGCCGTCATGGAAGCCGCCATCGAGGCCGGTGCCGAGGACGTGACGACCGACGAGGACGGCCACACGATCATCTGCGGCTTCGAGGACATCGGCGAGGTCTCCAAGGCGCTGGAAGACAAGCTGGGAGAAGCCGAGACCATCAAGGCGATCTGGCGGCCGCAGAACACGGTGCCGGTCGACGAGGAGAAGGCGCAATCGCTGATGAAGCTCATCGACACGCTGGAAGATGACGACGACGTGCAGAACGTCTATTCGAACTTCGAGGTCTCCGACGAGGTCCTGGCGAAGCTCTCGGCCTGATCGGGCACGAACCTCTCCTGCGTCATCCTCGGGCTTGAGGCCGCAGGATACCAAAGGGCCGGGGCCGCAAGGCGCCCGGCCTTTCCCGTCAGGCGGCCCGGGCCAGTTCGTCGCGGGCCTGCGCGAAGAGACGGACGGACTCCAGCCGCGCCTCCATGTCGTAGATCGGCATGGAGACGATCAATTCGTCCGCTCCGGTGAGCGCCAGGAAATCGGCGATGCGGCGTCTGATCGTCTCGGGCCCGCCGACCACCGCGTATTGCAGCGTGTGCTCCACCATGGTGCGTTCCTGCTCGCTCCAGAACCCGTCCATGCTCTCGACCGGCGGGGGGAAGGCGTCCGGCGTGCCGCGGCGCAGGCGCACGAAGGATTGCTGCATCGACGTGAAGAGATGGCCGGCCTGCGCATCCGTATCCGCAGCGGCCCCCATGACGCCGACCATGACATGCGGCCGGTCGAGATGCTGCGAGGGCTGGAAGCGGTCGCGGTAGATTTCCAGCGCCGTCAAGAGCATGTCCGGTGCGAAATGCGAGGCGAAGGCGAAGGGAAGGCCGAGCATGCCGGCAAGATGGGCCGAATAGTGGCTGGAGCCCAGCAGCCAGACGGGGACGTTGCTGTTCGCGCCGGGAACGGCGATGACCTTCTGCTCGGGGTTCGCTGGCCCCAGGAGCTGCATCAGCTCGACGACGTCCTGCGGGAAATTGTTGGCGGCGCTGTCGAGGTTGCGCCGCAGCGCCTGGGCGGTTCGCATGTCCGTGCCCGGGGCGCGGCCGAGGCCGAGGTCGATGCGGCCGGGAAAGAGCGCGGCGAGGGTGCCGAACTGCTCGGCGATCACGAGCGGGGAATGGTTCGGCAGCATGATGCCGCCGGAGCCCACGCGGATCTTCTCGGTGCCGGCGGCGACATGCTGGATGACGAGCGAGGTGGCGGCGCTGGCGATGCCGCGCATGCCGTGGTGCTCGGCGAGCCAGAAGCGTTCGTAGCCGTGGGCTTCCGCCTCCTGGGCAAGGCGCCGCGAATTGGCCAGCGACTGGGCGACGGTGCCGCCTTCGATGACCGGCGAAAGGTCGAGGATGGAGAAGGGCACCATGGAGGAAGCCTCGCTGTAAGCGGATTTGATCGTCCTCCCATGTAGGTTCAGTTTCGTGAAATCCAAGCGGCGGCTCCGCCGTTTTCCGGCGGCATATTTCTGTTTTTGTTTTGTTCACATTTCGCTGGCAGGGTCGGCTCGACAGGACTAGGGTTCGAGGAATGCAGGAAACGATTCGCATCATCGGCATCGATCCGGGGCTTCGCCGCACCGGCTGGGGCATCATCGAGACGCTCGGCAATTCGCTGCGCTTCGTCGCCTCCGGCACCGTGACCTCCGACGGCGGCATGGATCTCGCCTCGCGCCTCTGCCAGCTGCACGATGGCCTCTCGGAGATCGTGCACGGCTACCGGCCTGACGAGGCGGCGGTGGAGCAGACCTTCGTCAACAAGGACGCCACGGCGACCCTGAAGCTCGGCCAGGCGCGTGGCATCGCCATGCTCGTGCCGGCCCGCGCGGGCCTGCGCGTTGCAGAATATGCGCCGAATGCGGTGAAGAAGGCCGTCATCGGCGTCGGCCACGGCGAGAAGCAGCAGATCCACATGATGCTGAAGGTGCTGATGCCCAAGGCGACCTTCACCGGCAACGACGCCGCCGACGCGCTCGCCATCGCCATCTGCCACGCCCACAACCGGCAGGGCCTTTCTGGCCGGCTCGCCAAGCTCGCGGGCTGATTTGTTCTTGACTTGTTCCCGTTGTGCCGATAAGTAATACCGTGGAGGTATTACCATGCGTGTGACGGAAAAGGGTCAGGTGACGATCCCGAAGGATATCCGCGAGCGGCTTGCCATCGAGCCTGGCTCGGAGGTCGACTTCGTCGTGTCCGACGATGGTGTGATGCTGGTCAAGATAGGTGACGGCAAATCCGATTTCGCCGATTTCGAGGCTTGGGCGGCCAGCATCGAGGGTACGTGGGATCTGGACGGCATGACGCCGGACGAATATTTCGAATGGCTGCGGGGGCCGCGCGATGACCTCGACCCTCGTTGATACGAATGTCCTGATCGACATGCTTGGCCCCGGCCGGCCGCAGCGTGCTTGGTCACTCGCCGCGCTGAAGCGTTGCGCGCAGGAGGGCGAGCTCGTTCTCCATCCCGTCGTCTGGTCGGAGCTTGCGACGTCGCCGCTCAGCGAGCTGGAGCTCAACCTGGCGTTCGGCTGGCTGCGCATGCGACGGGAACCTCTTTCCTATGAAGCGGCTTTCGCGGCGGGCAAGGCACATTACGCCTACCGCCGGTCCGGCGGGCTTCGCGAGCGAACCTTGCCCGATTTCCTGATCGGCGCCCATGCCGCCGTGCGCGCCCACCGCCTGCTGACCCGCGATGCGGCCCGCTACCGCAGCTATTTCCCGTCGCTCGACATCATCTCTCCCGAAACCCATCCCTGACGGATCCTTCCATGATCGGCAAACTCAAAGGCACCATCGACGAGATCGGCGAGGATCATGTGGTCCTCGACGTGCACGGTGTCGGCTACGTCGCCCATTGCTCGGCGCGCACGCTGTCGAAGCTCGGCTCGGCCGGCGAGGCGGCGGTGCTCTTCATCGAGACCTATGTGCGGGAGGACCAGTTCAGGCTGTTCGGCTTCCTCACGGCGCTGGAGCGGGAATGGTTCCGGCTGCTGCAGAGCGTCCAGGGCGTCGGCTCCAAGGTGGCGCTGGCGGTGCTTTCGACGCTGACTCCGGGCGAACTTGCCAATGCCATCGCGCTCCAGGACAAGACGGCGGTGTCGCGCGCGCCGGGCGTCGGGCCGAAGGTGGCGGTGCGGATCGTCACGGAACTGCGCAACAAGGCTCCGGCCTTTGCGGGCGAAGCGTCCGCTTCCATCGGGCTCAAGCAGGAGCTCGGCGAGGGCGTGGCCTCGGCACCCGTTGCCGATGCCGTTTCGGCGCTCACCAATCTCGGCTATTCGCGCGACCAGGCGGCCAATGCCGTCGCCGCGGCGCTGAAGAACGGCGGGGAGGGGGCCGACAGCGCCAAGCTCATTCGCCTCGGCCTCAAGGAATTGTCGCGGTGATGCGGTTGCCTTCCTCCGCGGACAATGGGATTAGGGCTCAATGAGCGACGACCACAGACTGCTTTCGCCGGAAAAACGCGGCGAGGACATCGATACCGCCTTGCGGCCGCAGACGCTGGACGATTTCACCGGTCAGGCAGAGGCGCGCGCCAACCTGAAGATCTTCATCGAGGCGGCGAAGAACCGCGGCGAGGCGCTCGACCACGTGCTCTTCGTCGGCCCGCCGGGACTCGGCAAGACGACGCTCGCCCAGATCATGGCGAAGGAACTCGGCGTCAATTTCCGCTCGACCTCCGGCCCGGTCATCGCGAAAGCCGGCGACCTTGCCGCGCTGCTGACCAATCTCGAGGAGCGCGACGTGCTCTTCATCGACGAGATCCACCGCCTCAACCCGGCCGTCGAGGAAATCCTCTACCCGGCGATGGAGGATTTCCAGCTCGACCTCATCATCGGCGAAGGGCCGGCGGCGCGCTCGGTGAAGATCGACCTGTCGAAATTCACGCTCGTCGCCGCGACGACCCGCCTCGGCCTGCTCACCACGCCGCTGCGCGACCGCTTCGGCATCCCGGTCCGGCTCAATTTCTATACCGTCGAGGAACTGGAACTGATCGTGCGCCGCGGCGCGCGGCTGATGGGCCTCGGCATGACGGACGACGGCGCGCGCGAGATCGCCCGCCGCGCCCGCGGCACGCCGCGCATCGCCGGGCGCCTGCTGCGCCGGGTGCGCGACTTCGCCGAAGTGGCGCGGGCCGAAGCGGTGACGCGGCAGATCGCCGACGAGGCGCTGACGCGGCTGCTCGTCGACAATATGGGCCTCGACCAGCTCGACCGGCGCTATCTTTCGATGATCGCCCACAATTTCGGCGGCGGGCCGGTCGGCATCGAGACGATCGCGGCGGGGCTTTCCGAGCCGCGCGACGCGATCGAGGACATCATCGAGCCCTACATGATCCAGCAGGGCTTCATCCAGCGCACGCCGCGCGGCCGTGTTTTGACCGCAAATGCCTGGAAACATCTGGGCCTCACGCCGCCGAAGGATCTGGAGGCGACGCAGTTCAGGCTCGGGCTTGAGGATGAGTGAGCCGGCCCGCCACATGATCCGGATTGACCGCAAGCCGCAGCTTTTCAGCTTCCGGGTGGCGGGCCTGATCTTTCATGAGGGATATATCCTCGCCCAGCGGGGCGTGCAGGACGACTATTGGGCGCTTCCCGGCGGGCGGGCGGAGATCGGCGAGGATTCGCGGGAGACCATCCTTCGCGAAATGCGTGAGGAGCTCCATCGTGAAGCCCGCGTCGAGCGCCTCTTGTGGACCGCAGAGAATTTCTTCTTCTATGAAGGCTATACGGCGCACGAGCTCGGTTTCTACTACCTGCTCTCGCTGGCCGAGCCGTTCCCCTTCCATGAGGAGGACATCGTGCATCGCATTCTGGACGGCGTCGAGGTGGAGTTCGGCTGGCTGAAGGCCACACCGCAGGCGCTCGCCGCGCACCGGCTGAAGCCGCAATTCGTCGCGGACCGCATAGACCGGCTACCGGCTGCGGGCGAACATCTCATCGTCAGGGAAGGGGCAGCAGCTTGACCGGAACGATCCATTCGCTCGCGGGCGAGCTCACCGAAGCGGGCCACCGGCTCGTGCAGCGGGTCTACTACGAGGACACGGATTTTTCCGGCGTCGTCTACCACGCCCGCTACCTGCATTTCCTGGAGCGCGGGCGGACGGATTACCTCCGGCTTCTGGGCGTCGAGCAGGGAAGCCTCGTCCTGGAGGAGGATCGCGAAGGCCTCGTCTTCGTGGTGCACCGCATGGAGATCGACTTCAAGGCGCCGGCGCGCATGGACGACATCCTCACCATCCTGACCTCGACGGAAAAGGCGGGCGGGGCGAAAATGATCCTCAACCAGGAAATCCGCCGCGGCGAGCAGCTTCTGATCGCCGCGCGCGTCATCATCGCCGTCATCAATGCGGCCGGGCGGCCGCGGCGGCTGCCGGAGGCGCTCGCGGCGCGCTTCCTTGCCAAAGCGCAAGAAATTTCCGGTGCGGCGGGCCGGTAACACTCCCTTAACCATAATGATGTCTTACTCGGTTCGTGAGGATTTTGTGCACTGCACGTCATCCTTTAACCAAAATTGCCGTGAAGAAGGCAGGTTGTAAGCGTTTGACCGGCATGGCGGCCGGCGGCATCAACCGGACATTCTTGACGGACTGCGAAGCGGGTGCGGACGAAAATCCTTCCGAGCGACGCGCGTTTGTGAATGCCGAAGCGGCTCCACCTCCCAGGGGATCGCGAAGGCGGGAATGTTACCCGGTTCGGGCTGCCAGATGCCCGTGCCGGGTGTTTGGATTCGGGGTCTAGGTCTATGGAACAAGTGGGTTTGGAAGCGGCAGGCAGCGTGACCCTTTGGGGTCTCTTCATGCAGGCCGGATTCGTCGTGAAGCTGGTCATGCTCGGCCTGATCGCCGCGTCCGTCTGGACCTGGGCCATCGTCGTCGACAAGACGGTGAGCTATGGCCGGGCGCGCCGCCAGCTCGACAGCTTCGAGCAGGTCTTCTGGTCCGGGCAGTCGCTGGAAGAGCTCTATCGCACGCTCTCCGACCGCCAGACCACCGGCATGAGCGCCATCTTCGTGGCGGCGATGCGGGAATGGAAAAAGAGCTTCGAGCGCGGCGCGCGATCGCCCATCGGCCTTCAGATGCGCATCGACCGGGCGATGGACGTGACGCTGGCGCGCGAATCGGAATCGCTGGAAGCCCGGCTCGGGTCCCTCGCGACCATCGGCTCGGCGGCACCCTTCGTCGGCCTCTTCGGCACGGTGGTCGGCATCATGACCTCGTTCCAGGCCATCGCCGGTTCCAAGCAGACGAGCCTTGCGGTTGTCGCGCCCGGCATCGCCGAGGCGCTGCTCGCGACCGCGATCGGCCTTCTTGCCGCAATTCCGGCGGTTATTGCCTACAACAAGTTCTCCGCCGACGCCGGCAAGCTGACGGCGCGCATGGAAGGCTTTGCGGACGAGTTCTCCGCGATCCTGTCGCGCCAGATCGACGAGAAGCTGCAGCCGCGCGCTGCGGCGCAGTGACCGGCCTTTAGAGTATTTACGCAGTTCCGGGCGCAAAGCCGTTTCACGCCTTTGCCGGAACTGCTTCAGACGGAGACGACGCCATGGGCATGTCAGTCGGAGCGAAGAATGCGGGCGGTGGCCGCCGCCGTCGCGGGGGCGGCCGCAGGGCGCCGATGAGCGAGATCAACGTGACGCCGTTCGTCGACGTCATGCTCGTGCTTCTCATCATCTTCATGGTGGCCGCGCCCCTGATGACGGTGGGCGTGCCGATCGACCTGCCGAAGACGCAGGCGAAAGCGCTGAACGCCGATACCCAGCCGATCACCGTTTCGGTCAAGGCCGACGGCCAGATATACCTTCAGGAAACCGCGATCCCGATCGAGGAGGTCGCCGCCAAGCTCCAGGCCGTGGCGACCACGGGCTATACCGAGCGCGTCTTCGTTCGCGGCGACGGCAATGCGCCTTACGGCGTGATCGCCGACGTCATGTCGCGCATCCAGGCCGGCGGGTTCACCAATATCGGCCTCGTCACCGAGCAGAAACCGGACAGGTGATCGCACGCCATGAAGGGCAGCCTCGCCACATCCGCCGTAATCCACACCCTGGTCCTCACCTGGGCGCTGGTTTCGCTCGGCAGCCCGGAAAGCTTCGACGTCGCCGATGTCGAGGCGCTGCCGGTCGACATCGTGTCGATCGAAGAGCTGACGCAAATCCAGCAGGGCGACAAGAAGGCCGAAATGAAGGAAAAGGCCGCGCCCGTTCCGACCAAGAAGCAGACGCCGGTCGAGGATGCGCAGAACGTCGGCGACAACGAGATCGACCTGAAGAACCTGCCGACGCCGGAAGAAAAGCCGCGCGACATCGAGACGGCCGCTTCGCCGGAGAAGGCGGAAAAGGTCGTCCAGACGCCCGACACCAAGCCCGTCGAGGAGGTGAAGCAGGAAGAGCCTGCCAGCGAGCCTTCGACGGAGGTCGCGGCCCTTCCGGAAGCCAGGCAGGAGGTCAAACCCGACCCGAAGCCCGACGCCACGCCCTCGGAGGAAAAGCCCGCCGAAGACCCGCAAGCCGAGGCGCTGCCCGACAAGGTGCCGCTGCCGGTGATGAAGCCGAAGGTGGAGACGGCGAAGACGGAGACCGCCAAGACGCAGGACAGCAAGAAGACGGAGACGGCCAAGGCCGAGACCGCCAAGACGCCGGACCGCAAGAAGGAGCAGAAGAAGAAGCAGGAGAAGGCGAGCTCGCTGAACGACAGCGACTTCAACGCCGACGAGATCGCCGCTCTTCTCAACAAGGAAAAGGCCGCCGGCGGCGGGGCCAAGCGCTCGCAGGAGCAGGCGGCGCTCGGCGGCAAGAAGACCACGACCGGCAGCAAGCTGACGATGAGCGAGATGGACGCGTTGCGCGGCCAGATCCAGAACAACTGGTCGATCATTCCGGGCCTTTCCGACGCCGCCGACGTGCGCATCCAGGTCAAGATGCAGCTCGACCAGAACGGCGACATCATCGGCGAGCCCGAGGTGACCGCGACCGGCGGTTCGGAATCCGCACGCCGCGCGCTTGCCGGCGGTGCGCGCCGCGCCATCATGAAATCGCGGCCCTTCAAGGGCCTGCCCCCGGAAAAATACGATGCCTGGAGCGAAGTCGTCGTGAACTTCGATCCCAGCCAAATGATGTAATGCCAAGTCTCGATGATAGGAGCCCATAGGATGACGTATAGCTGGTCCATGGCCAGGCGCGCAGGGCGATGCTTGCGCATCGCTCAAGCGCCGCAACGACGCCGCAGACCCGCGGGCTCCTATCATCGAGACTTGGTATAAACTAGGGAAGGCCTAGATAGATGTTCAGACGCAATCTCCTCCGACTCCTGGTCATGCTGACCGGCCTTGCGGCGTCTCTGCCGCAGGCCTGGGCGCTCGTGGAAATCAACATCAACAAGGGCAACGTCGAGCCGCTTCCGATCGCTGTCACGGATTTCGTGGCCGGCGGCGACCTCGGCCAGCGCATTACCGACGTGATCGCGGCCGACCTCAAGCGCTCCGGCCTCTTCGCGCCGGTCAACAAGCAGGCCTTCATCGAGAAGATTTCGAATCCCGATCAGCCGCCGCGCTTCGACGACTGGAAGGTCATCAATGCGCAGGCCCTCGTCACCGGCCGCGTGACCCAGGAAGGCGACGGGCGTCTTCGCGCCGAATTCCGCCTGTGGGACACCTTCGCCGGGCAGCAGCTCACCGGACAGCAGTTCTTCACCCAGCCGGAAAACTGGCGCCGCGTCGCGCACATCATTGCCGATGCGATCTATGAGCGGCTGACCGGCGAAAAGGGCTACTTCGATACCCGCATCGTCTATGTTGCCGAGAGCGGCCCCAAGAATGCGCGCAAGCGCCAGCTCGCCATCATGGACCAGGACGGCGCCAATGCGCGCGCGCTCACGAACGCCAACGACATCGTGCTCACGCCGCGCTTCTCGCCGAACCGGCAGGAAATCACCTATATGTCCTTCGAGGGCAACCAGCCGCGCGTCTACCTGCTCCAGCTGGAGACGGGGCAGCGCGAAGTGGTCGGCAACTTTCCGGGCATGACCTTCTCGCCGCGTTTCTCGCCGGACGGGCAGAAGGTCATCATGAGCCTGCAGCAGGAGGGCAACTCCAACATCTATACGATGGACCTGCGCTCGCGCACCACGACGCGCCTCACCTCGACGGCGGCCATCGATACCTCGCCGTCCTATTCGCCGGACGGCACGCAGATCGTCTTCGAAAGCGACCGGGGCGGAAAGCCGCAGCTCTACGTGATGGGGGCCGACGGCTCCAACCAGCGCCGCATTTCCTTCGGCGACGGTTCCTATTCGACGCCCGTCTGGTCTCCGCGCGGCGACCTCATCGCCTTCACCAAGCAGTCGGGCGGCAAGTTCTCCATCGGCGTGATGAAGACGGACGGCTCGGGCGAGCGCATCCTGACGACGGGCTTCCACAACGAAGGCCCGACCTGGGCGCCGAACGGCCGCGTGCTGATGTTCTTCCGCCAGGCCGCCGGCGCAGGGGGGCCGCAGATCTACTCGATCGACCTCACCGGTTACAACGAGCAGCTCATCCAGACGAAGGGCTTTGCCTCCGATCCGGCCTGGTCGCCGCTTCTGGAATAGCACCATATATGAGGCGGGCCTGCCGCGTTCTTGCCGCAAAGTCCTGTAAATCAGGCCGAAAGGCGCGGCGCGGCAGGCCCGCCTCCATTCGAAATGCACGGGGGCCGGGGACGGTCTTACAAGCAATCGTTAACCATACTCGTTGAATGCGGATTAACCGCCCGCGGTTACAGTCTGGCAACCCTGATTGAAAACCGCGCTTCAACGAACTTGACGCAAGAACTGATGCAAGGAGACCGGCTCATGAGCCGCATTCATACTCCGGCCGCTGGCCGCATGCAGACCATCGCCCGCAACCCGGCGATGATCGCCCTGTTCATGTCGCTCGCCCTCGCAGGCTGCGCCTCCAAGAAGAACCTGCCGAACAGCGCCGGCGAACTCGGCCTCAACGGCGGCGCCGGCGCCGCGACGCCGGGCTCGCAGCAGGACTTCACCGTGAACGTCGGCGACCGCATCTTCTTCGACACCGACTCCTCGTCGATCCGTGCCGACGCCGCCGCGACGCTCGACCGTCAGGCCCAGTGGCTGCAGCGGTATCCGAACTACGCGATCACGGTCGAAGGCCATGCCGACGAACGCGGCACGCGCGAATACAACCTTGCGCTCGGCGCCCGCCGCGCTGCCGCTACCCGCCAGTACCTTGCTTCGCGCGGCGTTCCGGCAAACCGCATCAAGACGATCTCCTACGGCAAGGAAAAGCCGGTGGCCGTCTGCGACGACATTTCCTGCTGGTCGCAGAACCGCCGCGCCGTTACCGTTCTCGGCGGCGCAGGCATGTAATCCCTTCCTCGGGGAAGGCATGGAAAGGCGGCCGAGAGGCCGCCTTTCCTTTTTCAACACACTTTGGCCGAACTCCGTTGCTTTTTGAGTGTATTTGGAAAACTCTTCGGCAGCGCTTCGGCGCACAATCGGGACCAACAGGACGAAGATAGATGAAGAAACTTGTCGCGGCAGGCGTTCTCAGTCTCGCAGCGGTAGCAGGCACGGTGGAGCCGATCAGCGCATCGCCGCTTTCGACACTGGCGAACGGCTTTTTCGCAGCCAAGGGCGAACGGGCCGGCAACGGCAACGTGGTCCTGGCCCAGGCCATGGATCCGCGGGTCGGCCAGCTCGAAGAGCAGATCCGCAGCCTCAACGGGCGTATCGAGGAGATGAGCTACCAGCTCCTGCAGATGCAGGAACAGCTCCGCAAGACGCAGGAGGACAACGAGTACCGCTTCCAGGAACTCGAAAGTGGCAAGAGCGGGGGCAGCGGCAAGAGCGGCGCACTCGACAAGCCTGTCAACGGCGGAACCGCCGACCAGCAGATCGCATCGAACGGGGTTCCGGCGGATGATACCGCCGGAACCGGAACGCTCGGCACGCCGGGCGGCGGCGCGCAGCCGCAGGAACTCGGCTCCATCAAGTTCGACGAGAACGGCAATCCGATCGGCGCCGAAACCAATCCGGACCTGAACAACAAGAGCGCCTCGATCGGCAACGACAATGCGCTGCCGGGCGTCGACAGCGGCCTTCCGCAGGCCTCGCAGTCGTCGACCGCCTCGCTCGACAATCCCGACGACCTCTACCAGGCCGCCTACGGCCATGTGCTTTCCGGCGATTACCAGCTCGCCGAGCGCGAATTCCGCGACTACCTCGACATCTTCCCGAACGGCGAGAAGGCGGCGGACGCCAATTTCTGGCTGGGCGAGGCCCAATATTCGCAGGGCAACTTCAACGACGCGGCAAAGACCTTCCTCAATGCCCACCAGACTTTCGGCAAGTCGAAGAAGGCGCCGGAAATGCTGCTGAAGCTCGGCATGTCGCTTGCCGCGCTCGACAACCGCGAAACCGCCTGTGCGACGCTGCGCGAAGTGAACAAGCGCTACCCGAATGCCTCGAAGGCCGTGAAGAACAAGGTTTCTTCCGAACAGAGCCGCCTGTCCTGCTGATTGCGGACGGAGCCAAGGCCGTGGCCCGCGCGGAAAATCCCGTCGTCGAGGCAGCCGACCGCCTGCTCAAGAGTTTCAAAAGCCCCGCAACGCTGCTGATCGCCGTTTCCGGCGGCAGCGATTCGACGGGGCTCCTCGTGGCGCTAGCCACCCTTTCCGCGACCGGGCGCTACCCGCACATCGCCCTTTCGGCCTGTACCGTCGACCACGGCCTTCGCGCCGGTTCGGCCGAGGAGGCCTCCCTGGTCGCGGCGCTTTGCGCGCGGCACGGCATTGCGCACACCACACGCCGCTGGGCCGGGCCGAAGCCTGAGGCCGGCCTGCAGGCCGCGGCCCGCGCCAAACGCTACGAGCTTCTTGTCGAAGCTGCCGGGGCGGCGGGGGCGGATGCGGTTCTCTCCGCCCATACGCGCGACGACCAGGACGAGACCGTCGCGATGCGGGCCGTGCGGTCGCGGGACGGCATCGGCCTTTCGGGCATGGCGGATGCCGTCCTGCTGGATGGCGCCGTCTGGCTGCTCCGGCCGTTTCTCGGCGTCGGCCGGGCGGCGATCCGATCCTTCCTCGTCGCGCAGGGCGAAAGCTGGATCGACGATCCGAGCAACAGCAATCCGCGCTTCGAGCGGGCACGTGTTCGCGCGCGCGACGGTGTCCCGGCCCCGGAGCCGGCACCTGGCGGCAGGCTTTCGCTGGCGCAGCGCGCCGCGGGCTATCTCGCAGGCAGTGTGCAGGCGGACGGCTCCCTCTTCCTGATGGCGCCGCCTGCCGTCGAAGCCGCCTTGTCCGACCCTGCCGCCTGGCGCGGCCTGCTTTTGCTCGCGGCGACGGCGGGCGGGCGGACCCACACCCTTGAGGCCCGTTCCGCGGACCGTCTGCGGGCCTTCCTTTCCAGCGGCACACTGTCGCGGCTGACGGCCGGCCGGGTGGTGTTCGATCGCCGGCGCGACGGGCTTTACCTTTACCGGGAATGCCGCGGCATCGCCGGGATGACCCTTCCACCGGAGGGGAAGGGAGCCTGGGACGGCAGGTACCGCGTGCACAACCGGACGTCGCGCGCCATCGTGGTTTCCGCCTGCGGCGAGGAGGCGGGGCGGCAGAGCGGGGGGCTTCGCGGTCCCGCGCTGCGGGCGCACCGGGCAGCGCCGTGCCTGAAATTCGAGGACGGCGGCAAGGTGGCGGAAGGCGGGGCGGGCGTCGAGCCGCTGATTGCGCCCTATGCCCGTTTCCTGCCGCGCTTCGACCTGCCGATTGCGCAGGCCCTTGCGGATATCGTCGGATGCGGGCGGTTTGTCCATCCGCCGAATGAATGAAGGCGCGCATGGAAGCGTTATGGTAGAATTGCGGGCAGGCATCGGTACGGATGCGCTTTTGCGTCCGGCCGTTGACGATAGTTCGAGAAATGCCCGCAGGCCGCGTGGTTTGCCTTGGCAAGGCCGCAAGGCGACCCTATGTTAGGCGTTGAAGAAACGGCCGGAGACCCCGGCCGGGAAGGTGCCCGGAAAGTTCGATGAATCCCAATTTCCGAAACTTCGCCCTCTGGGCGATTATCGCTCTCCTGCTGATCGCGCTGTTCAGCATGTTCCAGACGAGCCCGGCCCAGACCGGCTCGCGGGAGATCCCCTATTCGCAGTTCCTCAAGGAAGTGGACTCGAGCCGGGTGAAGGAAGTCGTCATCACCGGTAACAAGGTCGTCGGCAGCTATGTCGAAACCGGTGCGACCTTCCAGACCTATGCGCCCAATGGCGACAATACGCTCGTCCAGCGCCTGGAGGCGAAGAACGTCGTCGTCAGCGCACGCCCCGAAACGGACGGCTCGTCCGGCTTCCTCAGCTATATCGGCACGCTGCTGCCCATGCTGCTCATCCTCGGCGTCTGGCTGTTCTTCATGCGCCAGATGCAGGGTGGCTCGCGCGGCGCGATGGGCTTCGGCAAGTCCAAGGCCAAGCTTCTCACCGAAGCGCATGGCCGCGTGACGTTCGCGGACGTTGCCGGCGTGGACGAGGCCAAGCAGGATCTGGAAGAGATCGTCGAGTTCCTGCGCGACCCGCAGAAGTTCCAGCGCCTCGGCGGCCGTATCCCGCGCGGCGTGCTGCTCGTCGGTCCCCCCGGCACGGGCAAGACGCTGCTTGCGCGCTCCGTGGCGGGCGAGGCGAACGTGCCCTTCTTCACGATCTCCGGTTCGGACTTCGTCGAGATGTTCGTCGGCGTCGGCGCGAGCCGCGTCCGCGATATGTTCGAACAGGCCAAGAAGAACGCGCCCTGCATCATCTTCATCGACGAGATCGACGCCGTCGGCCGCCATCGCGGCGCGGGCCTCGGCGGCGGTAACGACGAGCGCGAGCAGACGCTGAACCAGCTTCTCGTCGAGATGGACGGCTTCGAGGCCAACGAGGGCATCATCCTGATCGCCGCGACCAACCGTCCGGACGTTCTCGACCCGGCGCTGCTGCGTCCCGGCCGTTTCGACCGCCAGGTCGTCGTGCCGAACCCGGACATCGTCGGCCGCGAGCGCATCCTCAAGGTGCATGTGCGCAACGTGCCGCTGGCGCCGAACGTCGACCTCAAGGTCCTTGCCCGCGGCACGCCCGGTTTCTCCGGCGCCGACCTCATGAACCTCGTCAACGAGGCCGCCCTGATGGCGGCGCGCCGCAACAAGCGCCTCGTCACCATGCAGGAGTTCGAGGACGCCAAGGACAAGATCATGATGGGCGCCGAGCGCCGTTCCTCGGCCATGACCGAGGCGGAAAAGAAGCTCACCGCCTATCACGAGGCCGGGCACGCCATCGTCGCCCTCAACGTTCCGGTCGCCGACCCGCTGCACAAGGCGACGATCATCCCGCGCGGCCGCGCGCTCGGCATGGTCATGCAGCTTCCCGAGGGCGACCGCTACTCGATGAGCTACAAGTGGATGGTCTCGCGCCTCGCCATCATGATGGGCGGCCGCGTCGCCGAGGAAGTCACCTTCGGCAAGGAGAACATCACCTCCGGCGCCTCGTCCGACATCGAGCAGGCGACCAAGCTCGCCCGCGCCATGGTCACCCAATGGGGCTTCTCCGACCAGCTCGGCCAGGTCGCCTATGGCGAGAACCAGCAGGAAGTCTTCCTCGGCCATTCGGTCGCGCAGCAGAAGAACGTTTCCGAAGCGACCGCGCAGAAGATCGACAACGAGATCCGCCGCCTGATCGACGAGGCCTATTCGGAAGCCAAGCGCATCATCACCGAGCAGCACCACGAGTTCGTGGCGCTGGCGGAAGGCCTGCTCGAATACGAGACGCTGACGGGCGACGAGATCAAGGCGCTCATCCGCGGCGAAAAGCCTTCGCGCGATCTCGGCGACGACACGCCGCCGCACCGCGGCTCGGCCGTTCCGAAGGCCGGCCACAAGAAGGGCGGCGAGCCGGAAGGCGGCCTGGAGCCGCAGCCGCAATAGGCGCCGGTGCCCCATGGATATCCGAAACGGCCGGGAAGAACTTCCCGGCCGTTTTCTTTCGGTAACGGGCTGTAACGAATTCTGATTTCGCGGTTGATGCCCTTGGCCGGCTTTTATGGCAAAGAAGCGCGGATGCTGCGCGTCTTAAGGTTAAAGTTACGCGGCGGGATTAGAGTATTTCCCTTGCCAGTGCCCTGATGTATGGCACTTTGGACGCGGCAGATGGAACGCGTATTGCGCCGGGCGCGGTGGAACGCCGCAAGGACCAGCGATTCAGGAGCGAACATGAAACGTCGTTACTTCGGCACGGACGGCATCCGGGGTCAGTCCAATCTCTTTCCGATGACGCCGGACCTTGCCATGCGGGTCGGCATTGCCGTGGGCACGATCTTCCGCCGCGGCGCCCATCGCCACCGGGTGGTGATCGGCAAGGATACGCGCCTTTCCGGCTACATGCTGGAAAACGCCATGGTGGCGGGCTTCACCGCGGCGGGCATCGATGCCTTCGTCCTCGGCCCGATCCCGACCCCGGCCGTCGCCATGCTGACGCGGTCGCTGCGCGCCGATATCGGCGTCATGATCTCGGCTTCGCACAACCCGTTCTACGACAACGGCATCAAGCTCTTCGGCCCGGACGGCTATAAGCTGTCCGACGAGTTGGAGATGGAAATCGAGGACCTGCTCGAGAAGGACATGACCGCGCAGCTTGCCAAGTCCGCAGAGATCGGTCGGGCAAAACGCATCGACGGCGTCCATGACCGCTATATCGAGCATGCCAAGCGCACGCTGCCGCGCGACGTCACTTTGCAGGGCCTGCGCGTCGCGATCGACTGCGCCAACGGCGCGGCCTACCGCGTGGCGCCGGCCGCCCTCTGGGAGCTCGGCGCGGATGTCGTGACGATCGGCAACGAGCCGGACGGCCTCAACATCAATCTCGACTGCGGCTCGACCCATCCGGCCGCGCTGCAGCGCAAGGTGCACGAGGTGCGTGCCGATATCGGCATCGCCCTCGATGGCGATGCGGATCGCGTGCAGATCATCGACGAGAACGGCAAGATCATCGACGGCGACCAGTTGATGGCCGTCATCGCCGAGAGCTGGGCGGCGGACGGCATGCTGCGGGGGAGCGGCCTCGTCGCGACCGTCATGTCCAATCTCGGCCTCGAACGCTTCCTTGCCGGCAAGGGCCTCGGCCTCCAGCGCACCAAGGTCGGCGATCGCTACGTCGTGGAGCACATGCGCCAGCATGACTACAATGTCGGCGGCGAGCAGTCCGGCCATATCGTGCTGTCCGATTTCGGCACGACCGGCGACGGCCTCGTCGCAGCGCTCCAGATCCTCGCCTGCGTCAAGCGCAGCGGCAAGACGGTGAGCGAGGTCTGCAACCGCTTCGAGCCGGTGCCGCAGGTGCTGAAGAATGTCCGGGTGCAGGCCGGCCAGCCGCTGGAAGATGCGGCCGTGCGCCAGGCCATCGCGGACGCGGAGAGCGAGCTTGCCAGGAACGGCCGTCTCCTCATCCGTCCTTCCGGCACCGAGCCGCTGATCCGCGTGATGGCGGAAGGCGATGATCGCGCCCAGGTGGAGCGTATCGTGGACGAGCTTGTGAGCGTGATCGGTTCGGTCCGCAACGCCGCTTGAACCGCCTCGGAATGTCTTCAAAGAAGGCCGGAGCCTTGCTCCGGCCTTTTCTTTTGGCGGTAAGTCCAAATCGAAACTTTATTTGGTAATGTACCGGATTCGTGAACGGCGATTAACGGATACGGTAAATTTTTGTAGTTAATCGGCCCTTAACCTTTCCTCGTCATTATCCATGCCTGATCAAGGGACTTGGGGACCGGCGTGCCCGGCGTGCCAAGCACAAGCCTATTGGAGTGAGGCCATGAGGAAAGTTTTGAGTGGCGTCGTAGCCGTCCTGCTGACAGGCAGCACGTCGGGCTATGCGGCCGATTTGTACGAGCCGCAGGTCATCGAGGCCCCGGTGCAGGAAACCGTCATCGAAACGGGTGGCTGGTATCTGCGCGGTGATGCGGGCTGGTCCTACAACAAGCTGCGCGGTGCGCACTATTTCCAGGGCTCGAACAGCCTCGTCCGCGACTTCGACACGGCGCGCCTGAAGAGCGGCTTCACCATCGGCGGCGGCGTCGGCTACCAGATCAACGATCACTTCCGCACGGACGTGACGCTCGATTACATGTTCAAGTCCAAGTTCAACGGCTCCACGACCGGCGGCTGCGGCGTCGCCGTGAACTGCACGTCGCGGGACGTCGCCTCGCTGACGGCCCTCAGCCTGCTCGCCAATGCCTATGTGGATATCGGCAAGTACGGCATCTTCACACCTTATGTCGGTGCCGGTATCGGCGGGACCTACGTCAAGTGGGGCGACCTGAAGAATACCTCGTGCGAAAACGGCAATCCGGCGAACTGCGACCCGACCATCATCCACCGCGGCAAGAAGAGCTGGCGTTTCACCTACGCGCTGATGGCCGGTGCCTCCATCGATGTGACCTGCAACCTGAAGGCCGACGTCGGCTACCGTTTCCGCCATGTCACCAAGGGCGAGATGTTCGGTTACAACCTGAACGGCGGCCCGGGCTCCGACAAGGGCTTCTACAGCCACGAGGCGCGCGCCGGCCTGCGCTATTCCTTCAACGGCTGCGAACAGGCGGCTTACATCCCGCCGGCGGACATTCCGATCGAGCAGCCGGTCTACAAGTAGGATTGGCCCACGGTGCATCTTCAAGGCCGCCCTCCGGGGCGGCCTTTTGCGTTCCGGGGAACGGGGCGGAGCCCGGCTTTAACGGTTTCTTCATTCCTTAAGAAATATGGTTAACCAACGGTGTATGGCGGCGCGAGCCGGCCTTGCGCCGGTCGCGCAACCGCCGGGCCGTTCCGGGTCGCTGAGGATCGAGAAAATGTTCCGCCGTATCGCACCGCTTGGCATCGCCGCCGTCGCCGGCCTTATTGCAACGGGCGCCGTCGCGAGCGACATCGACATCATCAACGCACCGGAAATCGATGTCTCGGGAAGCGCCGTCGCACAGGGCTGGTACATCCGCGGCGACCTCGGCTATTCCGGCTGGACGAAAGGCGGCAAGCCCGACTACACGGTCTCCGCGCCGGGCGGGGCGGTTGCCTCGCGCGAGAGCTTTGACAGCGCCCGCTTTTCGGACGATTTCTCCTATGGCGTCGGCGCGGGCTATCAGTTCAACGACGTCTTCCGCGCGGACCTGACGACGGATTTCTTCAGCGGCGATCTTCGCGGCGATTCGAACATCGCGGCGCCCTGCAGCGGCGCGGAGCCGGCGGGAACGAGCTGCGGCTTCAACCACAGGGCCGACTACAGCGCGATCAACATCATGGCCAACGGATATATCGACATCGGCACCTTCGCCGGTTTCACGCCCTATGTCGGCCTCGGTGCGGGCGTGACGCGCGTCAGCTGGGACGATCTCAATTCGCAGGCGTTCTGCGTTTCCGGCGGGGCGGCCTGCTCGGGAACCGCCTATGGTGGAGACGTGCTGGAGGGATACGACAGCTGGCGCTTCACCTACGCCCTGATGGCCGGTGCTACCGTCGACATCACGGAACGGCTCAAGCTCGACATCGGCTACCGCTTCTCCGATACGGCGGGCGGCAGGATGTTCCGGTATGGCGCGGCGGAACGGGGCTGGGGCGCGACCGGCGCCAAGGGCCGCGACGATGGCTTCCAGAAGCATGAATTCCGCGTCGGCTTCCGCATCCCCACCTGGTGAGATGCCGTGCATCGGGTTTATCGCGGCGCGTCGGGCAACCGGCGCGCCGTTTCCGTTGCGCCGGATTATTTTTCATTTCCGACATAACCTGCTTGACTCCGGAAGGCTCCTCTCATATTCCCGGCGGCGGGACACTCCTCCCCAACGAGGAGCTTTCTATCTGGAAGGATAGCCATCATGACGAAGACCGTCACCCCGCCGGACGTGCGTCCGAACAATACCCGTTTCTCTTCCGGCCCGTGCTCGAAGCGTCCCGACTGGTCGCTCGAAGCCCTTTCCGATGCCGCGCTCGGCCGTTCGCACCGCGCCAAGATCGGCAAGGCCAAGCTCAAGCAGGCCATCGATCTCACCCGTGAAGTCCTGGAAGTGCCGGCGGATTACCGCATCGGCATCGTGCCGGCCTCCGACACCGGCGCCGTCGAGATGGCGCTGTGGTCGCTGCTCGGGCCCCGCGGCGTCGATATGGTCGCCTGGGAGAGCTTCGGCTCGGGCTGGGTCTCCGACGTCGTGAAGGAGCTGAAGCTCCCCGACGTGCGCAAGATCACGGCCGACTACGGCCTCCTGCCCGACCTTTCCACGATCGATTTCGATCGTGACGTGGTCTTCACCTGGAACGGCACGACCTCGGGCGTGCGCGTGCCGAACGCCGACTTCATCCCGGCAGACCGCAAGGGCCTTACCATCTGCGACGCGACCTCGGCGGCCTTCGCGCAGGACCTCGATTTCGCCAAGCTCGACGTCACCACCTTCTCCTGGCAGAAGGTTTTGGGCGGCGAGGGCGCGCACGGCGTCATCATCCTCAGCCCCCGTGCCGTCGAGCGTCTCGAAAGCTACACGCCCGCCTGGCCGATGCCGAAGATCTTCCGCATGACCAAGGGCGGCAAGCTGATCGAGGGCATCTTCCAGGGCGAGACGATCAACACGCCCTCCATGCTCTGCGTCGAGGACTATATCGATGCGCTCCTCTGGGCGAAGGAGATCGGCGGCCTCAAGGCGCTGATGGCCCGCGCCGACGCCAATGCCAAGGTGATCTTCGATTTCGTCGGGCAGAACGACTGGATCGAGAACCTCGCCAGGGACCCGGCGACGCGTTCCAACACGTCCGTCTGCCTGACCATTGCCGACAAGGACGTGCTGGCGCTCGATGCCGATGCGCAAGCCGCCTTCGCCAAGGGCCTCGTCTCGCTGCTCGACAAAGAGGGTGTCGCCTATGACATCGGCGCCTATCGCGATGCCCCGTCGGGCTTGCGCATCTGGGCCGGCGCCACGATCGACACCGCCGACCTCGAAGCGCTGATGCCGTGGCTCACCTGGGCCTTCGAGACCCAGAAGGCGACGCTTTCCAAGGCTGCGGCCTGATTTCGCGACCGGCTTCGTCCTTCGGGCGAAGCCAGCTTTGATCCCATATCCCCGGACCTATTGAAGGAGGCCTATCGTGGCACCTCGCGTACTCGTATCCGACGAGCTCTCGGAAACCGCCGTCCAGATCTTTCGCGACCGCGGCGTCGACGTGGATTTCCAGCCGAAGCTCGGCAAGGACAAGGAAAAGCTCGCCGAGATCATCGGCAACTATGACGGCCTTGCCATCCGCTCCGCCACCAAGGCGACGGAAAAGCTGATCGCGGCGGCGACCAACCTGAAGGTGATCGGCCGCGCCGGCATCGGCGTCGACAATGTCGACATCCCGGCCGCCTCGCGCCGCGGCATCATCGTCATGAACACGCCCTTCGGCAACTCGATCACCACGGCCGAGCACGCCATCGCGCTGATGTTCGCGGTCGCCCGCCAGCTTCCCGCCGCCGATACCTCGACCCAGGCCGGCAAGTGGGAGAAGTCGAAGTTCATGGGCGTCGAGATCACCGGCAAGACGCTCGGCGTCATCGGCGCCGGCAATATCGGCTCCATCGTCTGCTCGCGCGCCATCGGCCTCAAGATGCACGTCATCGCCTACGACCCGTTCCTTTCCAAGGAGCGCGCCGAGGAGATGGGTGTGACCAAGGTCGAGCTGGACGAACTCTTGGCCCAGGCCGATTTCATCACGCTGCACGTGCCGCTGACCGACAAGACCCGCAACATCCTTTCGGCCGAGGCGCTCGCCAAGACGAAGCGGGGCGTGCGCATCGTCAATTGCGCCCGCGGCGGCCTCGTCGACGAGAAGGCGCTCGCCGAAGCCATCAAGTCCGGCCATGTCGCCGGCGCGGGCTTCGACGTCTTCGAGGTCGAGCCGGCGACGGAAAGCCCGCTCTTCGGCCTGCCGAACGTCGTGTGCACGCCGCATCTCGGCGCCTCGACCACCGAGGCGCAGGAGAACGTCGCGCTCCAGGTTGCCGAGCAGATGTCCGACTACCTGATCAAGGGGGCCGTCTCGAACGCCATCAACATGCCCTCGATCACGGCGGAGGAAGCGCCGATCCTGAAGCCCTTCATCCGCCTTGCCGACGTGCTCGGCGCCTTCGTCGGCCAAGTCACGGAAAGCGCGATCAAGGAGATCGAGATCCTCTATGACGGCGCAACCGCCTCGATGAACACCAAGGCGCTGACGAGCGCGGTGCTCGCCGGCCTCATCCGCCCGCAGGTCGCGGACGTCAACATGGTCTCGGCGCCGGTCATGATCAAGGAAAAGGGCATCATCCTCTCCGAGGTCAAGCGCGACAAGTCGGGCGTCTTCGACGGCTATATCCGCCTGACGGTGACCACGGCGAACCAGACCCGCTCGGTTGCCGGTACGGTCTTCTCCGACGGCAAGCCGCGCTTCATCCAGATCAAGGGCATCAACCTGGATGCGGATGTCGGCAGCCACATGGTCTACATCACCAACACCGACGTTCCGGGCATGATCGGCTTCATCGGCACGACGCTCGGCGAGGCGGGCGTCAATATCGCCAACTTCCAGCTCGGCCGCGACAAGCAGGGGGGCGACGCGATCGCGCTGCTCTACGTGGATGCGGCCGTCTCCGAAGACGTCCTGAACAAGCTGCGCACCAATGAGGCGATCCGCCAGGTCAAGCCGCTCGTCTTCAACGTCGACTGACTTCGTCCTCCCAAGACGGACAGGAAGGGCCTGCCGGATCGATCGTCCGGCGGGTCTTTTCGTTGCCGGCCTGTCTTGCCGCGCGTCACTCGGCCGCTTTTTCCTTCGGCCGGCCCCATTCGGCAATCGCGATGCCGCCGAGGACGAGGAGGAGGGCGACGACGTGGAAGACGTGAAGCGTCTCGCCGATCAGGAAGACGGAAAGAATGGTGCCGAAGACCGGGATGGCGTTGATGAAGAGGCCGGCGCGGTTGGCGCCGATCATCTCGACGCCGCGCACGTAGAGCACCTGGGAGAGGAGCGAGGGGAAGATGCCGGCATAGAGCACGACGGCCCAGCCCGTCGCGTCCGGCAGGATGGCGGCATCGCGTGAAATCTCCCAGAGGAGCAGGGGGATGGCGCTTATGAGCGCGCCGAAAGCGGGGGCGGCGATGAAGCTCTGCCAGTGCAGGTCCGGTTTCCAGCGCAGCGACACGGTGTAGGCGGCATAGACGATGCAGGCGAGAAGCATCAGGGCATCGCCGAAATTGAATTCAAGCTCCGCAAGCGCCGAGAATTCGCCATGAGCGGCTGTTACCAACACCCCGACCAGGGTCACGCTGAAGCCGGCGATCTGGGCAGGCGACGCCTGGATGCGGAAGAGCAGGAAGTTGAAGACGAAGATCAGCATCGGAATGCCGGCCTGCTCGATGACGGCATTGATGGCGCTGGTATGGCCGAGCGCCGTATAGAGCAGCGCGTTGAAGGCGGTGAAGCCGAAGACGCCGTAGAGCAGAAGCTGCAGCCAGTGCCTGCGGATCACCGGCCAGTCCCGTTTCACCTGCGGCAGCATGAGGACGAGGATGACGGCGAGGGCGATGATCCAGCGAAGCGTCGTCAGCACCATCGGGCTCACGTGGCCGACGGCAAGCTTGCCTGCGACCGAGTTCGCGCCCCAGAAAAGTGCGGTGACGGACAGGTAGAAATAGGCTCTGCTGTTCAATGCGGCATATCCGGACGGTGGAAGGGTGCGCGCGAGGTGCGCTGGCGGGTGCCTCACATAAGGCGAAAAACCGCGGAATGTCATGCAAAAACCGGAGTGCGGCCGTCATAACAGGGTCGCATTCCCAAAGACAACACAGTATAGATGCGCGGGTTTCAGTCAGGCGCACGCGCTTAAGCGCGAAAACAGGAAAGTTGAAATGACGAACGTCGTGGTGATCGGATCGCAATGGGGTGACGAAGGCAAGGGCAAGATTGTCGACTGGCTTTCCGAACGCGCCGATATCGTGGTGCGCTTCCAGGGCGGTCACAATGCCGGCCACACCCTCGTCATCGACGGCACGAGCTACAAGCTGTCGCTGCTGCCCTCCGGCGTCGTCCGGCCCGGCAAAATGGCGGTCATCGGCAACGGCGTCGTCGTCGATCCGCATGCGCTGATCGCCGAGATCGACAAGCTGGAAAAGCAGGGCGTGAAGATCTCGCCGGAAAACCTGCGCATCGCCGACAACGCCACGCTCATCCTGTCGCTGCACCGCGAGCTCGACGGCATCCGCGAGGACGCCGCCTCCAACTCCAATTCCGGCGTGAAGATCGGCACGACCCGCCGCGGCATCGGCCCGGCCTACGAGGACAAGGTCGGCCGCAGGGCCATCCGCATCATGGACCTTGCCGACCTCGACACGCTGCCGGGCAAGGTCGAGCGCCTCCTGACGCACCACAACGCGCTTCGCCGGGGCCTCGGCGAAAGCGAGGTCACGCATGAGGCGATCATGCAGGAGCTGACCTCGGTGGCCGAGCGCGTGCTGCCCTACCGCGAGACGGTCTGGCTTATGCTCGACAAGGAGCGCCGCCGCGGCGCGCGCATCCTGTTCGAGGGCGCGCAGGGCTCGCTGCTCGACATCGACCACGGCACCTATCCGTTCGTCACCTCGTCCAACACGGTCGCCGGCCAGGCCGCCGCGGGTTCCGGCATGGGGCCGGGCTCGCTCGGCTATGTCCTCGGCATCACCAAGGCCTACACCACCCGCGTGGGCGAGGGCCCGTTCCCGACGGAGCTCAACGACGAGATCGGCCAGTTCCTCGGCGAGAGGGGGCACGAATTCGGCACGGTCACCGGCCGCAAGCGCCGCTGCGGCTGGTTCGACGCCGCGCTCGTGCGCCAGTCGGTCGCCACCAACGGCATCACCGGCATCGCGCTCACCAAGCTCGACGTGCTGGACGGGCTCGACGAACTGAAGATCTGCGTCGGCTACAGGCTCGACGGCAAGGAGATCGACCACCTGCCGGCGAGCCAGGGCCAGCAGGCGCGCGTCGAGCCGGTCTACATCACGCTCGAAGGCTGGAAGGAATCGACCGTCGGCGCGCGCAGCTGGGCGGACCTGCCGGCCCAGGCGATCAAATATGTGCGTCAGGTCGAGGAACTGATCGGCGCGCCGGTCGCCCTGCTGTCGACCAGCCCGGAGCGGGACGATACCATACTTGTGACCGACCCGTTTGAGGACTAATCTCAAGCTCAACACCAGTTCCGTGACGTATTCCAATAGGATAGCGCGCGGACACGACGGAAAGTTCTGATGGCGGATTTTGTAGCAGTCATTCGGAGGGCCGTGGACGGCCTCTCGGACAACAATGCCGAGATGCGGCAGAAGGTTTACGAGAAAGCCCGCGGCGCTGTCCGCCGGCAGCTCGAATCCATGAACCCGCGCCCTTCCGATGAACTCGTGAAGCGCCAGCTCGACAAGCTCGAAGCGGCGATCAGCGCCGTCGAGAGCGACCATGCCGAGGCGCTGCCCGCCGAGGAGCCCGCGCCCGCGCCCGTCGAAGAGGTGGCTCAGGAAGAGATCGTGCAAGCCGAGCCGGCGGCGGAGGAACCCGTTGCCGTCGCGGAGCCGGAAGACGAACCTGCCGGGGCGGAGCCCGAGCACGAAGGCGAGCCCATAGCGGAGCATCGCGCGGAAGAGGCGCCGGCCGACGAGCCGGCGGCAGAAGAAACCGTCATCGAGGAGCCCGCGGCTGAGGAGCCTGCGGGCGACGAGCCGGTGGCCGAGGCCGTTGTTGCCCAGCCGGTGCCCGAACCGGCCGTCGAGGAAGAGGCTGTCCGCGAGGAACCTGTCGCCGTCGAAGCCCATACCGAACCGTCCTGGCAGGTGGAAGCCGAGCCTGCGGACGATTACGTACCCTCCTGGCATGAGCCGGAGCGTGACCTTGCCGCCGAGGCGGGCGCCGAAACCGTCGAGGCGGTCGAGCCCGAGCCTGATGTCTATCCGGTTCACGACGAGGAGGCCCCCGACGCCGAACCGGTGGCGGAGGCGCGCATGCCCGCCGCCGAAGCGCAATGGGACTGGAACGAAGCGGCGGCCGTGACGATCGGTGCGGAGAACCGCGACGAGGCTGCGGCCGCAACCTCCGATCCGCTCTCTTGGGAATGGCCGGAAGAGAAGGCGTCGCAGCCGGAGAACGGGCAGGAACAATCCTCCCAGAAGAGCGACTGGGACGACCTCGAAGACCTGATGGGCTATGTTCCGAAGTCGGAGCCCGCTGCCGCGGCTGCGGCCGCGACGGACGCCGGCGCTGCCGCAGCCGCATCGACGGTCACGGCGGAGACCGTCCGCACGCAGCAACGATCCTTCCGTGCGGAGCCGCGTAAGTCGCGCCTCAATCTCGGCGCGCTGGCCGCCACGCTCGCGCTCATCGCGATCGTCGGCGGCGCCGGCGCCGCCTACTGGTTCAACCGCGATGCGGTGAACGACTGGGTCAACGAGAAGGTCGCGTCCTTTACCGCGCCGTCGACGGACGAGCCGTCCGGGACCCCGCAGACGACCGATACGACCGAAGGCGGGCGCAACCTGCCGGCGGACACCACTCCGTCGTCCGAAACCGCGCAGACGACCGACAACACGTCCGGCGCCGGCGGAAATACCGAGGTCGCCGCCGCGACTCAGAACGGCAGCGGCAAGTTCACCCAGCGCCTGCTGGCGGACGGTTCGGAAGTGGACGAGGGACCCGCCCCGGCGCTCGATGGCGGCGCGGCGGAAGAGGGCAAGTCCGTCGCCGCCCAGTCCACGGAAACGGCTGGCGTGGCAACCGAAGGCGGTACGGCTGCCACCGACGGCGCCACCACGAACGGCCAGACACCCGTCGCCGGCACCGAAGGAGCGGCGCAGACGCCTGCCGGCACCGGAAACGCAACGACCGCCGACACGCAGAACCCCGCCGGGACGGGCGAGCAGGCGGGCGCCATCGGCGTCACGCAGAAGATGTTCCTCTACGAGGAACGCCTCGGCCAGACGGCGCCGACGGCGATCGAGGGCACCGTCGCCTGGTCGAGCGCCGAGGAGTCGCCGGGCGGCGACGCCAGGCCGGAGCCGGTCGTGCGGGCGCAGATCAATGTGCCTTCGAAGGGGCTGACGGCATTGGTGACCTTCCGCCGCAACGCCGACCGCTCGCTGCCGGCCAGCCACCTCATCGAGCTCGTCTTCTCCTTGCCCGAAAACTTCGAGGGCGGCGGCATCGAAAGCGTGCAGCGCGTGGCGATGAAGCGGACGGAGCAGGACCGCGGCGACGCGCTGATCGCCGTGCCGGCGAAGATCACCGACGACTTCCATATGATCGCGCTCAACGACTTCCCCGAGGCGATCTCCAAGAACACCGACCTGCTGCGCACGCGCAGCTGGATCGATATTCCGATCACCTACCGCAACGGCCGCCGCGCGCTGCTGACGCTCGACAAGGGCACGGCCGGCGCGGAGGCCTTCGACAAGGCGATGCGCGCCTGGCAGACGGCGGGCAACCCGAACAGCCAGTAAGGCACCCCTGAAGAGCCTAAAGCAAAGGCCCGGCATTGCTGCCGGGCCTTTTTCAGTTTGTCGAAGAAGCCTTGCGGCTCACGGATAGGCGCGGGTCAGGCGTCTTCTATGACGCGCACCGCGCGGGCCTGCTCGGCCGCATATTTCTGGACGGCGTCCTGCACCTTCTCGAAGGCGCGGACCTCGATCTGGCGGACGCGCTCACGGCTGATGTCGAACTCGGCGGAGAGTTCCTCCAGCGTCACCGGGTCCTCGGCGAGGCGGCGGGCCTCGAAGATGCGGCGCTCGCGATCGTTCAAGACGCCCATGGCGCGGGCCAGCATGGCGCGGCGCGTTTCCAGCTCGTCCTGCTCGATCAGCGTCTCTTCCTGGCTGTCGTGGTCGTCGACGAGCCAGTCCTGCCATTGTCCGGAATCGCCTTCGGACGCCTTGATGGGGGCGTTCAGCGAGGCGTCGCCGGAAAGGCGGCGGTTCATCGAGATGACCTCGTCTTCCGAGACGTTGAGCTTGGTCGCGATTTCCTTGACCTGGTCGGGCTTGAGGTCGCCGTCGTCGATGGCCTGGATCTTGCCCTTCATGCGGCGCAGGTTGAAGAAAAGCCGCTTCTGGTTGGCGGTCGTGCCCATCTTCACGAGCGACCAGGACCGCAGGATGTATTCCTGGATCGAGGCCTTGATCCACCACATGGCATAGGTCGCAAGGCGGAAGCCGCGTTCGGGGTCGAACTTCTTGACGGCCTGCATCAGGCCGACATTGCCCTCGGAAACGACTTCGCCGATCGGCAGGCCGTAGCCGCGATAACCCATGGCGATCTTCGCCACGAGGCGAAGGTGGCTCGTGACGAGCTTGTGCGCGGCGTTGCGGTCGCCGTGCTCCTGATAACGCTTGGCCAGCATGTATTCTTCCTGCGGCTCAAGCATCGGAAACTTGCGGATTTCATCGAGATAGCGGTTGAGACCACCTTCTCCGGCCGTGATCGACGGCAGCGTATTGCGGGCCATTCAGCACCCCTTTCTGAGACGGCTTCCATTCCGGCAAGCCTTGGTACGGAGCTTGATCCTGAAAAACCGGATCCCCGTCAGCAACCATGCTCCCCGTGGGTCATGGCGACCCCACGATCTTACAGATAGGTATGGCGAAACAATGGTTCAAGCTTCCGCAGGCTTCACGGCTGCGTGAAGGCGGGCAAGGCGGAATGGATGTGCGACACATCGATAAGGTGGGGGCCTGCCGGGCGGAAATCAAGGGCTTTCGGGCCCGTCCATGGCTCTCAGCGCCTCGATCAGCCGCTCCATGTCCTCCGGCGGCGGCGCCTCGAAATGCATGGTCTCACCGGTCGTCGGGTGCTCGAACTGCAAGAGGAAGGCGTGCAGCGCCTGCCGGCGGAAGCCGTTGACCACCTTGCGCGCCTCTTCCGGCAGGCGGTTGGCCTTGGTCTTGAACGCCGCGCCATATTCCGGGTCGCCGACCAGCGGATGGCCGATATGGGCCATGTGCACGCGGATCTGGTGGGTGCGGCCGGTTTCGAGGTGGCATTCCACCAGCGAGGCGAGGCTGGTGCCGTCGTCATTCTCGGCATAGCGCTCGACCACCTCGTAATGGGTGATCGCTTCGCGGGCATCCTCCGCGTCTTCGCGCTTGACGGCGCGTTTCGTCCGGTCGGCGCCACGGCCGAGCGGGGCGTCGATCGTGCCCTTCAGCTGGCGCGGCCGGCCCCAGACGATCGCCTGGTAGGCGCGCTCCAGCGGGCCGGTGCGGCCGTGGTCGGCGAACTGGTCGGAGAGGTGGCGGTGGGCTGCGTCGTTCTTGGCGACGACCATGACGCCGCTCGTCTCCTTGTCCAGCCGGTGGACGATGCCGGGGCGGCGCACGCCGCCGATGCCGGAAAGGCTCGCCCCGCAATGGTGGATGAGGGCGTTGACGAGCGTGCCGGTCCAGTTGCCGACGGCGGGGTGCACGACGAGGCCGGCGGGCTTGACGAGCACGATGAGGTCCTCGTCCTCGTAGAGCACCTCAAGCGGGATGTCCTCGCCTTTCGGCTCCGGGTCGCGGGGCGCGGGCATCGTGAATTCGATGACGTCTCCGGGATGGACCTTGCGCTTCGGCTCGGTCATGACCGTGCCGTTGACGATTGCCGCGCCTTCCTCGATCAGCGCCTTGATGCGGCTGCGCGAATAGTCGCCGGCAAGCGTCGCGGCCAGCCAGGCGTCGATGCGCCCTTCGGCGCCTTCCGGCGCCGTCAGGACTTTTCTTGTGGCGTCGGCTTCTTTAAAGGGGTCGGTCATCGTTCAACTATGCTCATTGCCGGAAGGTCGCCTGCCATGTCCAACATCGAAAACGACGATCAGGAAGACAAGCCGCTCGACCCGGTGATGGAGAATGTCCGTCGCAAGATGATGCGCCTGCAGCTTGTCTCGGGCGGCATCATGCTTCTGATGTTCATGGCGGTGCTCGCGGCCATTGTCTATAAGATCAGCGCGCGAGATGGCAAGCCGGAAGCTGCCGTTTCCGCCGGCGGGCTCGCCGTGCCGAGCGATGCGCCGGTCAAGGTGACGGCGCGGCTGCCCGACGGCTTCGCCGTCTCGGCCGTGTCGCAGTCCGGCGGGCAGATCCTGTTCTACGGCGCGATGGCAGACGGCGCCCGCAAGGCGCTGCTCTTCGACATCGCCGCCGGCCGGATCGTCGCCGAGATCGACGTTGCGGGCAACTGATTGGGCATGGCGGCAGCACCGGTCCGCATCGACGATCCCGCCGATCCGCGCATTGCGGGCTTCGTCTCGATCCGCGAGCGGGACCTGACCGGCCGCGAAGGCCTGTTCGTCGCCGAAGGCACCGTCGTGCTGCGCATGCTCGGGCAGGGGCGGGCGAGGCAGAACGGCTTTGCCGCCGAGGCCATCTTGCTTCTCGAGAACCGGCTTGCCGGCGTGGCGGACGTGCTGGCGTCCTTTCCCGGGACCGTTCCGGTCTATGTCGCCTCGGCGGCCGTTTTCGATGCGATCGCCGGCTTCAACATGCATCGCGGCGTGCTGGCCCTCGGGCGGAAGCCGGCGGCGGAGATCGGCGCGTCGCTTCTCGGCCGCCTGCCGGAAACGAGCCTCGTGCTCGCCGGCTGCGGCCTGTCCAACCACGACAATGTCGGCTCGATCTTCCGCAACGCCGCCGCCTTCGGGGCGGATGCGGTGTTCCTCGACGAAACGTCCTGCGACCCGCTCTATCGAAAGGCGATCCGCGTGTCGGTGGGCTCGGTGCTGACGGTGCCGTTCTCGCAGGGGCTTGCCGCCGAGGCCATGCTGCGCGGGCTGGCGGAGGCGGGTTTCGAGATATGGGGGCTTTCGCCGCGCGGCGCGGTGCCGGTCGCGGCCATCCCGGCGGCGCGGCGCATCGCTCTGGTGCTCGGGACGGAAGGCGAGGGGCTGCCGGAGGCCATCCTGTCGTCGTTCCGCACCGCGCGCATCCCGCAGCGTCCGGGGCTCGACAGCCTCAACGTCGCGACGGCGAGCGGCATCGCCCTCTACCAGATCGCGCTGGCGACGGGGCGCATCGCCTGAAGGAGCGCGGGCAGGGCGTCTGTAGGATGTGCTGCGTTCCCACCGGTGCCGGCGGGCGCATGACCGCCGGCTCTATGCCTCGTCGCGGCCGATCCGTTCGCGCACCCTTTGGGCAAGGCTGCGTTCGTCGCCGTCGAGGGCGGGATCGATGGTGGCGATGAGGTCGTGCACCGGCGAGCTTGCGCCTTCCCGCGCCGCGGTCAGCACGATCATCTTGCTGGCAAGGTCCGCCATCTCTTCGCGCAGCGCCGCATCGTTGACATCGGACCTGGCGGCAAGCAGGCGTTCCGTCAGCGCCGTCCCCTGGTTGCGCGCATCCTCTTCCAATGCGGCTATGTCGATGGGGGGCACGGGCTGCACCCCCGCCGCACGGCGGGGGGGAACCCGGCTCGTAGCGCCCGTCCTGGCAGATCCGTTGGAGCGGGCGGCCTTCACCGCCTCCTTGTTCTCCGCGGTCAACGTCTTCACCTTCTCGCGCAGGCGATTGATTTCCGCGATGCGCCGCTCGATCGCATTGTCCTTGTCGGCGCTGCCCGCAAGCTCCCGCGTCAGCTTCGTCTCGAGCTGGCGTACGCGGTTCTCCTCGCGCGTCAGGCGGATTTCCAGCGACTTTGCCTTCTCGCTGGAGGCTTTCAGCTCCTCGCGCAGCTTGTCCCGCTCGTCCTTCAGGTTGCCGACGCGGCTCTTGAGATTCTCCATCGCCGTGTCGCGGGTGGCAAGGTCGATCTTCATGTTGTCGATGTCGGCGCGCAGGTGGCTGATGCTGCCGTTGAGCGCCTCGATGTCCGCCAGCCTGGCGCGCAGGTCGCGATCGGCAGCCGCGAGCGCCGTCCTCAACTGCTCGCTCTTCATCTCCTCGCGCCGAAGCGCCGAGCGCATGTCGCCGGCCTCGATGTTCATGTCGGCGATCTGCGCATGGAGTTCGGCGTTTTCCGCGCCGATCGCGGAAGCCTCGGCCAGGAGCTTCTCGTTCTTCACTCTTTCCAACGTATGCTTTTCGCGCTCGCGCCGCACGCTCTGCGCCAGGCGGGCGTTTTCCGCCGCGTAGGCGGCACGCGCCATGTCCTTCTGCGCGCGCACTTCCTGGGGGCTCAGGGGCATGGTGGCCCGCATCCGCTCCTCGGTGAACTTGACGATGCGCTTCTGGATCGCCGGCGCGACGAGCAGGCCGGTCAGCGTGGCGGCGAGAAAGCCGAGCGCGAAGAGAAGGGCATACTCGATCACAGGTCAACTCGTTCCAAACGTGGCCCAAAACGGGTCTCGAACGAGCGCACTATAGCGGCTCGTTCGAGCTTGCACAGGGGGCGTTCCTGCGAAATCAACTCTCGGTTAACTTGACGGACGAGGCGCCCGGTTCATTCGCTCAGAAGGGGTTCCAGGTCGGTTCGCGCGTCAGCTTCAGGTAGCCGGCGTTGACGCCGATGCGGGCCCCGACGCCGGTGCGGATCGGCACCAGCACGATGTCCCGGTTGACATTCACCTGCATGCCGAGGCCGGCGATCACATAGGCCGAGCCGGCGACGCCGCCGAAGCGGTCGTAGAGCGAATTCACGTCGGGCAGATTGTAGACGAGCATCATGGTGCGGCTGCCCTGGCCGCCCCAGTCGAGGCCGAGCGAGGGGCCCTGCCAGAACACCGCGTGCTGGCCGGCATTCTTGGTGTTGAGCGTGCCCTCGCCATAGGTCAGGCCCGCGACGAAGGCGCCCGAGCCTTCCTGGCCGAGGATGTAGCCGTTCGGCAGGCCGTGGGATTCGAAAGCGCGTTCGACCACCTTGGCAAGGCCGCCAGAGGCCGAACCGAAGAAGCCGTGCCCGGCGTCGATGATCTCCTGCATGCTGTACTGGTTGCCGGGCTGCTGCGCCTTGGCTGGCAGTGCCATGAGGAGCGCCACAAATGCTGCTGCTGCGATCCTGAACGCCGTCGTGGCCAGATTTGAAACACCCATGTCCCGTTTGCCTTCCCTATGTATCGGCTCCGTTCCATGCAGCAATTTGATCCGATGATCTTAACAATCGGTTAAGTATTTGTGGCAAAAAGGTGAATAAAAACAATGGTAGCGTTACTGGGCGTTACTGGTAGCGTTATTCGGCTTTATTACGCTTGCTTGTTCGTGCCTCTGCGAACCGTTCCGCGGCCTCAAGGGCTGCCCGGTCATATACAGCAGAAGTTGTCTTCGTGCTGGCGTGTCCGGCAACCTTGGCGGCGTCGTCGGTCGCCACACCAGCAGCGCGGGCTTCCGATATTCCACTCGCCCGAAGGTCACGCGCCCAGATGTGATCGGGCATGCCTGCAGCTTTGCGGTCACGACACCACATGCTTGAGAACACCTCGGACAGATACGGTCGGCCGTTCATTTCGTAGACGACAACGGGGCCGGTGCGCCTCTCCTCTGGCCAGTTCGCGAGCTCTTCCATGACCATAGGCGCTTGCGTGAGCGGGTAGGTAACGGAAAGGCCCGTCTTCATAGAGGTCTTCGACGGCACGTACCGAAGAACGAGATTCCCGTCGATGTCCTCCCACCGGAGGCCAAACCACTTGTTACCAGTTCGCGCGTTCTGCACATCGCTGATGCCGGGGGAGTCGATAGGCACCCATTGTCCGATAACGTCCCACAGGCGGAGTGTCGTTTCGTAGACAAGAGCGTAGGCCAGCGCGCTTGAAGGCCTGCCGGCGGCATGCGCTGCCGCTCGCAAAGCCACAACCTGCTCTGCGGTGATGACGACCTCACGACGCTTCGGTAGAGGGAGCCTGCGACTTGCAGCCTTCAATACCTCCCTCAATTCTAGGCATTCAGGCAACCTGGTCATAATTCCATATGAAACTGCGGCGTCAATTACAGCGCGAGACATTTTAGATGCTGCAAGTTTCTGCCCGTTCGCAGACCACGTATTGTGCCATTTTTTTAAGTCTATGCCGGTAATTTCATTGAGGCGCTGGCCTCCGACATGCCTTATCAGCTTCCTGATATAACTGTCGTAAGGCTTCCGAGATTTAGGGCGAAGCGAGAAGTATGGGCTGTCAGGATCTGTCTGATACTTCTTCAACAGGCTGCCCAACGTTCCATCAAAAGTGGCGATCTCAGATCCGGATTGCTCTTGAATCAATGCCTCTAATTGCCCCTCAAGGTAGTGACACCTATTCACCAACTCTTCCGGGCGGTCGAGAAGGTGTCGAAGATTCTCCCTTTTCATGAGGTGCTTGTACTTTGGTCGTGGACGCCATGCCGGTGTCCACGACACTTTTCGAAACTGCCAGACTAAACCCGGCGCTTCAATCTGCGGGTGCGGGGGCTTTCGTTCCATCCTTCAGGGTTCTCCGGTGTTCTAGCGCCAGTGGAGACATAGCTCGCATTTGCGCCGAGATAGTTGTCGTAGTAGCGCTTCACGAGGGGAATCGGGCGCCCCTCATGAAGGGCGTCAATTCTCGGGAATCCTCGACCCTCCAGGATCGGCAAGGTTCTTTTCAGCCAGAGGGCCGCTCGCGCCTTGCCGACGAGGGCAATGGCCAGCTGCTGGTCCGTGGCGAATAGGGGCAATCCGTCCAGCGCCTTGAACGGCTCGTTGTCATTATCCGCTCTTCTGGTCATCCCCGCTCCTTCGACCAAACCAACTCCCATGCGCCTACGTTCGCGCCATCGCCAAGGCGGTCAATCACCTCCTCGGCGCGCTTACGGTCGGCCCGATCTACGATGACGGCCCGGTCGAATTCACCGTTGTGCCCGCAGCAGCAGTTGAGCGTCCATATCCTCGCCGCCCACAGCGCCTCAATGACGGGCACCATGCACGCATCGACGCAGACGGGCTTCGTCGCGCCTGCCCATTCCGGCGCGGTCAGTTCCACCTCTGGCATGGTCTGATAGGGCTGAGGCCGATTGTAGCTTATGCACTCACACATCGGAGTGATCTTTCCATATACCGTAACCTTTTCCGAAGAGTGCCCCTGACGCGAAGACGAATACGATAGTCCCACTTGTCGGATCACCGATGAAGGATAGGACGAGACTGAAGGCGCCGGCAGAGGCCCCTATAAGCATGCTCGCTTTTGGGCTCATCCCCGCTCCTTATCCAGTGCGTCACGGCCGGCGGGGGTGATGCGGTAGTGGTTGAGGCCTAGATACTCCACCAGACCAGCTTTCTTCAGCCCACGCGCGGATATGCATTCTGCTCTGTTCAGGAGATGGTCTCTTCCGTCTTCCAACCTCTTCAGAATCGCCTTTCTCAGCAATTTGCGTCCCGATGTGGTGATGCAAAACAGCACAGTGCCGTTACTCCATCGCTCAGTGGCGACGATCAGGCCGGCTCCAGCAAGGAGCGCAGCGTCTCGGTCATTTTCAAATAGCCGCCACGGAGACTCCTGGATTTTTAGGAGCACCCTCATTCGCCGTTCGGTCAGCTTCATTCCCCGTCTCCTCTCTGGCGGATGGCGGCGGCGATATTTTCGCAGGCGGACACATCGCAAGAAACCGCTGGCAGGCCTTCTCCGTCGGTGAAGCCGTCGCCCGCGTTCCACACCTCGTAGCGTTTCTCCGCGATCTGCGCCGCCTCTTCGAAGTGTTTCTTCCGCGCCTCCCGATAGTCGTCAACCACAGCATTGATCATCTCGTTGGCACGCTTTAGATCGGCGCGCGCCTCGGCCAACTGAGCGCGGAGGGCGGAGTAGTCGGAATACAGCACCCAGTCCCCATCCGGGTCAGGCTCTAGCCCTGGAGGCTCGCGGTCGAATGGGCCAGGCACCGACATGCTGTACCGCTCCACGAGATCGTCAGCCATGGTCGCCTCCCTTTGATTTCATGGCGGCGCGCAGTTTGGCTTTCGCCTTCTCTCTATCCTTGGTGTAGTAGGGAATTGCAGAGCCATGTCCGAAGGGATCGCTATCCGGCCAGAATGCGCGGTAACTGCCAGCGCTGCGACCGTTGAGGCCAAGCCGGCTAACTCGGCGAATGCTCGCACCAAGGGCCTCCGCAATATCCCAATCCAAATCGCGGTCAGTGCCTTTGCTCCGCTCGATGCGTGCAAGGACTGCCTCGATCTGGTTTGATCCGTCATCAGCCATTGTTGCCTCCCTTCGTCGTAGTGGCGGAACCGCTGCGCGTGGCGGCGAGGGAGACGATAAGATTTAGTGCCTCATCTATGGTCGCGAGTTCGGCCTGATTGAGTCCGTTATCAATGAAGAGGTCGCTACCAAGGCGATTCGCAATGGACTGCCCAAGTTCGCGGAGCGCATCGCCCGGAAGTCGGCCGGTCTTCTTCCATTCAAGGATTTCCGCGCACCGCTCGACCAAGCCAGCCGGGATCACATCCGCGCTGTCCTCTCCTTCTCGGGAGAGGGGTGGGGAGGCGAAAAGCGGCTCGAGAATGTCGGGGTCGCCAAATCTGAATGGCCCGGGGCGATTATCGCCGTAGTGCCAAGCTCCGTCCTCATCGAACTTCCACCGCCACGCCACCGGCTCTACCGGCACATCGACAAGGGCGGAACGAACCTCTTCCATGAAGGCGGCGAGGCGATTGGCGGCATCCTGATATTTGCCGATGCGCTCGCGGGGGCAATCACGAAGATAAAGCGCCATGTCGAGAACATCCTCTACGATCACATGAGATCGCTCGATTAATTCGCTAGCCTTCACCTCGACCGCCCGCTCCTGCTCGGATAGGGCGGCGGTGAGCCTACGGGCGATCTCGGCTGTCACATCTGGCCCGAAAGACGATGAAGGGAATGTCGGGTCGTTCGGGATACTATCGAGGATCATTCGCGCACCGCGTTTCATGAGCGCAATGGCGCGGTCAATGTGATCATGTATGGTCGCTTGACCGGCCTTTATCTGGCCAAGTACCGCCTCAATGGCGAAGAATTCTTCCTCGGAAATGCCACGCCCGACCAGCTGCGCCAGGTCGCCGAGCAACGCCGAACGCAAGGCGCGACGATGGTCCGCGAGGCTCGCTGGCTTGAAAAGATCGTCGCTAGCGCGAAGGAGGGCGAGCCCATCCACAAGAGCGTGACGCTGAAGCAACTGGAGCGCTTCCAGCGCGAGGCGCTAGCTTCGCCGGTCTGACCGGCGCGGGGCGGCCATCAAGGAAACGAAAAACCAATCTGCGGTCGCCGCCCTGAACTTTTTGCCTGCTGCCAAGGCCCGCGCGCAACCCAGAAATCGGTCGCGGCAGGCAACCCCCATTAGCAAGCGCGGCCAAAACGCGTTCGAAAACCAACGACCCTGCGCCGCGCTTGCTAACCCTATCCGCCGAAAGGCGGGCTGACCGGCCATCGTGACTGCGCAACCCACACTTCAGCCGCCGGTCAGCACCATTCAAGAATTGCGTCGGCCAAAAAAGGCGCGGAACCCATCGGCAAACCGCCACCGCATACCAGAAGCTGCCGGGCCAGATTCGAGCCGAAAACCATCCAGCGTGCGCCCGGCAGTCATCACACCACGTAACCCAGAGGAGACTAACATGAACGCTGTAGCAAGAATCACCACACCCAGCGAAATTTGCTCTGCCGTGCAGAGCAAGCGTCGGACCAGTGACTGCGCGAAATCCAAGAAGACACCGTCCGACGCAAAGATTGCCAGCAGCTCGGCCATTGTAGCCACGAATACCGATGTCTATCCGCCCCGCTCTGGCAAACCCAACACCGACGACGGCCATTACGCCATCGAGCCCCAAGAGTGCTACGCCGTCGTCGGTTCACCCTATCCGGGGACGAACCCAGCCCACCACGAGACAATCAACGCCATCGTCGAAATCTTCCGTATGCGGCAGGACATGATCCGCGCTCGCACGAAGCTCATCCTTCAGGCGCAGGCCAGCCTCCGGCGCGTGTTTGCTGGTGACAAGAAACTCGCTGCCAAAATTTTCGCCGAGGCCAGCAAGGACCCCGGACACGAATACCGCGGGCAGATCTCCTTCTACCTGGAGGCAATAGCCCCCCTTGAGAATGAGCAGTCGCGCTTCGAAAGAGAGCTCGTGCGCGACGTGAAAAGTCTACCGATTTACGCGTGGGCCAAGTCGATCAAGGGATTCGGCGACCTTTCGCTCGCGTGCATTATTGGCGAGGCCAGCGGTTACGCCAACAAAGACATTTACCATCGCAATAAACTCCATATACAGGCGGGCCAATTCTACTCGGTCGGCGATTTCAAGTCGGTCTCGGCACTGTGGAAGCGCATTGGGGTGGCCGTCATCAACGGACACCGTCAGGGTAATCCTGGTAAAGGAGCAACGGCCAAAGACTGGATTGACGAGGGATACAGCAAGTCCAAGCGCTCAACAATGTGGAACATCGGCAACAGCCTCATTCTGTCCATGGGGAAATTCCGCCCAGTCTTCGGTGAAGATGTCGATGCCAACGATAGCTACACCTATTACCAGAAGGTTTTCGCGAATCGCGCCCGATACGAGGCGAACGGCAACTGCCCTAAGATGGTTGAAACCAAAAAAGGTAGCGGAAAATTTGTTCCCAAATTGGACGCCAACGGCGAGATCGTTCGGATCGAGCGCTCCGATAGCGGAAAGGAATCATACAGCGCACACGCCGCAAAACGAGCGAAGCGCTACACCGAAAAGCGGTTGCTCCGTAATCTTTACGCCGAGTGGCGGAAAGTGATGGCCTAGCGGCCATGGCGGGGTGGCCAATATCTCTGCGAAACCCACACCGCCATAGCCACCCCGCCAAACATAAAAGCCAACGCGGCCACCAACCGCAAACCAACCCCAAACAGCGAGCTACCTTTCGGCCGGCACCACCCGTGAGGCTCGCAGTTTGGGTCCCTACTACGGCGAGGAGGAGACGGGTGACGCCCGCGGTACTCAAGCCGGTTCGATTCCTCCACCACAGAGGCAAGGAGCACATACCAAAGTGCTACAAATTTGTCAAGTCCATAAAGGCCAGCCGCTACCCCGCAGCCATGACCCGCTCGGCAAGCACGATGACATGAATCGCTTCATGGCTGTCCACGACCACGTCGGGCAAACCGTAACGCGACAGCCGCACCTTCTGGCCTTCCACGGCCTCAAGCCTGCCTATCCAGGCTGTGCCTTTCGCGCCGTGAACGATCACTTCGTTGCCGGGCTTCGGCCATACGGCAGGATCTACCCACGCACGCGTGCCGTAAAGCAGCACCGGCTCCATGACGTTCGTTTCGATCCGCACGAAGTAGCGGCCTCGCGGGATGTACGATACGCCATAGCCATGCTGGATCGGCTCGAACTTGAACCTGCCTTCCTTGCGGTCAGATACCTTGCCGTGCTGCTGCGCGGTGTCGAATACGCCAATGCCAGGCGCGGCGCGTTCGATGGCCTCCTCGCAAAGCTTATCGACCTCCTCGCGCGTCAGGCCAAGGAAGTCGGCGATGGCGTCACGAACGTCGGGGCGGGGCAGGGTGCCGCGCTTCCATGCGCTGTATGTCTGCTGAACCCATCCGTATTTCTCGGCAACGGCGCGTTCCGTCATGTGAAGGGCGCGCTGGCGTTCCGCGAGGAGCATGGCGAAACGGCTTTTCTTTGGAGGCATAAAGCACCTATGTCTTGACAAATTTGTAAATTCGTACTATAAACGTCTACCATTGGCAAGACCTACCATCTTGCCGAAGTTCACCACGAAGAGGAGAAACGATGACCCAGATCACCAGCGCCATGCTGGCGGATATGCACGCTCGCCGACAAGACGGCGAATCTGCGGAACGCATCGCCAGATCATACGGTCTGAAAACGATGACCGTCTACCAGAACCTTCGACGCGCTGGCGTGACGGCCGAGCGAGTAGGTCCAGCCAACGACAACCATCCTGGGCGCGTAACGCGAATGTCGGCCTATAACGGCGGATGTTCCACGACCAGCGGGCTTATGCCGGTGAGCGTGGTGCGCATTCCGACCATCGACGGCCATGCTACCGAGCGGGTGGCAGCATGACACAGCGCCTGACGAAAGAGCAAGCTGCCATCATTGGCGCATACACGGGTATCACGGCCAGCAATTTCTCTGTCGTTCATGAGTATGCGGAGCGAAAGCTAGGCCGCCCTATCTGGACGCACGAGTTTGCCGACGAGGGACTAACTGCGGAACTCAAAGAAGCTTCCCGAGAGGACTTCCTGTCCATCGTTTACGAAGAGGTGGCAGCATGAAGGGCGAACTGAACGAGATCGGCCTCAAGGAATTCGATCGAGGCGAGCTTGTGCGCGTCCGGATGACGCCGGAGATCGTCGGTCAGGTCATTGGGCAGCGGGACTGGGGACAACAGTACCTCGTGCGTCTCGGCGGCTCCACCGAAAGCTACTGGTTCGAAGACGTCGAACTCGAAACTTACATTTCCGCAGAAGAACAGCGTGGCGGCCACGATGAAGAACCGCCGAAGAGAAACAACGTCGTGTCGCTGAATGTGATACGTGCAATGGGGAGGGCGTGAGGATGGCAAAGTTCAAGGTCGGGGACCGTGTGCGGGCTGTTAAGGAAACGTCCCTACTGAACTACGTAGACGTATACGTAGTCGAGCGCGTGGATGGCAACGATGTGTTCGTGGACGTTGGTGACGGGTACGGCGTCCTTGGTTACAGTGAGGACTACTTTAAGCCGCTGCCCGTTGCCGCGGAAGCGCAACCGGCAGCCGATGCACCGGCAAACAAGCTGAAACTGCGTGAAGGCGTTGCCTACAAAGCGGCGAATGGCGCGAAGGTTGGTCCGCTCATCGATTGTGGCGGCTACTGGAATTGCGAAAATCGAACCGGTGTCGAGGGGAATCCGGGTCACTATACCGGATTCGGCATCAGTGCGTTCAAAGGAATTCTTCCACGTCCAGAATGGCGATCGAAATTTGATCTTGTCGCCGAATGGGCCGACGAGCCTGCCGTGACACCGGTAGAAACGGAGCCTGACACCACCCTGCATATCAAGTTCACCAGCGACTTCTCTGAACTGGATGCGGCCATCGCGGTTCGCAAGAAGAAGTTCAAGAAGCTGATCAAGCTGGCGCGCAAAGCTGGCATCGAACTGCGGGAAGCCGCGTAGGCCTAACCACCAATCACTACCACCACACCAACCCGCTGCTTGGCGACAGGCAGCGGGGGCGAGGAGATGTTATGCCGAAATATAGAGACGGTTGGGGCGACCCGCCGCCCAGCGAGGCCCCGAAAGACTGGGATTGCTCAGGGGTGTCTATGACAGGCCCCGTCTACAAGCCCGGCACCACCTGGAAACGTGCGCTGACCGCAGCAGTATGCGCCGGCGTCATCGGCCTGATCTACGCGCTCATTCCGATTGCCTTCGCCGTTGGCGGCGCAGCGATCGGGGTGTGGTTCGTCGGGGCTGAGATTTATGCATGGCTGGATCGGAAGACTGATCCGGAACGGCAGTAGCACCACCAAAAGGAGACGAAATGGCAATTTCCCTATCATCCCTGAAATCCACGAAGCGGAACGACCCGCCAATCACGCTAATCTATGGCGTGGACGGCATTGGCAAGACCAGCGTGGCGGCTGAGTTCCCCAATCCACTCTTCCTTGGCACGGAAGGCGAGCGACCGCCGTCCGACGTGGACTTGCCCACCCCCGGTGTCATCACGTCCCTGAACGACGTGTTCGACGTGTTCGGCGAACTTCTCGATACGGACAGCGACGGCAACCTGCAGCACAACTTCGGCACAGTCATAATCGACAGCCTCGATGGTCTTGAGCCGCTGGTATGGCGTGCCACCTGCGCACGACTCGGTATCAACTCCATCGAGGATGCGGGCTTCGGCAAGGGTTACGTCGAGGCAGACACGGAGTGGAACGAATACCTTTCCGCCGTCGCGGCTCTGGCGCAGGCCGGCATTTATGTCGTGCAACTGGCTCACCCGGAAATCGTGCGGTTCGACAGCCCGACCAGCGACCCGTACAGCCGGTATCCATCGCGTCCGGCGCAGTTCAGTTCTCGGCTCGATCTGAGGCGGGCGAAGCGGCTGACGAGGTTGCGGCCGAGTACAGCGGCGAGCCGATCGAATACGGCCTGAACAGCCTCTACCTGCGCGACATGCTGGCCGCGCTTCCGCCGGGCAAGGTCAAGCTGGCGCTGTCTGAAAGCAATTCACCGGCAGTGGTGACTGGCGAGAACGACAACTGGGACGGAGTGCTCATGCCTCTGCGGGTGGCGTGATGGGAACAATCCGGGTCGACATTGACACAGACGAAGTTCTCGACGCGCTTTCCGACAAGGAGATCGCCAACGAGTTCCAGCGGCGCAGGCTGTTCCAAAAGGATGAGCCCGATGCACGTGAAGTCGTCGTTCGTGCAGTCAACATGATCAAACTGGGACGCGTCACCGATGGAGTGACGTTGCTCGAACGGGAGTTCCTGCCGCGATGGAAAGACCGCGCCGCCTGCGAGGAAGCCTATCGTCTAGCTGTGGGGAGGGCATCATGATCTGGCCTCCCGCCAACGGCACACCCTTCAGGCCGTCCAACGGCACTGAGGGCTGCATCTTCGAAAGCCGGTACTGCGGGCATTGCTCGCGGGACGCCGCCTTCCGCCAGGATATGGATAACAATGACGGCTGCGACATCCTCGCGGCCGCTCATGCCGGGGAGCAGCCCGCACAGTGGGTTTGGCGCGATGGCATGAGCGTGCAGTTCAGTCGTCCGAGGTGACGATTTCTGGCTCCGGCTCGTGGGCTCGTCAAAGCCATGAGACGATGCTCGATTGGTGGTATGGGGGCCAGACCCTGAACATTCGGGTTCATCACGTCAAGGCAGAGGTGGGCGACACGGAATACGAGTCCGGTCCCGCATACCTCGTTTCGATCAACAACCAGGCGGAACGAGGTACCAAGGTAACGGCGGAGATTTCCATCGAATTTGACGGTATTCCGACCCGCACCCCGAAGGCCGGCTCCTAATGCGAGGGGCAGAGGAGATTGTGTGGCCGGGCGGGAGCGATAACTTCCGCCTCGGCATCGGCGAGTTGCGCGCGCTGGAGAAGGCGTGCGATGCTGGCTGCGCCGTGGTGCTAGCACGTCTGCTTTCCACCGCGTGGAAGATCGACGACGTCTATCAACCGATACGATTGGGCCTTATCGGCGCAGGAATGTCGGAGCGTGACGCAACGGCTACGCTTGAACGCGCTCTCACCCTAACGAGTCCTTACGGCCTTGCAGTCACTGCGGCTGACGTTCTGCGGCGATTCATCATGTGGGGCGAGGATGATCCGCCGGGGGAGACGGAGGCGGGGGAAGCCAGCCAGAGCTGAACCCGCTGCCAAACGGCCGCACGAGATGGTCCACCTATTATGCTGCCGGCGCTGCGATGGGTTATACCCCGCGCGCCGTTGATGATATGACGTTGTGGGAGTTCGCATGCTGCGCGGATGGATTCCGCAAGGCACATCAGACTGAAGACGCCGCACCGCCCCCGATGGCGGATGATGATCTGGCCGGGTTGGGGATTGAGGGGTTTTAGTAGTTCACGACGGCGTCTTTGAGGATTGCCGCCGCGTTGTCTCTAGCCTCTTGTTTTTTCCGTTCTTCTTCATCTCGTGCGACCCGCCTCGCGTTCTTTCTGTCTTCCAACTCCCTGGCGCGCGCAGCAAGGCGTTCTTGTTGCGCTCGTTTAGCTTGAGTAGCTATCCGGGCCGCCTCGGCTCTGGCGCGCGTAACGGGTTCATCTTCAGCGATATATGACCGATAGGCCATGTATCCATAGTGCCCGCTAACTGCGATGACGCATACGCAGGCAAGCGCCACGAGCGCCTTCAGCACATTATCCATATCTCCCCACAGTTCGGAGCGCCCATGGCAGCCACCGCAGAAGATCTCGCGCGCCTGCTTGTCTCGATCGAGTTTACGCAGAAGCAGGCGCAGAAACAACTTGCCGCTATAGCAAAGGCTGGTGCTGACACTGCGGGCAACATCGAAAAGCGATTTCAGAAGGCCAACGACAACGTCGGGCGGAGTTTTCAGAATGGCGGCAAGCAGGTGGAGCGGTCGCTGGGTGCCCAGCGCGCAGCGGTGTCGAACCTGTCGTTCCAGTTGAACGACATCGCCATGGGGCTGGCCTCCGGCACGTCGCCATTCACGATCATGGTGCAGCAGGGCTCGCAGGTTTCGCAGGCCCTCCAAGGTTCGGGTGGTTTGGTCGGTGCAGTAAAGACCTTGGGCGGTGCTTTCGCGCAAATGGTTAACCCGGTCTCGCTGGCTTCCTTCGCGCTGATCGGCCTCGTAGGGTATGCGATCCAATACTTCACTTCGGTTGATGATGGAGCCAACAAGTCTGATAAGGCATTGAAGGCCCATGTCGATCTTATTGCTGCCGTCGCCAAAGAGTGGGGAGATGCCGTTCCCGCACTCAAGGCGTATGCGGAAGCTGCGGAGAGAGCGCAGAACGTCGCGCAGCTTCGCGAAGCCACCAACCAGCACATCGATAAGATTTTCGCTGAGGCCCGAGAGCAAGTTAAGGGCCTGTCGGTAGATATTACCGATGTTGTGAATCAATTGCGTGCTGCTGGAGCGAGCGAAGAAGGTATCCTGAAAATCCAGGTTGCTTTCAACAAGCTGAAAGTTGCCATCGACGGGGGCAAGGACAGCACAAAGGAAACGAAAGAACTTACGAACGCACTAATTACTGAATGGCTGAACACTGGTGTCTCTAGTGCACAGAACTTCGCCGGTTCAGTAAACAAAATTGCCGAAGCCTTTGCGAACGTTGCCAAAGAGGCTGAGGAAGCTCGCAAGCAGCAAGACAGGGCGATTGCTGAGCGGCTAATGAACGACCCGAGAACGTGGCGGTCCTATGGTCGTACCGACCAGAACGCTGACGGGACGATCCAGGGCGCTTCGACTGTGTTACCGGACAATGGTCCAACCCCGGAGCGTCGGCCATTGATCGAACTCGACGGGCTCGGGGAGTCAGCCAAGAAAGTAAAGAACACATTCGACGGCCTTGACGGCACGATTGACCGCTACGTTGACCAAATCGTAAAGGCTGAAAGTGGTGGGCGGGCCAACGCGAAGAACCCGAATTCATCAGCAACTGGCCTCGGCCAGTTCATCGAAAGTACATGGCTTTCGTTGTTCCGGCAGCATTTTCCGGATCGCGCGAAGAACATGTCGGATGCGACGATCCTCGCCCTGCGGACCGATGCTGATATTTCGCGTGAACTGATCAAGGAGTACGCGCGCCAAAACGCAGAGATTCTGCGGCAGGCGGGTGTGTCAGTGAATGAAGCCGCTCTGCATCTTGCTCACTTCCTTGGGCCACAGGGGGCAATTGCTGTTCTGCAAGCAAAAGCCGGAACCCTTGCAAAAGACGTGCTTTCGGCTAGCGCCGTAGCCGCCAACCCTACCATACTAGGTAATGGCGCAACTGTTGATGATGTCATCCGCTATGCCGAAGGACGCGCCGGGGCGTATGACAAAATGCGAGAGTCTGCAAAAGCCCTAAAGGTTGAGCAGCGCGAACTTAACAAGGAGACCCGAGAATTTACCAATATCGGCGTCGATGTCGTAGGGGGCTTCATCAACGACCTGCGGCGAGGGGTTTCTGCCGCTGAAGCACTCCGAAACGCGCTGAACCGCGTGCTGGACAGCGTTATCCAGATTGGATTGCAGAATCTTTTCGGTGGTATAGGCGGGGGAGGAAAGGGCGGCCTCCTGGGCGGCGCGATCATTCCCGGCATTCTGCATTCGGGTGGCGTTGCCGGCCGCGATGGCTACGGCCACGGACGCGCAGTGTCGCCATCGGTATTTGCAGGTGCGAAGCGTTACCACACGGGCGGCATAGCCGGACTTCAGCCGGGCGAAGTTCCGGCGATCCTGCAACGCGGCGAGGTCGTCTTGCCGCGAGGCACCAAGGCCGCGCAACCGCAAGCCATTCACGTTACGGTCGGCGCGTCCGTGGACAGCAACGGCAATCTTCTGCCGTTCGTAGAGTCCGTGAGCCGGGGGCAGGTTGCCAAGGCGGCTCCCGGTATCGTCTCGGCCGCCAACCAGAACGTCGTTCCGACGATGGCGAAATTCCAGAACCAGAAGGCGGGGGGCGACTGGCGCAATGGCTAATATACCGGTGTTTCCGCATTGCGTTCTGCGCCCTCGGCAGATTTCAGCGAACCTCGTCGCGTTCACGCGCGGCGGGGGGCGGACTCTCGGCGGCCTTGACCCGGCGACCCGCACAGACCTCGGGTTCTGGTCCATCGAGTACGGCAACGTCGTGCTGCGGAATCGGGATCGCGCGCAATGGCAGACATGGCAGGCGATAAGCCAGATGCTCGGCGGCCGGTCGGGGCGCATTGCCGTACCGGTGCGGTCGGGACTGTCTGCCCCTTATGTCTCCGGCAGGTTCGAAGAGCAGGCGGAAGTGCCGCATGATGACGGCTCGCCATTCAGCGACGGCTCGGAATACGAACAGGGGGCTATCAGCATCGTTACCGAGGGCGTGACGCCGATCGGTGCGACGCAGATACGGCTGCGGATCATAAACGCCGCTGACAACCTTGTGGGCGTGCGGTTTTCGTATCGCCACGCGCTTTATGAAACTGGGCCGGTCATGGACATCGACGGCGATGTGTGGACCGTCCCCATCAGTCCGTCGGTGCGCGAAACCATCCCGGCCGGAGCGGACCTTGAATTCGATGAGCCGACATGCCTTTGCCGTCTGTCGGAAGACCGCGGCATGGACATAGCGGCCGACGCGATCGGGAAGTTTGCTTCCCCGTCGATCTCTTTCACCGAAGATACCGACTACTGGTATCGCCTTGCAAGGGGCCTGATCTGATGGCGTCTCTGCGCATCCTCTGCGATCTCTATCTTCCTGACGGGCCGCGGTACATATGGGACGGCTCGGGCGGGCCTTTCGTCGATGCGGACGGCAATATCTACCGACCGGCGCAGTTCACCGAGGACGCCTTGCAATCGATAGAGGCGGCCATCAACGGCGAAGCATTCACGCTCACATTGTCGCTGATCGGCATCGACACCGCTGCTGGAGACGAAATCTGGGAATATGACGATGACGTCGGCGTCGTCGGTTCGGAGTTTGTCCTCAAGCTTCAGGAACTGGACGACTTCGACCAGCCCGTGGGCGAGCCGGAGATCAAGTTCACCGGGACGATCGACAATCTCGACGCGACGGACCAGGCGCAGGACGAGGCATCGACGTCCACGGTGACGATAGACATCGTGAATTCCTTCACCCTGCGCACGACGACGAGTGGAAGCGTGTTGTCCGACGTGGATCAGCGGGCTCGTTCGGCCATCCTGAACCCGTCTGCGCCGCCGGATCGCTTCTGCGAACGGGTGCCTGGCTTGAGGGACAAGACCGTTGCGTGGCCGAGTTGGTGACGTCCTTCCGGCCTTTCTGGCGGCCAACGCGCGCGAGCCGTGGACGCCGGGCGGGAAGGTCGATTGCTGCCTTGCTCTTGCGGAATGGATGATCTGGCTTGGTTACCCGGACCCGGCCGCGCATCTCAGGGGCGTCTACGAGCCGGGACAAGGGCAACTCGACATCCTGTCCGGCAACGGGGGCGCGGTCGAGCTGATCGCGGAGTGTGCCGCGAGGATCGGGCTGCCTCGGGTGTCAGAGCCTCGCATCGGGGACGTCGGCGCGCTGGGCAGTGCGCGCAACATCACAAGACAATTCGGCGCCTTGCATGACGGAAATGGGTGGTTGACCCGCACACCGTCGGGCTGGACGCGACTGTCCGCGCCAACGTTGGCGGTCTGGAGGCCTTAAGTGGGCATACTTGAAACAATCGCCCTCATGGTTTCGACCTTGGGGACGACGACGCTTGCCGCCAATGTTCTTTATCTCGGCACCTACGCCCTGGCCATCGGCGGGCTGGCGTTTGGCTCGCAGCTGTTCGCCCAGAAGCCCGCCGTGCCGAAGCCGGAAGACGGCAGCTACAATCTCAAGCAGAACGTCCCGCCGCTCCCGATCGTGCTAGGCCGGGCGAAGAAGGGCGGCGACTACGTTTTCTTAGAAGAGGCGAGCGGCACGGCGTTTCACATTACGGCAATGGCCGGCCACCGCATCAACGGCTACGTGCAGCACTACCTGCACGACGAGCCGGTCACGCTGGACGAATCCAACGGCACGGTAATGCTGCCGTCTCACTTCCGTGGGCCGGGCGGCAACACCGCCTATGTGCTCATCCATACCCGCCTCGGCCTCGATACGGAAACCGCCTATGACTACATCGTCGAGCGGCTTCCCGAGGTTTGGACGAACGATCATCGCGGCGATGGTCTCGCCTCCGTCATGATGCGCTGCGTCACGGCGCCGCAAGAGGACTTCCTTGACGTCTATCCTAACCAGATGCCGGAGCATTCCGCTGTCGTGGAAGGGGCGCTGCTGTACGATCCGCGCAAGGATTCCATGGTCCCGGGCGGTTCAGGATCGCACCGCACCAACGACCACAATACCTGGGAATTCAGCACCAACCTTGCGCTGATGCGCCTGCGTCATCTGTGCAGCCCCTGGGGCGGCAAGATGGCTTACGGTCGCATGCACATGCCGGACTGGATCATCGCCGCGAATGTCTGCGACGAGCTGGTTACGAACCGGGATGGCGCGACCGAGCCGCGTTATCACGGCGGTATGTGGTTCCGGACGAACAACGATCCGGTTGAAGTCGGGCGCATTCTGGACGAGGCCGGCGAGCTTGTCGTCTTCGAGCGCGCGGACGGTAAAATCGGCGTGCATGCCGGCCACTTCGTTGAACCTGACATCACCCTGACGCAGGATCATATCTTTGCGATTCGCGTCGACAAGAACAGGCGCAAGTCCTCCACGGTGCTTGCGGTGCGCGGCCGGTACGTCAACACGGCGAACCACTATGCGACGGAGGATGCCGCGATCTACGGCGATCCCTACGGCGAGGTGGACGAGACCGAGCGTACCAGGACGTTCGACAACGCTGCGATCCAGTCGCACAATCATTGCCAGCGCAAGCAGAAGCTCACCTACATCCGTGCCAACGCCCGCAAGGTCACGATCACGGCGAACTACAGCGATGCGAAGAACTGCGCCTATCGCCGGTTTGTCCGTGTCCACTATCCGAGCCGTGGGCTTGTTAATGCGGTGATCGAGATCACGTCCACGGTCTCGCTCGACCTGCGGAACATGCGGGTATCGTTTTCCGGCATCGTCGTGCCGGAAGGGCTCTACGATTTCAACGCTGCGACGGAAGAGGGGTCGCCCGGCAACGTCATCACCCCGGTAGAATCCGGCGGCGTGCCAGAGCCGGAGGGCTTCATTGCAAGCGTGGAAACGGAAGTCGTTGCCGGCGGCGCATCAGCTGCGTTCATCAAGGGCGTTTGGGGCGCGCAGAGTTTTCAGCTCAGGTACGAATTGGAATATGAGCCGACAGACGGTTCGTTTTCCCCGCAGTCGGCATACTCCAAATCTGGAGAGACTGAGGCCAGAACGCCTTACCTCGTAGACGGGGAGGAATATCGCGTCCGGCTCCGCACATGGGGTGGCGGCACAAAGTCGGACTGGACGGCGTATCAGACCTTGACCGTGACGGCCGATCCTACGCCGCCCGGTGTGGTGGTCGGTGCAGGCGCAACGGGCGGGGCAGGGCAGGCAAGCTTTAGCTGGACCGCGCCGAACAGCCCGAACTATGCGGGCGTGCGCATCTACATCAACACGACAAACTCCATGACGGGGGCAACGCTCGTCGCCACGGAGTACGGGCCGCCGAACATCGCTGACGGTCGCGTTGTCACCGGCCTGACTGCCGGCACCAAATACGGCTTTGTGGTCGCCATCAACGCCTCCGGCGTCCCGGCTACCGAAGTCGCGACCGGATCGTTCTCGGTCACCTGATCAATCGAAAAACTTGAACTGTCGCCTCTGGCTGCGCGCTGGAGCGATTTAGCATGAGGACCTGACATGGGAAGAATTGCAGACGCCTTCCGTGAGGCTTGGAGGGATTACGTCACGGATGGCGTTCCGTCGTCGGGGAAGTACAACCCCAAAAAGGGGGTGATCCGGCCCATTGGCGAGATCGTTGAGGAAGAGCTTGCAGGTATCGATGACGCTATAGACGAGGCCGTGGCGCGATTGGAGGAGCAGATCTCCGCCGCAGCCGAAGGTATGATCGTTGGCACAAGTTGGACAGATCTGTCGACTAATCCGGACAAGGAGGGTGCGCGCGACGGACAACCTGGGCGCATCCCGAACACAGTGACCGGAACGCATACGGGCTACTACGTCAACTCTTCCGGCGCGATCGTTTCCGGCACGGTAGACGATGCCGGTGAGTACCAGTGGAGCGAAAGCCTGTCGGCGTGGGTGCGGACGGGTGACCTTATTGATGCGGTTGATGTTTCCGCTGCCATTGCGGGGGTAGATGACATCAATATCCGCCGCGGCTCGCCTGATGGTAGACCCGGTGCTACGCCTACTGAGTTTTTTGAGACGAATAACATCGGCTCCTCCGGAGCGCCGACTTCGGCTTTGACCGCGCTCAATCCGGCGCGTCTGGTTGCCGGCGATTACGGCGAGGCAGTCAGGGTCGTAAATCAGTCTCTGGTCGTCGCCTCACGGTGGCCGTTTCGAAACGAACAGGGCCATCTGTATGAGGTAACCTATGCGGTGCAAAGAGAGGTCGACCCGGCGAATGCGGCGGCATCCACCGTTTCAGTCGGCGTTCAGTACCTGAACAAAGATTACGGTCATCTCGGCACTTCCTCGTCCACGTTCTCCGATCTGACGATCAGTGTCGGCCGGCGGGAAAAGACAATGGTCGTGGGACTCGATTGGATCGCACCGCCTGGTACGATCTATATCCGCCCATACGTTGTCGCCATCGGTGCCGATCACACGACGTTGGTCGAGGTTGCCCGTACACGCGACATCACTAATACGTTCGGCGTGGTCGAGCACGTCGTCAATGCGAAGTCCGGTCGCGTGCTTCTGGATGGGGACAGCCTTGGTGGCGTCTATTATACCCTGCCGGGAAAAGCATGGGTGAACAGTCTCTCGGCGCTCACCGATTGGCAATTTGCGAACGTCAGTTTGACGTCAGACGATAGTCTGGAAAGTTGGTCACGGTTCGTCGGCGGGGCTCCGATATACGGAAGTCTTGGTGCGCGCGATCTTGACCCTCAACATGTGTTGATCGTCCTGTTCGCTAACGACGCCAACGTGCGTGATAGTCGCACGCGGCTCTTCGTAGAAAACTTGCGACGCAAGCTGAAGGCAAGCCGCAGCGGCGGGATGAATCCCATCATCGTCACTGAAGGCCGGAAAGCCCGTGGCATCGAACAGGCGGCGATGTCTCGCCTCGCTTGGGAGGAGGGGGCTCACTTTTGGGAGATTTCGAGTGAATATTTTTGTCAGGATGTGACCCGGAATGTGGATTACCACTATTCCAATCACCCTGGCGTGCGGCACACCTTGCACTACAGCAACGCCATTGCGCGGCGCATCTCAGAGCTTGGCCGACCCGTGTCATCGCTCAAGGTGTTCCGGCCGCGCAAGCATCGCCAATTGTTCGCGCCGGTCTATAGCTGGACCTTCGACGGCGGGACGACGCGGTGCTGGCCTTCCGCCACCAACAACGGCACGCTGGTCGGCGGCGCCGCAATCGTCACGGACGCTTTGCGCGGGCCGGTCTATCAGGGCAGCGCAAACGGCGACCGTATGACCTTCGGCGGTTCGCCTGCAATGCCGGCAAGTTACAGTTTTGCGGCCTGGATCAATCCGGCATCTTTCGGAACCAGTCGCAACATCCTTTCCGGTGGCACAGCCGGGAGGTTGAATATTATGCTGGAAAGCGGACGCCTCTGGATCCGGCACGGCTCGGGAAGCGCCGATATCGACGTTGCCATCGGCGCCGTCGCGGGCGAGTGGATGCATATCGCGGTCACCTATGACGCGGTGCGCGATCTGCTGGTGGCCTACGCCAACGGTGCGCAGGTGGCATCGATGACAGGTGCCGGCGCGCACAACTGCACCGATCCGCAGGTTGGGGCCAGCGGTACCAGTTCGTCGTTCATCGGCAAGATCGACGATGTCAACATATGGGATACGGTGCTCGAACCTTGGCAGATCGCTATCGTCGCCCAGCATCGCAATGGCCTCGGCTACGACAGTCGACAACAGAGACACGCGCTGTGGAAAGAGATCGAAATCGGCCATTATGCGCTCAGCGAGGCACAGAGACCCTACTATGATGCGCTGCAATCACTCTCGCCAACCTTTGTCGCTCAAAACAGCGAGTATCAGACGCTGCAGCAGGTCGGCTCTGTCGGGTTTGTCGACAAAGCGCTACTGCAGTTCGTGGTGCCCGGCAACGCCGCGAACACCTACGGCCTTCGTCTACGGATGAAGGGTGCGGACGGTGCTACGATCCATTGGCTATCCCGCCGTCCGAATGCTCCATCGGGAGGTGGGGCCTACAACAAATCTCGCGGCTTCGTTGTGGCAAGTTATCCCGTGGGGATCGTATCGGGCGACATCTACAGTTTTTCCGGTCAAATCTATGAGGTCAACGGCGTTACGCGCAACAAGGACGGCGCGGGCTGGATTGTTTGGGCATTCCCCGAGGTAGCAACCAGCGACGTTTCCGGCACGCTGACACGCGTTTCCGGTTCCGGCCCTAATACGATCACGTTCTCGAATACGCTTAACTTCGCGGACGCGGCCTATTACGCCGAGGTTGATCGCCCATATATGCCGCGGCCAAGCGTCTCGGGTGGGCAACATGAGCATTCTTGCCAAGCTCTTCGGCTGGCTGACGGGAGGCACGCTGGACCGCATCCTCGATACCGTCGATCACAAGCTCGACAACGAGACGGCGCGCGAGCGGATCAAGACCGAAGCCGTCGAAGCATACATCACCGCCCAGGCATCCGTCCTCGGCGGCCGGGGCTGGTGGTTCCCGCTGTTCTTCATCGCGCCGCTCGGCCTCTGGTTCGGCGCGGTGTGCGTTTACTCCGTCCTGTGGTGCGCGCGCTGCGCCTATCCGCAGGACTGGTCGATTGCGGCTCTTCCGTCGCCGCTGAACGATTGGGCCGGCATCATCGTCGGCTCACTCTTTCTCGCCAAGACCGGCGAACAGATCCTTGCGAAGTGGAAATCGAAATGACCGCATTGAAACCCGTGGAGGAGGCC